>NZ_JBHWHY010000023.1:0-8306 GCF_042732265.1 Streptomyces sp. NPDC059788 | reverse complement strand
CACCCGCCGACCCCCCGGGGGTACCCCACCGGCCACGACACGGGGGGGTTGGTTGGCGCCGCCCCGGTGTTTTTCGTACGGGCCCGGCGGGGGGGGGGGGCGGGGGGGCCGCCCACGGGACCGTACGGACGACACGACGCCACCATGGGCGAACGACGATGCGACGATGGGACGGATGCCATGCCACTTGAGGGCGAGTACGAGCCGAGCCCGGAGAAGTGGGTACGCGACCAGGTCGAGCTGTACGAGAGCAGCGGCGGCACCAAGGGGACGACGATGCGCGGCCTGCCCGTCATCGTCCTGACGACCCGGGGTGCCAAGTCGGGGAAGATCCGCAAGTCCCCTCTGATGCGGGTGGAACACGAAGGCGCCTACGCGGTGGTCGCCTCGCTGGGCGGCGCTCCCAAGCACCCTGTCTGGTACCACAACATCGTGGCGGACCCCCGAGTGGAGCTGCAGGACGGGCCCGTACGCATGGACCTGGTGGCCCGTGAGGTGACGGGCGAGGAGAAGGCCCTGTGGTGGGGGCGCGCGGTCGAGGCCTTTCCCTACTACGACGACTACCAGCAGAAGACCGACCGCGTGATCCCCGTCTTCGTCCTGGAGACCCCGGAGCAGAGCCACAGCTGACGACGGCCGGCGCCGGCCCGGCACCGGGACCAGCACGGCACCGCCACCGGCCTGCGCTCTGAGCCCCGAGCCCTGAGCACCGGGCCCCCAAGTCCTGACACAGCAGGACGCCCCCTGCCCGTGAGCCTGTGGGCAGGGGGCCGCTCTGTCTGCGTTCCGTCATCCGCCACGGCAGTGCCGGGCCGTGGGGCAGGCTTCGTGGGTGGCAGCGGCCGCCGTCGGGACGCCGTCGGTGACGGTCATCCGAACGCGTGCGTGAAGGGGAGGGTGACGGCGGGCCGGTGCCACGGGTCCGTCGGCCCGCGCCCGGACGGGACATACGCGCCCCCGCGCCGTGGAACGGACGCGGGGCGCAGCCGTCGGGCGTGCCGACGCGAGCAGGACCGGACTCAGTGCCAGACGGCCTTGAAGTAACGGCCGTAGTCGAACTGGCCGCCCGCCTGGCTGTGGGCGTAGGCCGCGCCGGTGGCGGTGACACCCGAGGGGCCGCCGACGCTGAAGTGGCGGTATCCGCCGAGCGTGTTCTGGGACGAGTAGGCGCCGGAGCCGTACGCGCCGCCCGCGGCGGCGCCGCCCGAGTCGGCGGCAGCGGGCGCGGCGGCCAGGAAACCGGCCGCCGTGATCCCGGCGAGGGTGATCGCGACGTTACGAAGCATGTGACTCTCCTGAAGATGAGGTGGGTGGACCTGACGAGATGACCTTGACCCAGCCCCCGCCGGTCCGCACCCTGGGACGGGCGAACGGGGTGACAACCCTCCGCCGTCCGTGCCACCGGCCCACCACCGCCGCATCACGGGCCGTCAGGATCGGCTCGGCGCGGGGCCGTGCGCAGCGCTGACGAAGACGCCCGCGAAGAAGGCCACGCCGTAGAGGGGCACCGTCGCCCGCGCCACGGCACACCGGCGCCCGCCCGCTCCTGACGGAGCACCAGCACCGTGCGGCCTCCCGGGGCGGGCAGGGGCCTCGTGTTCAACTGCCGCGAAGCCGGAACCGCGTCCCGACGCCCTATGGTGTACGCCATGTCCGCCCCTGAACTGATCCGTATCGTCTCGCGTTCCTCTCCCATGGCGCTCGCCCAGGTGGACCGCGTACGGGCCGAACTGGCCGCCCGCTACCCCGCGATCCGCACCGAGGTCGTGCCCGTCACCACCTCCGGCGACCGCTGGATGGGCGACCTGTCCGAACTCGGCGGCAAGGGCGCCTTCACCAAGGAGGTGGACGCCGCGCTGCTGGCCGGGGAGGCGGACCTCGCCATGCACTGCGTCAAGGACGTTCCGGCCGATCGTCCCCTCCCCGCCGGTACGACCTTCGCGGCCTTCCTCAAGCGCGACGACATCCGCGACGCCCTCATCCACCCGGGCGGTCTCACCCTCGACCGGCTGCCCGACGGCACGCGTGTCGGCACCTCCTCCGTACGCCGTGTCGCCCAGCTCGCCGCCTCCCATCCGCAGCTCGTGTGCGTACCGATGCGCGGCAACGCCAACCGGCGCCTGGAGAAGCTCCACGCGGGCGACGCCGACGCCCTCCTGCTGGCCGTGTCCGGGCTGGAGCGCATCGGCCGTGGCGACGTCATCACCGAAATCGTGCCGCCCGAGATGCTGTGCCCGCCCATCGGCGCCGGAATTCTCGCCCTGCAATGCCGCGAGGACGACACCGGCACCATTGACGCCGTCAGCGCGCTCGGCGACCACGACGCCTTCCGGGAGGCGACCGCGGAGCGGATGTTTCTCCACGTCCTCCAAGGCCACTGCAATTCGCCGATCGCCGGGTACGCGAAGACCGAGCGCAACGGTGAACTGTCCCTGCGTGCCTGTGTCTTCACCCCGGACGGCAAGACCGTGCTGAACGCCCACGAATGGGCCGGGCCGCTCGATCCGGCGACGCTCGGCACGTCCGTCGCGGTCGCGCTGCTGCGCCAGGGGGCGCGCGAACTGATCGACTCCATCGCGCACTGACGTAACGATTGACGTACCGGAGGCAGCCCGGCCCGTAACTCCAATGGGTCTGCTTTTGCCGGATCGGGTCATGTATGGGACCGGCCGATCTTACGGTGCCGTTGTACGCACACGGCACGGGAGGACGCCATGACCCAGACCATCGACCTGGAAGAACTGGCCTTTGTTGCGGCCGTCATGGAACGGGCGCACAGGCTGCTCGACGCCGAGGAGAAAAAGCTGCCACCGCGCTCGGCGGACGGGAACGACGGGCCCGGCAGCCCCCGCCAGACCCTGCTCGGCGCCGGCGAGCTGACGCGCGGAGCCGACGACGCGGTGCGGCGGATCGCCCTGGCGATCGGCTACGCCTGCGCCGGTCTGCACGCGCACGCGCTCGGAGCGACGAAGCACGCGCATGCCGTCCCGCGCGGCGTTCCGGGCGGAACCGACCGTATGGCCAGGCCCCTCACTTCGGGCACCATCGAGGCGCTGAAGCTAGTACGGCAGGTTTCCGACTTCTTCGGGGAGGGGCTGCGGGAAACCATCGACAAAGCGCTGGCGGCGCCCACGGCGACCTGGCCTCCCGCGGACTGGAGCGATTACGACGAGGAACGCATGAAATCCGCGGCTGCTGTCGCCGCCTCGGCAACTCCCACAGGCCCGCGTCCGTCCGCGGCCTCCCCGGCATCCGCAGCCGTGTCCACGTCTTCCACGGTGCCCGCGCAACAGCAGGCCGGATAAGTTCACCGACCAGCCGGCCGACGACGACGGGCCCGTGCGGCCTCACATCCGGGATTTCAGCACGTCGACTTCACAGCCCGGCGCGAACGGGTCGAAGTGGTGCTCGATCAGCCAGCGAACCGCCAGCAGGCTTCGCAACGACCACCAAGCGTGGATCACATCGAGGTCGATGTCGGCGCCGTAGCCGGCGAAAACGTCGTCGAGGTGTTCCTCGTGCCCGAGCGTGAAGGTGGCGAGGTCGTACAGGGCATCGCCCTGGCCCGCCTCGGACCAGTCGATGATGCCGGTGACCTCGTCGCCGTCGACGAAGACGTGCGCCACCTGCAGGTCGCCGTGTGTGAACGCCGGAGTCCACGGCCGGAGCGCGGCCTCGGCGACCTGGCGGTTGCGGGTGACCAGGTCAGCGGGCAGGAGACCGTTCGTCACGAGCAACTCGCACTCGTCGTCGAGTTCCGCCGCCAGCGCGGCGGCGCTCCGGCCGGCCCGGCCGGGCCGGGGCGGCGGCGGTGCGTCGTGCAGCTTCCGGATGGCGGCGCCCGCCGCGGCCCACGCCGTCGACGACCCGGTCGACGGCCCGCCGAGGCGCCCGAGCGTGGTCCCCGGGAGTGCGGCGATCGCCAGCACGTTCGGCTTGCGCCACAGGATCTCCGGGGTCGGGACCGGCGCCAGGGCCATCGTCTCGGCCTCGACATCGACGCGCGCCTGATCGGCGTCCACCTTCAGGAACACGTCGCCGACGCGCAAGGTTGCGCGCTCGGAATGGGCGACGACGACTTTGACCTCATCCATGGTCAACCAGTATCCAGGGGTGTCAAGCCTTGTTTGCCCGGGCGGGAGATGTTCCCGCAGCCGCGGACGCGCCGACGGATCGGCTCACACGGGAGTCACCGCTCTGTGCGTACGCGGACGGCCGGAGTCGTCCGGTCAGCGCGAGGAAGGTGACGAACGCGCCCGTCGCGATCCAGCCGGGCCAGCCGGTCATCCCCATGAACAGGGGGTCCAGCGCAGCGTCCGGCGCAGCGAACACCTTGACCATGCCCACGCTCGCCGTGCTCACGAAGGTATGGCCGAGGACCGCGGGGATCACCGATCCGGAGCGCAGGCGCAGCCAGGTGAAGACCGGCAGGATGAGCGTGCAGCTGATGACCATGGCGGGTACGGACACGTACCAGGGCCGGCCGGGATACTGCCCGCCCATCAGGAGCGTGGGCAGGTGCCACAGCGCGAAGGCGGCGCCCGTACCCACGTACGCCCCGATCAGGCGCGCGTCGCCGCCGTCCCGTACGAGGCGGGGGAAGAGGTAGCCCTGCCAGCCCAGTTCCTCGCCGAAGAACAGCGGCAGGGAAACCAGCATCTGGAGCAGCATGGTGGCCGCCCAGGCTCCGAGCCCGTCCCACCGCACCCCGAAGGGGTAGTGGCCCGTCGCCACACCGATGCCGAGCGCGACGGCGGTCAGGGCCGCGGGGACCGCCAGTGCCAGCAGGCAGGAGCGGGCGGTGCGGCCCCAGGGGCGCGGCCACCGCAGGGCGAGCACGTCCCGCAGGCGGCCGGCGCGCTCCACGTACCGGACGACGAGGAGCGCGGCGAGCGCCGGGGCGAACATCGCGGCCGCGATGCACACCTCCTCCAGCGCACCGGTCCCCGATCGGGCACTCTCCCGCTGGAAGCCCGTGAGCAGGAGGGGCGTCATGGCCGCCCACATGCCCAGGTAGGCCACGACGAGGAAGACCAGCAGGCCGCGGCGGCGCGGTGCCGGGGGCGACGACGGGAGCGTCCGTAGGGAATCGGTCATGACAAGGACGCTATGGGCGCGCCGCGGCGCGGAGAATGCGGCCGTCCCCCGACTGTGTCCTGGGGCCACCCCCACCACACTGCTCCCACGGCAGCGCGATCGTCCCTCCCCACCGGATCGGTTGACAGCACAGGGAGTGGACAGCGAAGGAGGCGGACGGCAAGGGAAGCCGACGGCAAGGGAAAGGGCCTGCCCGCGGTTGGAATGCCGCGGGCAGGCCCTCTCCGTTCGTCACACCTTGAAGCCGTAGTCCAGCAGCTTCTTGGCGTCGGCGGTGCGGTTGGCCACCGAGGAGGAGGCGAGGACCGTACCGATGACCGTCTTGCCGTTCCGGGTCGCGGCGAAGACCAGGCAGTACTTGGCCTCGGGGCCGGAGCCCGTCTTGACGCCGATGGTGCCGGCGTAGCTGCCGAGCAGGTTGTTGGTGTTGGTCCACGACATGTAGCGGTAGCCGCCGCTCTTCGTCGTGACCTTCTGCTTGGTGGACTTCGTGCCGACGACCCCGCGGAACGTGGCGTTCTTCATCGCGCTGGAGGCCAGCTTCGTCAGATCGCGCGGCGTCGAGTAGTTCGCACCGTTGCCGATGCCGTCGAACGAGTCGAAGCGCGTGTTCTTCAGACCGAGGTTCTTGGCCGCGGTGTTCATCTGGCCGATGAACGACTTCACCCGGGCCGCCCGCGTGGACCCGCTGCCGAACTTGTCGGCCAGCGCGTACGCCGCGTCGCAGCCGGACGGCAGCATCAGCCCGTACAGCAGCTGACGGACGGTGAGCTTGTCCCCGACGATGAGGTGGGCCGACGAGGCGGTCTTCGCGACGATGTAGTCGCTGTACGCCTTGTCGACGGTGACCTTGGTGTCCAGGTTGAGCTTCTTCTGCGACAGCACCACCTGAGCGGTCATGATCTTGGTGGTGGAGCCCATGGAACGGCGGGTGTCCGCCGCTTTGCTGAAGGCGGCCTTGCCGGTGCCGTTGTTCATCGCGAAACCGCCGGCGGCGGTGATCGCGGGTGCCTTGGGCGCCGCGGCTTTCGCCGGGGCGGCCTTGGGGGTCACGGCCTGCGCCGGGGCGGCGAACGCCCCGGTCACCAGGATGGCCCCCGCGGCGGTGACGGCAGTCGCGGACAGGCGACGCACGCCCTTAATGCCAGTTTTCAACGTGTTTTCTCCAAATGCCCCTGAAGTAAGGCCACATGAGAAGGTGGCTTCCTCGTGAGACGCACGAGTCACGCCGATGGATGCGCGTGACGAGGATATTTCGCGGCCATTGTGCAGCGGGTATCCGCCGCCGCCGCGTCCATCACGCCTTCCGCCCTGGTCACCGGCCTTGCGCGGGGCCGCCCGCCACCCGCGCGGCACGGCCCTCCCACCCGTATTGTTTCGCCCCGGCGTACGAATCCGGCGGACTGCTGCTCGATTTCTGTTATCGGGCCCGCCACCGCGGCATCTCCTGAGTGTGGGACGGAAGAAGCCCGAGCCGAAAGAGAGTGGACAGAGCGTGAGCAGCGAACTCGACCCTGCGGTGATTGCGGCCGCGCAGGCGGGGGACGGGCAGGCCAGGGACCGGCTCGTCACCGCCTCCATGCCCTTGGTGTACAACATCGTGGGACGCGCGCTGCACGGCCACGCGGACGTGGACGACGTGGCACAGGAGACGATGCTCCGGGCCCTCGGCAGCCTCGGCGACCTGCGCGACCCGGGCAGTTACCGGTCCTGGCTGGTGGCCATCACGATGAACCAGATACGGGCGCACTGGCGCCAGGACCAGGCCGCACCCGTGAACGGCCGGCTCGACGACGCCCACGACGTCGCCGACCCCCGCGCCGACTTCGTCGGACTCACCATCGTCCGGCTGGGCCTGTCCGGACAGCGCCGCGAAGTCGCCGAAGCCACCCGCTGGCTCGACGAAGCCGACCGCGCGCTGCTGTCCCTGTGGTGGCTGGAGGCGGCAGGCGAGCTGACCAGGGCGGAAGTCGCCGCCGCGATGGAGCTGACGCCCCAGCACACAGCCGTACGGGTGCAGCGGATGAAGACCCAGCTGGAAGCGTCCCGGGTGGTCGTGCGCGCGCTGTCCGCCAAGCCCCGGTGCGTCCTGCTGGACACCGTCACCGAGCAGTGGGACGGGGCGCCCTCCGCGCTGTGGCGCAAGCGCATCGCGCGGCACGCCCGCGAGTGCACGGTCTGCGCCTCCTTCTCGTCCGGGCTGGTGCCCGCGGACCGGCTGCTCGTCGGGCTGGCGCTGGTGCCGCCTGCCGCCGCACTCGCGCCGGACACCATGGAAGCCCCGGTCCTCACGGGCACCACCGCCCAGCAGCCCGCCGGGTTCACGACGGCGGGCGGAGCGGCCTCGCCCCCGGCCTCCGCCGTCGGCGGCCCACCCGCGGCAGGCGGACGCGCCCAGCTCCGCGACGCGCTGCGCGAGAGCCGTCGCGTCCGCCGCCGTCGTGCCGTCACCGCGGCAGCGGTGGCGGCGGCCGCCCTCGCGACGGTGGGCGGCGCACTCCCGCTGATCACCAGCGGCCCGGACGAGGAACCGAGCACCTCCCGAGCGGCCACGGAGCCCGAGTCGGCGCCCCTGGTCACCCCCTCGGCGACGGCACCCGCCCCGTCCCCCTCCAAGGCGAGCCACAGCCCGAGCCCCACGCCCACCCCGTCGGCCGCGTCCCCCTCCAAGGAGCCGCACACCCCCCGGAAGAAGCGGGTACCCACCGAACCGGCCGCCCCGGCACCGCGCCCCTCCGCCCCGGTCCCCGCCCCGGCCTCCGGTACCGGCGGCGGTCAGTCGCCGTACGCCCAGCAGGTCACCGCGCTGGTCAATTCCGAGCGCGCCAAGCAGGGCTGCGGCCCCGTCCAGGGCAACAGCCGGCTCGACACCGCGGCCGGCCGCCATTCCCAGGACATGGACGCCCGGAACTACTTCGACCACACCAGCCCGGACGGTACGGACCCGGGCGACCGCATCAAAGCCGCCGGATACCAGTGGAGCACCTATGGCGAGAACATCGCCCGGGGACAGCGGTCCGCCGCCGAGGTGATGAAGAGCTGGATGAACAGCCCCGGCCATCGGGCCAACATACTCAACTGCGACTTCAAGGAAATAGGGATAGGCACCCACGAAACATCGGGCGGGCCGACGTGGACGCAGGTGTTCGGCGCGCGCGGCTAAGGCGGAACGGCCGCGGACCGGGCCGGGGCAGGCGTGGGGCGGACTC
>NZ_JBHWHY010000022.1:0-154334 GCF_042732265.1 Streptomyces sp. NPDC059788 | reverse complement strand
TCGTCGAAGGTGTCGGCCAGCTCCTTGAGCTCGTCGTCCGGACCGCCCAGCTCGATACGCCGGTGCAGATCGGAACCGGCCACCCGCTGCGCGGTACGGGTGATCCGGCCCAGCGGCGACAGCACCCGCCCCGCCATCGCGTACCCGAAGGCGAACGCCACGACCGTCAGCCCCAGCAGCGCCAGCAGGGAACGGTTCAGGAAGGTCTGCAGGACGAACGCGCGCTGGTCACGAAGGCAGTCGCCGATGGCCGCGTTGATCTCGTCGACCGTGCCGACCGGCGGCAGCGCACGGCAGTTGACGTTGGCCAGGCTGATGTCGCTGCCGAAGACCCGGAACTCCGGGGTGCCTTCCTTGAGCGTGTTGGCCGCGAACATGTAGATGATCGCGAGCAGCACGACGCCGGCCATCAGGAACATGCCGCCGTACAGCAGCGTCAGCCGTATCCGGATGGTCGGCCGGAACCACGGCGCCGGGCGGTCGGCCGGGGCGGGGCCCGCGTGGGGCTTCGGTGGCAGGGGCACCGGCGGGGGCGGTTCGGCAGCGGCGGCCACCGCGGTCAGCCCCGACGGCCCGGCGGAGCGGGCACGGCGACGGATACCGGGACGCTGAACGGGCCCACTGCTGATCCTTCCTCAGGTGCCGCGGAACGCGCGACAGGGTGGCAAAGCCTGCCCATCCTGCACGGGAAGGTGGTAAGTCGGGGGTAAGGGCGGGTGCGCCCGCCGGCTCCGTGGGCGGGGCGGCGGCCGCCGCCGTCACTGGTCGACCTGCTGCTGGAGCACGTCGCAGGTGTACTGGAACTCGTCCATCAGCCGGGTGGACTCCACCACGAGCACTCCGTAGGGGTAGGCCGGGTCGGTCAGCGGCAGCCCGTCCTGCTCGGCCTGCTCGGTCACCTTGCGGCAGCACTCCTGCGCCTGTTCCGCGAGTCCGCACAGTTCGCGGGCCTGGTCGGTCAGCGTGTCCTCGTCCAGCTGTCCCAGGACCTGGCTGATCCGGGAGACGGATTCGAGGAAGTCGGCGTAGCCGCTCAGAAAGCGCCGGTCCCGGCCGTTGCCGTCCTGGCGCCACTGGTCGAGGCTGCGGGTGAGCGAGGCGGTCTGGTACATGGTCCGCTCCAGCGCCTTGAGCACCGCGCCGTAGCCTTCGAAGCCCTTGCGGCCCCGGTGGCGGCCCAGGCGGTTGCGCGGGTTGAAGTAGAGGCTCTCGCGCGCGGTGCGCAGCCCGTTCTCGGCCTGGGTGATCAGTGTGCCGGTCTGCTCGGCCCGGCCGCGCCAGTGGCTGATGCGCTCCTCGTCCATCTCGCCCTCGCGCATGGCCGGGTATATGTCGCTGACCAGGTCGCACAGGGTGCGGGCGAGGGTGTGGATGCCGTGTTCGGCACTGCGGTAGCGCAGCGGCGGCACCAGTGCGACGTTGACGACGACGCCGACGCCGCATCCGATGAGGACCAGCAGGATGATCTGGCCCAGGTGGGTGATCTTGCCGATTCCGGCCGGCGCCGAGATGTAGGTGGAGAAGGCGAAGAACGCCGCCGTCGCCACCTGGGAGCCCTGCGATCCGAGGGCGGGCCATCGGCCGATGGCGAGGGCCACGACCGCGACGAGCGCGAAGGTGAGGAGGTCGGGCCCGGCCAGGTACCCCAGGACGGCCTGTACGGCGACCCCGGCCGCCACGGCGCCCACGTAGCGCAGTGACTGCAGCAGGGACTGGTACACGGTCACCTGCATGATCAGGACGGCGGAGAACGGCGCGAACGCCGGGGACTCCGCGTCGAGCAGGTTGTAGGAGAGCACCCAGGCGGCGGTCGCCGCCAGCGTGCTCTTGCCGATCAGCAGCAGCGTGTGGCGTTCGTGGCCCGCCGAGCCCCAGGCCCGGCTCCACCACTGCCGCACCCGGGCGACGCGCCCTTGCGGCGCGGGCTCCTCGCGGTGCTGTTGCTGCTGCTGCTGCCGCCCGCTTTCGGAGCCCCGCGCCCCGGACCGGGTCTCCTGTTCCCGCGTCCGAGGGTCTTGCCCGCGTTCCTGAGACTCCTGCTTCCGCGTCCGACCGGCCATGCACGCTCCGTTCCTCATCCGGTCCGCATCTGTCGGCGGTCCGTACGTTCTCACTCGTTACCCCGTCGGCGCGCTGATGCCTCATGTCCGTACGACGCCGGCACTCCGCCGCCGTACGGAAGACCGCGGACGGCGCGCCGGACGGGATTCCGAAGCGCCGCCGCTCGTGTGTCCCGGCGGACGCCTCTTGACACTCGGCGTTCCGGGGTTGTCGCTGTGGAGTGGGTCACCGCGGCGGCGGGGAGTGCGCGGACGGCGGAGCGGGGCGGGTGGAGTGGAGTGAGGTGGGGCGGAGCGGGGTGGCCTTCGGTGTGCGGCGCCTGCCGGGCTACCGCTTCGACGATGCCGAGGCCGAGGTCGAGATGGAGGTCGAGGTCGAGGTCGAGGCCAAGGCCTCCGCGACGGTGACCTGTGACCGGTCGAGCGCGGTGGCCCCGTCCTCGATGTCCCACAGGGAGTTCTGGAGCAGCCGGCCCAGCGTCCAGCCGGCCGCCCGCTCGCGGTCCAGGCCGAGCGCGTCGGTCAGCAGGTCGAACCGGCGCCGTACGACACGGTGGGCGTCCCCCGTCGCGACGACGTCCTCCCACCGGCTGTCCAGGGCAGGCCACAGGTCGAATCCGGGGTCCCCGGCGAGCGGTTCCGGGTCGATGGCGAGCCACGGTTCGCGCTCCGCGGCCAGTACGTTGTCGTAGTGCAGGTCCCAGTGCAGCAGCCGGTCCCCCGGCTCGCCGGCCAGGTCGGCCACCACCGACGCCCAGGTCCGCAGGTGCCGCCGGTCGGCGGGGTCGGACAGCGAGGCCAGCGCCGTGGGCACCTGCTCCAGCATCCCGGCGGCGATGTCACCGAGTCCGCGCAGGCCCTCCGGTGCGGGGACGGCGACGAGGCGCCGCAGCAGCCCGGCGAGGACGGTCATCGCGGTGTCGTCGTCCGCGACGGACGCCAGCGTGCGGGACCCGTCCAGCCGTTCCAGCAGCATGGCGCCGCTCGCCCGGTCATGGTCGATCAGCCGCACGGCGCCGTCGCCGTTCCAGGTGCGCAGGCCGACCAGCGCCGCGTCGGTCTCCTCCTTGGGCGGCTGGAACCGCAGCACGGCGGGCGTCCCGTCCGTACGCGCCACCGGCAGGACGAGGGAGGCCATTCCGGACCCGGCCTCGCCGTCCCGCCGCAGCTCCCAGCGCTCAAGGAAGGCCGCGGTGAGCGCGGGCAGGGCGGCGAGCCAGGCCCGTCCGGCGTCGTCCCCGGCGTACGACGCGGCCAGCGCGTCCGGGATGCCGACGCTTTCCGACGTACTCATGGAAGCCTTCCTTCGCCGGAGTCGGATTTCGCGCCGCGAACCTACCGGAGTTCTTCGTGACGCGATCATGCGTGAACGTTTTCCGGCCTCGCGCGCTCTCCGTTCGATGGCCTGTTTCTCGGGGAAGAGTTGGACTCGTCGCGGCAGGACACGAGGGAGGCAGGATGGGACAACATCACCGGGGCGAGCCGTCCGACAAGCCGTGGACGCCGCCGCCCGAGCCGCCCAGCCCGGACGGCGACAACCCGGGCAAGAAGAAGTAGCCGGTGCGCTGGCGAGACGTGGCGCGCACGGCGCTCGCCACCAAGGGGGCCTTCCGCCGGCCGTGGCTGGCGCAGGCGTTCGACGTGGTCGACCGGGAGCAGTTCGTGCCCTCCCGGTTCTGGGGCCTGCCCGCCCAGGACAACGGGCTCTATCCGCTGCTGGACCGCGAGGAGGACGAGGAGCGCTGGCGGCAGGCCGTGTGGGACACCAGCCGTTCCGCCGTCGTCCAGATGGATGACGGGGCCACCGCGCTCGACGGACCGGCCCGTGGCGACTTCACCTCGTCGGTGTCCGCGATGGACATCGCCTACGAGAAGCTGTGCCATCTGGACCTTGACCCGGGACACCGCGTCCTGGAGATCGGGACGGCGTCGGGCTACAACACGGCCCTGCTGTGCGAGCGGGTCGGCAGCGCGCGGGTGACGACCGTGGAGGTGGACCCGGCTCTCGCCGCATGGGGCACGGGCAACCTGAAACGGGCCGGGTACGCCTCGGTACAGGCCGTCTGCGGTGACGGGCTGGCGGGCGGGCCCGAGGACTGGACGCGGTCCGGGCCGTACGACCGGGTCCTCAGTACGGCGTCGGTGCGGCGCGTTCCGGCGGCGTGGCTGGAGCAGTCGGCCGAGGGAGGGCTGATCCTCACCCCTTTCGGCACGGCGTACGCCAACGCGGGCCTGCTGAGGCTGCGCGTGGCGGACGGCCGGGCCGAAGGGAGGTTCGTCGGCAGCGCCCACTACATGTGGGCCCGCGGCCAGCGTCCCCGCCGCGTCATCGACGCACCGGACAGTTCGCGCCGCGGCGCCTCGCCCCTCGATCCGGCGGAAGTGCTCCAGGGCAGTTGGCAGCAGGACTTCGCCATCGGCCTGCATGCGCGCGACATCGACTACACCCACCGCGGCGACGGACCGGACAAGCAGGTCCAGCTCTGGGACGAGTCCGGTACGTCGGTCGCCGTCGTCGCCTACGACACCTGGTGGCAGCACGGTTCGGTTCGGGTCTGGGGGCCGCGCGATCTGTGGCGGGAAGTCGTCACCGCGTACACCTGGTGGCGCGTCCACGGCCGCCCGGACCTCCCCCGCTTCGGCGTCAGCGTGGAGCGCGACGGAACGCACCGGACGTGGCTCGACGAGCCCGGCCACGAGGTCGGGTGAACGGGCGCCGCCGCAACCGGGCATATCCCGCCGTCACACTTCCGCAAGGTGCCCGGCACGCCACTTTCGGCGGTCGTGCCGCAGGCGCCGGTGGCCGGTGCTCGCCTGTCGTATCCGTCTCACGGGCCCGCTCGTGCTCGGACAGGGACAGGAATCCGCCAGGCTGTCAGCGCTCTCCGACGCCGCAGCCGGCACAGTGGACCCCCTCCCCCACACGCGGTTGTTCCGTAGGAGGAAAGGTGGGGCGTGGCGGGTGACGGGGGTTGGCCGCATCTTTGGTCCGCGCACCGAGCGAACCGGTCGGCGCCATTGCCCCTACAGCATCTCGGCTACGCGGGACTACCGTGACGGGCGGGCCCGGGGAACCGCCCCGTGGCCGTACCGAGGGGGAACATATGGCGAACGCGGACTTCCGGGCCAGGACAGTGATCCGCCGGAACCAGGCCTGGACATCCGGTGACGGCAGCACCCTCGTGCGCCTCCAGGAAGACGGCAACTTCGTCGTCTACCGCCACGACAAGGCCGCTTGGCAGGCCGACAACGTCTACCCGAACGGCGACACCGCCGCCTTCGAGTTGGACGGCAACCTTTCCGTCTACGACTCCGGCGGCAATCGGATCTGGCACTCCGACACCGCGGGCAACCAAGGCGCCACCTTCTCCGTCCAGGACGACGGCAACGTCGTCATCTACGACTCCAACGGTCGGCCGATCTGGCACACCAACACCGCGGGCTGACCACGTCGCACCGCGATCCGCCTCCCTCCGGCCGCCTTCGGCCGTGACCGACGGCCGGCGGCACCAGGGGCCTCAGTCCCCGAGGGCCGCCGCCATGCGGTCGAGGTCGGCGAGGAGGGCGGCCAGGCGTTGCTGCGGGATGGCGTCGATCATGCGCCGTTCGATGGCGTAGACGGCGCCGCGGGCCGCGTCGAGGCGGTCGAGGCCCTCTTCGGTGAGATGGGCGGGGAGGGCACGGCCGTGGTCGGTGGTGCGCGGCCGGGAGACCAGGCCGGCGTCCTGGAGACCGCGCAGGACGACGTTCATGGACTGCCGGGTGACGAACGTGCCGCGGGCCAGGTCGGCGTTGGACAGACCGGGCTGCTCGTCGAGGAGTTCGAGGCAGGAGTACTGCGGCACGGTCAGGCCGTGTTCGCGCAAGGCCTTGTCCATGGCGGCGCGCAGGGCCGCGGCGGAGCGTTTGAGGCGGTACCCCACGTGCTCGGTGATGTCCTCGGCGGGGTGGGGCGGTTCCACGGGCTTCCGGTTACTCATGTCAGGATTTTGACACAGGGCGGCACCGCACGTACATTTCTTGATGTCAAATTCCTGACATCAAGGAACGGAGAGACCCATGACCGCCGCCCTCCTCGGCCCGGACTTCCTCGCCCTGCAGGTACGCGACGTCGAAGCCGCGGCCGCCTTCTGCGAGAAGCACCTCGGGCTGCGCCGGACCCCCTCCTCGCCTCCCGGCGCGGTGGTGTTCGCCACCGAGCCGGTCCCCTTCGCGGTCCGCGAGCCGCTGCCGGGAGTGGAGCTCGACCAGGCCGACCGGCCCGGCCTCGGGGTGGCCCTGTGGTTCCGCGCCACGGACGCCAGGGAACTGCACGACCAGCTCGTCGCCGCCGGGGTGACCATCCTCAGCCCGCCGAAGGACACCCCCTTCGGCCTCGCGTTCACCTTCGCCGGCCCGGAGGGGTACGCCATCACGGCGCACGGGAACTGACCACGGCCGCGGGCTGCGGCACCGCACGCGACGGCTTCCCGTCCCGCTCCCCCGTCCGGGCCGTGGCGCCGTTCGGGCCGCCCGCCGCTGCCGCCGCGTACCGCCGGGCGAGTTCGTCGCACGCCGCGGTCAGTTCCGGCGGGCCGATCACCTCGATGTCGCAGCCGAAGGTGCCGATCAGGGCGGCCAGTCCGGGCCACGACCACGCGCCGAGGGTGAGCCGGCAGCGGCTCGGGGCGACCTCCTCGACCACCGCGCCGCCGGGTGCCCAGCGGGCGACGACCGCGGCGGGGGCGTCGAGGATCACCTCGCCATGACAGGCCCACTGGTCGGGGGTGTCACCCCGGTCGAACTGGCCGACGAGGAAGGTCGCGACGTCGGCGCCGGGGAGGTCCCGCGGGGTGAAGCGGACCCCGGTGGGCGGGTACGGCGTGATCCGGTCGACGCGGAAGGTGCGCCAGCCGGGGCGCCCCAGGTCCCACGCGACGAGGTACCAGCGGCCGGACCACATGACGAGGTGGTGGGGCTCCACTCGCTGCGACGGTCCCGGAGAGGCTACGGGGCCGGGGCCAGGATCGGATGCAGGTCCAGGACCGGAGCCAGAGCCGGGTTCGGCTCCAGTTCCGGACTCGGCGGGCTCGGTCCCCCGGCCGCCCGTGTAGTCGAAACCCAGCACTTCGCTGTTGCGGACGGCGGTGCCCAGGGCCAGCAGCACCTGGGAGTCGACCGGGGGCGCCGCCAGGTCCCAGGCATTGTCGATCGCCGTCACCGGCACCGCGTCGACGCGGTGCCGTAGCCGCTTCGGCATGACCTGGCGGACGGTGGCCAGCGCGCGTGCGGCCGCCTCGCCGAGACCGGCCACGGTCGAGGGGGCGGTCTGCAGCGCCACGGCGACCGCGATGGCCTGTTCGTCGTCGAAGAGCAAGGGCGGGATCTTCGCTCCGGCGTCCATGCGGTACGCGCTCCCCGGCCCCTTGGTGACGCGTACGGGGTAGCCCAGCTCCCGCAACCGGCCGATGTCCCTGCGCATGGTGCGCGGGCTGACCTCCAAGCGCTCTGCCAGCACCGATCCGGGCCACTCGCGTCTGGACTGGAACAGGGAAAGGAGGTGAAGAAGGCGCGCCGCGGTCTCTGCCATGGCTCAACCGTGCCAGAAATGGCGGCCGTTATGTGGCCGGTACTCCTGTGACGCTGGCCCTCATGACCTCTTCAACCGATGTGGACGGCGGCACGGCAGCCGCCACACCAGCAGATACGCCGACGCCCCCGCACCCCGCGGCGGGACCGGGGCCGGACGCGGCGGCGGGCCCCGGACCGGGAACGGCCACCGTCTCCGGCTCCTCGGCGGTGGTCGCCCTCGTCGTCGTGCTCATCGCCTCGTTCATGGAACTCCTCGACGCCACGATCATCACGGTCGCCGCCCCGGCGGTCGCCGACGGGCTCGGGGCCGGTCAGGCCGCGTTGCAGTGGACGGTCGCCGGATACACCCTCGCCCTCGGCGCCGGGCTGATCACCGGCGGGCGCGTCGGCGACCAGTTCGGGCGGCGCCGCGTCTTCCTGGCCGGGCTGGCGGCGTTCGCCATCACCTCGGCGGCCTGCGCCCTCGCGCCGGACCCGGCGTTCCTCGTCGCCACCCGCGTCGGCCAGGGGCTGGCGGGCGGCCTGATGGTGCCCCAGGTGTTCGGCATCATCCGGTCGTCCTTCGCGCCGGCCGCGCGGGCGAAGGCGTTCGGCGCGTACGGTGCGGTGCTCGGGCTGGCGTCCGTGGCGGGCCCGCTGCTCGGCGGCGTGCTCGTCGAGGCGGATGTGTTCGGGCTGGGCTGGCGGACGGTCTTCTGGGTGAACGTCCCGGTCGCGGCGGCCGGGATCGTGCTCGGTGCGCGCTTCCTGCCCGAGTCGGACGCGGCTTCGCGGACCCGGCTGGACCTGCCCGGCGCGGCGCTCGCCGCGGCCGCCGTGGTGTGCGTGCTCCTCCCCCTCGTCCAGGGCGAGGAGTGGGGCTGGCCGTGGTGGGGTTTTGTCCTGTTGTCCCTGTCCGTGCCGGTGACGGCACTCTTCCTCCGGAGGGAACGCCGCCTGGCCGCCCGCGGCGGGCAACCCGTCCTCGATCCGGGGCTGTTGCGCGTACGGGCCTTCAGCAGCGGTCTGGCCGCCTCCGCGCTGTTCTTCGGCGCCATCGGCTCGTTCTTCCTGCTGCTGTCGCTCTACCTCCAGTCCGGCACCGGACGCTCGCCCCTGGAAGCCGGAATGATCATCCTTCCGTACGCGGTCGGCTCGACGCTCACGTCGGGGATCGGCGTACAACTGGCCGCGCGCGCCGGCCGTCTGCTGCTCGTCACCGGTTCGCTCGTCCTCGCGGCTTCGCAGCTCCTGTTGCTGCTCGTGGTGCGGGGCGGGGCCGAGCCCTCGTACTGGCAGCTGGCGTTGCCGCTGTTCATCGGCGGGCTCGGGCTGGGCCTGACCTCGCCCTCGCTGGTCAACGTCGTGCTCGCCGGGGTCCCCGCGCGGGACGCCGGCGCGGCCGGCGGCGTCCTGAGCACCGTCGGCCAGGTCGGGAACGCGGTCGGGGTGGCCGTGCTGGGCGTATGGTTCTTCGCCTCGCTCGACACGTCCGCCACGTCGGGCGCCGCGCCGCTCACGGCCTACGGAGACGCGCTGTCCGCCGTCCTGCCCTGGCAGATCGCGTGCTACGTGGCGGCGGCAGCGCTCATGCTGCTGCTCCCGAAGAACGCTGACGCTCCGGGCGGCGCAGAGGCCTCGACGGCCGGTCCGGAGAGGTGAGTCGGGCTGCCGGGGGCGAGGCGTCCGCGCCCCCGCCCCCGGCGGCCGCGCGGGGCCCGGCCAGGGCCGGGGCGCGCCGTCGATGATCTTTGCGCCCCCTGGTGACGGCCTGTGCTCCGGCGCGTGCATCGTGCGCCGCCCCCACGCCACCAAGGCTTCAGCGTAACCACTCCTAGGGGGTTTTGTGATGTTTTTGTAGACGCACTCTGCCCATAGGGGAGTCTCGGACTTCGGGGGCTGGGGGGAGGGCATCATGTGTTGCAACCGGTGCGGCGCCCAGGTCATCCAAGGGCCCGACGGCAGATGGTCGTGCAACTGCGGAGCATCCGGATGACAGATAAGCATGGTATCCCGACGGAGCAGAGCTGTACGGGCGCGGTGGAACCGCTCCAGGCGTACTTCACCTCTGCCACGTGCCCGGAGTGCCAGAGCGCCAACGACGGTCTCAACGGCCGTTTCGCCTGCGGCGCCTGCGGCACCACCTACGCACTGGAGCCCCGGCACTGCGACCCCTGACCCCGGAGCCGGGCCGCGCTTCACGGGCCGCCCGCACGCTCACACGAACCGCCGGCCGCCCCTTACAGGGCCCACGGGGGCGGGAACGTCGCGTCCCCCAGTGTGGCCCGCATTCCGGCCGAGGTGACGACGTTGACGGTCGAGGGGGCCTCGCCGTTACGCAGGCACAGTTCGGTGTGCGCGGGCACGATGACGGCGTCGCCGGGCCCGGCGACGACCTCCTCGCCGCCGACGGTCGCCGTGATCCGGCCGTCCAGTACGACGAAGACCTCCTCCCGGTCCATGCTGTGCGGTTCGCTGGCGGCCAGGGGCGCCGCGTGCAGTCTCCAGATCGCCAGTTCCGTACTGCCGCGCGAAGGCACGGCGAGCGGGCGGAAGGTGAATCCGGGGCGTTCGAAGGTGGGAGCGTCGGCTCCGGTGGACAGGGGCATGGCGGGTCCTCCACGGATACGGTCGACCGTTCTGGTCAACGGGGCGGGACAGCGGGTCGGGACCAGGGCAAGCCGATGGTCAACCCGGTTGTCTTGTTGGAGATTAGGCGTCCGCGGCTCATATGGTCAACCAGGTTGTCTACCGTCCGGCGTCGGCTCCGTCGGCACTCCCCCGGGGCGAGGGCCCGCAGGACGCGCGGCCGGGGGCCGGGATGCCGGGGAAGGTGAGGCTTTCCGCGGTGTGCCGGGCCAGTTCCCGGCGAGGCGCCGACCGGAAGTAGGAGTCCCGGGCCTGCCGCTGTTCGGGGGTGGCGCCCTGCTCCAGGTCGCTCATCGACCGGGCCACGGCGACCATGGTCCGGGTCCGGTCGCGACGGCGGTCCTCGTACGTCCGCAGGGCGAGCGGCACATCGTCCGAGGCCCCGGGCTCGGCCAGGGTGTGCGCCAGGACGACGGCGTCCTCGATGGCCATGCCCGCCCCCTGGCCGAGGGTGGTCAGCATGGGGTGTGCGGCGTCGCCGAGCAGGGTGACGGGGCCCGCTCCCCACCGTTCCAGGAAGGCGCGGTCACGGGAGGGCACGGCGAGGATGTCCTCGGGCGGGGTGGCGTCGATCGCCGCCCGCACCTCGTCGGCCCAGCCCTCGTACGCCTGAGTGATCTCACCCTTGGTGCCGTCCCAGGCGTGCGAGCGGGCTGCGGGCATGCTCCGGGTGCCCCACCAGTAGAAGCGGCCACCGCCGATGTCGACGAGCCCGAAGCGCTGTCCGTCGCCCCAGTAGTGGCGCACGCTGCCCGGGGCGACTTCGGGGTGACGGAAAGGGACGATGCCGAGCCAGCAGACGTAACCGCTGTCCTGCGAAGGCTCCGGCCCGACGAGCCGGCCGCGTACGGCCGAGTGGAGCCCGTCGGCGCCGATCAGGAGATCACCGCGCGCCGAACGCCCGTCCGTGAAGTGGGCGGTGACGCCCGACGCGCCGATGTCGAAGCCGCTCGCGGTGGCACCCAGGTGCAACGGGCAGTCCCCGATCGCGTCGAGCAGCGCCTCCTGGAGGTCCGAGCGGCTCAGGCAGACGCTGGGGGCGCCGACCTGCTCGCAGACCTCCGCGAAGGGCAGGTCGCGGATTTCCCGGCCCCGGTGGTCCAGGACCGTGAAGGACGTCACGGTCCGGCCGCGCCCGTCCAGGCCGAGGTCGATGCCCAGCGTGGCGAGCGCGGTGACGGCGTTGCTCATCACCGACAGCCCGGAACCGGCGGCCCGCAGTTCGGTGGCCCGCTCGTACACGGCCACGTCGATCCCGACCCGCCGGAGCGCGAGAGCGCAGGTCAGGCCGCCGATGCCGGCTCCGATGACGACGGCCCGCACGCGATTGCCCCTGAGCATGAGGTCAGCTCCCCTCGCCGTGACGGCCGTTGGGCGGATCGATCAGCTCGGCAACCGTCGTCGCCACGTGCTCCACGTACGGTTCCTCCACGATCGAGAGGTGGTCACCGGGTACGCCGATGACCTGGATCGGGCCGTCGGTGACGCCGCCCCAGCCGTTGGCCGCGTCCTCATGGCGGCTGCCGGCCGCGCCGTGCATCGCGGCGAGGACGTCGGGCAGCGGTTCCTCGGCGCGGAGCAGGACGAGTCCCTGGTCCGTGGGTTCGGGCCGGTAGTCCAGCGCCGCCTGCCAGTTCGTCCGGTAGACGTGGAAGAGCCGGCGTATGACGGTCCCGGAACTGCCGGCCGGCAGCACGCCTTCATCGATCGCGAGGCGGGCGATGAAGGCGAACTTCTCCTCCAGCGTGACCAGTTCGTCGGGGATGATCTCCATCGGGGAATCGCCGCCGCGCTCCAGCCAGAGCAGCTCCCAGAAGAACCACCCCAGCAGCGCGTCGTCGTCGTGGTGGAGGCGCTGCCGCTGGTCGAGCGCGAAGGTGTCCAGCAGTACGGGCCGGGCTGTCGCCTCGCCCGCGGCCCGTAGCCTGCGGGCGATCTCGAAGGCGACGAAGCCGCCGAAGGACCACCCCGCGACGGTGTACGGGCCGTGCGGCTGCACCCGCCGCATCGCGGCGATGTAGCTCTCCGCGAGCTCCTCGACGGTGCGCAGCGGTGTGGTGCCGGGGTCGGCGCCGGCCGCTTGGAGGGCGTGGAGCGGCTGGTCGTCCGGGAGGTGCCGGGCGAAGGCCACGTAGCACAGCACGTTGCCGCCCATGGGGTGGACCACGAACAGCGGCGGGCGGCCGCCCTCCGGGCGGATGGGCACCAGGGGGTCGTACGCGGGGGCCGTGTCGCCCGCGCGCAGCCGCGCCGCGAGCCCGGCCGCGGTGGGGGCCGCGACGAACTCCGACAGCGGGATGTCGACCCCGTAGCGCTGTTCGATACGGACCATCAGCCGCATCGCGGTGAGGGAGGAGCCGCCCAGGTCGAAGAGGTTGTCGTGGATGCCGACGACGGGCAGCCGCAGCAGGTCCGCCAGCATCTCGCACAACACCCGTTCGTGGGTGTCGCGTGCGCCGGCTCCGGCCGTGGCGGCTCCGGTTGTGTCGGTGAGCGGAATCCGGCGCAGGGCTGCGTCGTCCCGCTTGCCGCTGGGGGTCAGCGGCAGCCGCGGCACCCATCGCAGGTGGGACGGGATCATGTGGTCGGGCAGTACGGTGCGCAGCTGTCCGCGGATGCCGGTCAGGTCCGCTTCGGTGCCCTCCCCGACGAGGAAGGCCGCGAGCAGGCAGTCGCCGTTGTCCTGGCGCGCGGCCACGACCGCGGCGTCGCGCAGGCCCGGGTACCGCCCGGCGAGGCCGGTGAGGGCCAGTTCCACTTCGGCGGGTTCGACGCGGAAGCCGCGCACCTTGACCTGGGTGTCGGCCCGGCCCGCGTAGGCGATCGTCCCGTCGGGCAGCACCAGGCCGAGGTCCCCGGTGTCGTAGAGCACCCGGCCCCGGTCCGCGAAGGGGTGCGGGACGAAGCGCTGCCCGGTGAGTTCCGGGCGGTTCTCGTAGCCGTCGGCCAGGCAGCTGCCGCCGAGGTGGATCTTGCCGCGCACCCCGGCGGGCACCGGGCGCATCCGCTCGTCCAGGACATGTGCCTCGGCGCCCTCGACGGGCCGTCCGATCGGGGGCAGCGTGGGAAACGCGGCCGGGTCGCCGGTCATGGTGAAGGCGGTGGCGACATGGGTCTCCGTCGGCCCGTACTGGTTCTCCAGGACGGCGCCGGGGAGCGCGGCGCACAGCCCGCGGATCTCCCGGGTGACGCGCAGCTGTTCGCCGGAGGAGATCAGTGTCCGCAGGGCGCGGGGGACGATTCCCAGCACCTGTGCGGTCTCGGCGAGCTGCTGGAGCGCCACGTACGGGAGGAACACCCGCTCGATGCCCTCGCGGTCCATCAGCCGCAGCAGCTCCGGCATGTCGCGCCGCCGGGCGTCGCCCACCAGGTGCAGCGCGCCGCCGGAGCACAGCGTGGAGAAGATCTCCTGGAAGGCGACGTCGAAGCTCAGCGGAGCGTACTGGAGGGTGGCGCCGCCCACGGCACCGCTGACGGCGGCCGTCTGCCAGGCGACCAGGTTGGCCAGCGAGCGGTGCGGCATGGTCACGCCCTTGGGCCGGCCGGTGGAGCCGGAGGTGAACAGGACGTAGGCGGTGCTGTCGGCCGGGATCTGCGCCGGGGGCTCCGCGGCAGGGCCGGTGACGGGCTCGGTCACCGATTCGGCGGGCAGCAGCAGCGACGGGTCCTGGACGAGGTGGGCGTGGTGCTGGTGGGCGATGACGCGGAAGGGCCGGACCTGGTCCAGCATCGCGGCCAGCCGCTGGACGGGGTAGCCGGGGTCCAGCGGGACCACGGCGCATCCCGCGCGCAGTACGCCCAGGATGACGGCGATGGTCTGCGGTGAGCGGTCCATGGCGATCCCGATTCGGGCCCGGGGCCGGGCGCCGAGTGCGCACAGCCGCCGGGCCACCCGGTCGGCCGTCCCGGCGAGCCGCGCGTAGCTCCACCGTTCCGCACCCTCCACCACGGCGGTGGCGTCCGGGGTGTGGGCGGCCTGCTGCGTGAAGCGTTCGACGACGGTGCCGCGGGGCGTGGTGCGTGCGAGGACGGGCCGGTCGGCGAGGAAGGCGAAGTCGGGCGCCGCGTGCGGGTCCTCCACCATCCTCCGCAGGATCTTCCGGTACGCGTGGGCGAACAGGCGGGCCTGGTCGGCGGAGAACCGGTCGCCGTCGTAGTCGATCCGCAGCCATACGTGTCCGCTGCCCGGCTCGGTGACCGCGTTCACCAGGAGCCGGAAGTCGGTCTCCTCCCAGGTCCGCCACTCCCGCAGCCGCACGTCCGGCAGGGCGAGAACCTCGGACAGCTGGTGGAAGTGCACGTAGTTGAAGGCGGTGTCCAGGACGGGGCCGCCGTGGTCGTCCCGGACGGCGCTCAGCGGGTAGCGGCGGTGGGGGTGGCTGTCCTGTTCCTGCCGGAAGGCCTCGCGTGCCACGTCCAGCCAAGCGGCCTGCGCGGTGTACAGGCGCAGGGGCAGCGTGTTGAGGAAGAGCCCGGTGGCGCGTTCGGCGTGGGCGCGCTCGGGCCGGCCGTGGGTGATCAGGCCGGTGGTCACGTCGTGGGTTCCGGAGAACATGGCGAGGGTCAGGCAGTGCGCCGCGCAGAGCACGGACTTCATCGGCAGGTGGTGTTCGGCGGCGAACCGCCTTACCTGTGCGGCCAGTTCCTCGGGCAGGTCGGTGCGGTGTGCGGAGGGTTCCGGTTTCTGCCCGGTGCCGGGCAGGTGCGACCGGAATCCGTCGATCTGGAGGGGTTCGCAGTCGGCGAGTTTCTCCTGCCAGTACTGCCGCGTCTCCGTGGCTTCCAGAGCGGCCCGTTCCTCTTGTACGTAGCACGCCGCCGAGGGCGGTGCCGCGTCGTCGACGGGGCCGGTCCCCAGGCCCAGTTCGTGTGCGTAGTCCTGGAGGAGTTCTCGGAGGAGGTTGGCGATGCTGCCGCCGTCGAGCAGGGCGTGGTGGAAGCTCAGGACCAGGTCGACGGTGGCGGGCCGTACGAATACCCGGAAGAGGTAGAGCGGCGCCTTGTCGAAGACGTAAGGGTGACGGCGGCGTTCCTCGATGTGCGCGCGTACTTCGGCGTCGGCCTCGGTGGGGTCGAGGGGGCGCAGGTCGACGACGTCCAGGCCGACGGGCGCCTGCGGGTGGACGATCTGCAACGGTTCGGAGAGGCCCGCCAGGTCGAAGGCGGAGCGCAGGGCCGGGTGGCGTGCCACCAGCCTGCCGAACGACCGACGAAACGTCTCTTCTCGCCAGGGGAGTTCGAACGTGTACCGGAAGACGTCCTTGTACCTGGCGGAGGTCTCGTGCCTGCGGCTGTGGTAGAGCAGGCCGAGCTGAAGCCGGGTGACCGGCCAGGCGTCCTCGGCGCCCTCCAGACGGGCCCGGTCCACACCGGCCACCAGCGCGAACGGGGCGGGGGCCGGGTCGCTCCCGGACGCCGTCACTTCCTCGGTGCGCGCGGCCAGCCCCGCCACCGTCGGGTTGCGCACGAGGTCGGTGAGGGAGAACCGCAGGCCCCGCGCCTCGGCCTCGGCACGAATCCGGAGCACGAGGATCGAGTCGCCGCCGAGCGTGAAGTAGTCGTCGTGGACACCGACGGTCTCCCGGTCCAGCACCTCGGCCCAGATCTCGGCCAAGGTGGCCTCCGTCCGGTTGCGCGGCGGTTTGCCGGCGGCCGAGACCACTGTCTCCCGGAGCGCGGGCAGCGCCCGGCGGTCCGCCTTCCCGTTGGGGGTCAGCGGAACGGCTTCGATCCGTACGAAGTGGGCCGGAACCATGAACCCCGGCAGCTTCCGCGCCATCAGCTCCCGCAGCCGCGCGGGCACGATGACGGTGTCGGCGACGTAGTAGCCGACGAGGTGGGTGCCGCGGGCGGCGGAGGTGCGGTCCACCACGACGGCGTCCCGGACGCCGGGCATCGAGCACAGCGCTGCCGACACCTCACCCGTCTCCACGCGGTTGCCCCGGATCTTGACCTGCCCGTCGATCCGCCCGAGGTACTCCAGGGTGCCGTCCGCCAGCCAGCGGGCGAGGTCGCCGGTGCGGTAGAGGCGTCCGCCCGGTACGTACGGGTCGTGGACGAACTTCGCGGCGGTCAGGTCCGGACGGCCCAGATAGCCCCGGGCGACACCGGCACCGCCGGCGCACAGCTCTCCGGCGACGCCCACCGGCTGCGGCAGATCACCGGCCCCCAAGACGTACAGCCGGGTGTTGTCGATCGGCCGGCCGATCGGGACCCGCGCGACACTTCGGGCGGGATCGCCCGGACAGTCGTAGTACGAGACGTCGACCGTGGCCTCGGTCGGCCCGTAGAGATTCACCAGCCGTACGGGACACTCGGCGCCGGATGTGCCGAAGATCCGGTTGAACTGCTCGACCCGCGCCGGCGGCAGGGCCTCGCCACTGCAGAAGACGAACCGCAGGGAGCGCACGTCCTCGCGCGCCCGCGGCACGTCCTGGAGCAGGTCGAGGAACGGGCCCAGCATCGACGGCACGAAGTGCACGACGGTCACGCGCCGTTCACGCATGGTCCGCAGGATCTCCCGCGGGTCCTGCCGGCCGCCGGGCGGCAGCAGGGCCACCGCCGCGCCCTCGACCGCCCACCAGAACAGCTCCCACACCGACACGTCGAAGGAGACCGGCGTCTTCTGCAACAGGACATCGCCGTCGCCGAGCGGATAGCGGCGTTGCATCCACGCGAGGCGGTTGACGACGCTGCGGTGCTCCACCATCACGCCCTTGGGACGGCCGGTCGAGCCGGAGGTGTAGATGACGTAGGCCAGATCGCGGGCACCGGCGAGCGGTGGGGGCGGGGCGCCGCTGCCGTGCAGCAGTTCGTCGACATGCCGCACCTTCGTTCCGCCGACGGAGGGGGCGGCGCCGTCCACGATCACCACCTTGGCGCGGCTGTCCTCCAGCAGGAACCGCACACGTTCGGCGGGATAACCGGAATCCACCGGTACGTAGGCGCCGCCGGACTTCAGCACGCCGAGGAGCGCCACCAGCAGCCGCGGCCCTCGCTCCATCATCACGGCGACCCGGTCGTCGGGGCCGACCCCCTCGTCCCGCAGGGCGCGGGCGACCCGGTTGGCCCGCTCGTCGAGTTCGGCGTAGGTCAGGGCCTCGCCTTCGGCGCCGATGACGGCGGTCTGCCGGGGGCGACGAGCCGCCTGCTCCTCGAACAGGCCGTGGAGCGTGGCCTCGTCCGCGCAGGGCACGACCGGGCCGTGGCTGCGCACCGCCGTGAGGTCGTGGTGTTCGGCGGGCGCCAGCATCGGGACGTCCGACACGGGCCGGTCCAGCATGTCCACGCCGTGTTCGAGCAGCGTCTTGAGGTGGCCGACGACCGAGGCCATGGGCAGGTCCTCGTCGAAGACGTCGCGGGCGTAGTCGAGGTCGATGCGGATGTCGGCCGTGCCCACGAACGCCGCCACCGTGACGCCCAGGGCGTCCTGTTCGCGGGCGGCGGCGGTCAGCGCCGACTGCCGCTCGATCCCCGGAATCGGGGCCGACCACGGCCAGCGCAGATAGGAGATCGTCACGTCGAAGAGCCGGCGGGGCCCCTCGGCCGAAAGGGGAAGTTCGCGCAGGACGTCGCCGAGCGAGAGCCGTTCGTGTCGCTGGATCGCGCGGCTGGCCTCCCAGGTCGCGGCGACCAGTTCCCGTACCGTCCGCCCGGCGGGCGTCGCCACCCGCAGGGGCAGCGCGTTGGCGAAATGCCCGCAGATATTCTTGTGACGGTCCTCCGGCCGATTGAGGAACGGGATGCCGAGCACCGCCTCTTCGCTGCGGTGCAGTCGCGTGAGCCAGGTGCCGAACATCGCGGCGATGTAGGAGAACGGCGACAGACCGGCGGCACGGACCCGGTCGGCGAGGCGCCCCTCGACGACGAATGAGTGACGGCCGCGCCCACTGTCGCCCGCCGTACGGGAAAAGAGCACCGGCGTCGCACCGGCGAGTGCCGCGCGGTGAAAGGCCCGGTCTTGTCCGGCCTGCGCGCCGGCGCGATAGGCGACTTCCTCCGCCACGAACGCGAGGTAGGAGGAAGGCTCACGCCGGTGGGCACTCCCCCGGCCGAATCCCGTGGCCTGTGCGTAGTCCTCGAAGATTTCGCGGCTGAGCCGGTTGAGGGTCCAGCCGTCGGCGACGATGTGGTGCGCCTTGATGTGCAGATGCGTGATGTCGGGGCTCTGCAGGAGCAGCGTGGCTTCCACCGGGTTGCCACCGCCGCCGAGCGGCAGGTGCGTCCGCATCGAGCACCGCATCCATCCGGCGCACGCGGCCGCCGGTTCGGGTTCCCCGGAAAAGTCCACTCGCTCGACCCGGGCGCCCTCGTCCGTCACCCATTGGAAGGGCGTTCCCGCGCTCTCCCCGAACCGCAGGCGAAGGGCCTCGTGGCGGTACAGCGCACGTTCGACACAAGCGGTGAGGAGGCCGCGATCGACGCTGCCCCGCAGACGCTCGTGGAGAACACAGGTGAACTGCGCCGATTCCGGAGCCTGCGAAGCGGCGGTCCAGATATCGCGCTGATATGCCGTGAGCGGGCTCCGCGCGGGCCCGTTCACGCCTGTTCCCCGCGGGCCCGTCGGGTGCGCTTCGCCGATCGCGGTCCTCGTCATAGCGCACAGTGTGACTGTCAAGAACTAAGCGTATATCTAGACGCTCTCTGCACAACGGGAGTGAGCCGGTCCGGTGAAGAGGGAGATACCCCGGCCCACACCGGAGTATCGCCGGTATTTCGCAAGGTTTCGCCGGAATCCGTCCGAAATGCCACCGGAATTCCGACGCGACCCCGGAGACTTTCCGGGTCGTCTCCGGCATCTCCCGGAGGACAAGTCGCGGGATATCTCCGCAGACGCCTCGGGGCAATCAGGAGGCATCTCATCGACTTCCGCGCGGAAATCACGTACGGAACAACGAGCTTCGGCGCGAAAGCCCCGATGGCATTGCCCCACCGCCAAGCACCGACTCCACCGCCCCGATGCCGCCCTGATGCCGCCGCGCTGCACCGCGCTGCACCGGGCGCGCAACGCCTCAAGCCCGCAACCGCTCCACCCACGGGTGAGGTCCGGACGTATACGTATCGGTGATCGCGTCGGCGAGCCACCGTCGCTGCCCGACCGTGAGCACGGGGAGCACCGCGTCGAAGTCCGCTTCGTCCTTCGGACGCGGTGTCCTCGCCTTGTAGAAGAGCTGCACCTCCGGAACCAGGTAGGGGATGCCGTCCACGGAATGCGCGCCCAGCGTGCTGACCGGTCTGCGGATGCGGGGGTTGCGCCGTGACACCCAGTCCTGCTTCTCGGACTCGTCGAGCATGATCTGGATGCGCCAGGGGGTGTCGGGGCCGGGCCGGCACCAGATGTCGTGTACGCCGAGGGGCAGGACCTCGCCCGGCGCCCACGGGCGGAGCGTGCCCGGCGGGTCTGCCGCCCACCACTGCCAGTCGGGCAACACCTCCTGGACCACGCGCTGGTCGCGCCGCAGGAGCAGGACGTCGATGTCGTCATGGCTCCGGAAGCACCGGCCCACCGCGAGTTCGATGGCGAAGCCCCCGGCCACCCACCACGCGGAGCGCGCGCCGGAGAACCGGGTGACGACTTCGGACAGCGGGGCGGGGTCCCACGGGCCGAGCGGAGGAGGGTGCGGAGGGCGTGTCATGCTCGACATTTTCGCTTGTTGACCGGCTGGAGAGCGGATTCTTTCGGCGGAGGAACGGGGACCGGCGCCCCCGATGCAACGGGACCCGGCGCCCCTGATGTAACGGGACCCCGCGCCCCCGATGTCCCGCCGGTACGGCCACCGATGCCGCCCGCGCCCCGAGGCCGCGTACGGGCGTGCGACTCCGGAATGGGAACTGAATTTCGCACACGTCGGCGGAGGCGTAACAGGAGGGTCGGCGGTGAACCCGGAAATCCTCGCGTGACCTCACGCACCGCTCCGACGAAAGGCGGCCGGCCATGACCTCGCCCACCGCGGGTTCCCGCTACCATCTGCTCGCCCTCACGGGACACGCGCCCACCGCCGCCGTACGGCTGGTCAGGGCGGTCCGGGCCGGGGCGACGACCCCGGTGGTCCTGGTCGACGTGACCGCGGCCGACCAACTGGACGTCGAGGCCCTGGGGGCGCTGGCCCGCCTGTCGATGCTGCTGCGCACGACCGGCGGCGGGGTGGTGCTGGTCGGCGCGCGCACCGCGGCGGTCCAGTTGACCGCCCGTACCGGCACGGCCTGGCTGCTGCCCGCCCACCATGACGTCGCGGATGCGGTGGGCTTTCTGCCCCCGTCCGGGCGACCGTGGACGGTCACCGAACTGGCCCCGGAATGCGGCAGCGCCTTACTCCGGCCCACGGAAGGCGGCTGAGGCGCCGCGGGCGGCCGGGGCCGGCCGGGAGCCGGCGGACGCGCGGGCGAGAATCGGCGGATGGACATCCGGCAGCTGGAGTACTTCCTCGCGATCGGAAGGGCTCGTCGGTCACGTCGCAGGCAGCCCCGACCACCTGACCGCCCAGCCTGCCGACCGTCAACGGGCCCTCTCCGACGGGCGTCTTCCCGCTGCCCGAGAAATCGGGCGTGATGACGGTGTGCCGTGGACGGAAACGACCGGCAAGGCAATCTCCTCTCACAGGCCGGGGGCCTCGCCGGCGGGCGGCCGGGAAGCGACGTCATCGGACGGCACGATGCCGACGGCCAGTGCGTTTCCCTCGCTGATGTAGGCGTACGGGGCGTCGAGCGGGTGCTCCGGTCCGTTGGGGTCGGCGAAGGCATCCCACGCGTCCCTCGCAACCGCATCCGCCCCTGCCCCCTCCTTCGCTGCCGCGGTCCTGGCCTGGTCGGCCAGTCGCGCGCAGGCCAGGCCGTAGAACTCCCTGGCGGCGGTGCTGAGCGGGGCATGGTGTTCGATCAGCACCGTCTGCTGCCGGACGTCGCTCAGCCCGGCTTCGCGCAGCCACCGGTGCAGGTCACGGGTCCGCAGCAGCTGGCGGGCGTAGCCGGGTGCCGCGGCGGCGGCGCGGAAGAAGTCGCTGAAGAGGTACGGAGGTGCGGGGCGTGCCGTGATCAGGCTCGCGTCCAGCTCCTTGACGGCGACGATGCCTCCGGCACGTACCACCCGGCGCATTTCGCTCAGTGCGGTCGCGAGTTGGTCATCGTCCAGATACTGCACGGTGTTGGCGCACCATACGGCGTCGAAGGAGTTGTCGGCGTACGGAAGCCGGAGCGCACTGCCCTGCCGGACGTCGAAAGAGCAGGGCAGGTCCCACTCCTGGGACCGCTGCCGCACCAGAGCCACATGTTCGTCGGCGAGGTCGACGGCCGACAGGTGGCCGCCCTCCCCCGTGATGCGGGCGAGATGCGGCAGGAACTCGCCGCTCCCGCAGCCCACGTCGAGTACGCGCCGGCCGGGCCGGAGGCCGGCCCTCGCCAGCAGTTCGAGGTAGGGGTCGCGGCAGGCCGCGAAGTGGGCGTCGACGATGGTGTGGTGGGTGAAGCCCAGCCCGGTGGAGGAGGCATGGCCCCAGGCGGCGTGGTCGTCAGTGAGCATGGTGGCTCCCGGGAGTGGCGGGCTCGGTCGGTTCCGTCGGCTCGGTCACGGTCTGGCCGGGGGGTGCGGCCACAGACGACGGAGCCGGGGCGGCGAACAGGGCGGCAAGCGCCTCGCTGATCACTTCGGGGGCCTCCAGAGGCGGCAGGTGTCCGGCTTCCGGGACGGTCAGCAGGCGCCCTCGGGGCAGCGCCCGTGCCATGGAGCGGGCCTCGGGCAGGGGGACGAGTTCGTCCTCCGCCCCCGCGATCACCAGGGCCGGAATGTCCGTGGACCGCAGCAGGGGCAGGGAGTCGGGGCGGGCGGCGATGGCCCGCTGGGCCCAGGCCAAGGATGCCGGGGGCGCCGCGCGGGCATCGGACAGCAGCCGTGCCACGAGCCCGGAGCGCCCACGGCTGGTCGCGCCGACCAGCAGCGGGGTGGTGGCTTCGACGAGGCCGGGCCCGGTGGCCGGATCGGTGACCAGACGGGCGAACTTCTCCCGGTCGGCCCGTGCGGCGTCCGGGTCCGGTCCGGCCTTGGTGGACAGCAGGGCGAGGGCCTGTACGCGCCCGGGGTGGCGCCGGAGGAAGGCCATCGCCACGTATCCGCCCATCGAACAGCCGGCCAGCCCGAAACGGTCCACGCCCTGCTCGTCGAGGAGGCGGGCCAGGTCGTCGGCCACCACGTCCAGGGAGGGGGCGGGGTGGGTGCGGGCGCCGGGGGCGCTTCCGGTACCGGTGTCGCCGAGCGGCGAGCGGCCGAAGCCCCTCTGGTCCGGCACGAGGACGTGGTGTCCCCGTCGGCGCAGGGCCGCCGCCTGCGCCGACCACATGGAGGAGTCGAGGGCCAGGGCGTGCAGCAGGACCACGGGCATGGGGCGCGCGGCCGTCATCGGACGGCCTCCGGCGCCGTGCCGGTGGGGCCGGGAATGCCGGGGGCGCCGGGAGTGCCGGACACGGCCGCCGCGTAACGCCGCGCTCCGGCCTGCGCTCCGGCTCGTACATCGGCCTGCGCCCCGGCCTGCGCATCGGCGACGAACCGTCCGACGTGGTCCGGAAGCCGCCCACCGGCACGCCAGATCAGGCAGACCGGGGCGGGCGCCAGGTCGTGGACCGGAATGACGGTCACACCAGGTGGGGTGACATCGCCGATGGAACCGACGGACATGTGCACCGCCCGCCCTTCGGCGACCAGCGCCATCAGCTGCCGGGGCGAGCGGAACGGGTGGACGCGCCGGAGCCCGCGACCCGCCGGGGTCACCGGCGGGACGACCTGGTCCCAGATGTACTCGGGCAGTGTTCCCGGCCGGTCGAAGGTTTCGTAATCGGCGATCTCCTCCACGGACACCGTCCCCCGACGCGCCAAGGGGTGCGCCGTGCTCACGGCCGCCACACGGGGTTCGCTGGCCAGCACCGTGCTGCGGAGGAGGTCGGGCTCGCGGACGTCGAACTTGCCGATCATCACGTCCAGGCGGCCCGCGCGCAGCTCGGCGAACGGGTCGGCGACGTCGTACTGGATCAGGTCGACATCGGTGATGTCCCGCCCCGCGGCACGGATGATCGAGGCGGCGACCGCGGTGGAGCCGTGATAGCCGAAGCGGACGCGGCGGGTGGCGGCCGCGCCGGAGCTGTGGCGAACGGCCCTCCCGGTGGCCGCCGAGGGAGGTACGGGCACGTCTGATTCAGGCACGGGTGATCTCCTCTGTCAGGGCGGCGTAAGCCCTGAGCCGGTCGGGGCGACAGGCATCCACGCCGATGCGCAGGGACGCGAAGGGGACGGACACGCCCACCAGGCTCGGCAGCTCACGGACCGTCAGCTCGTCGCCGGGCGCGATCAGTCCGTCCATGACGGCTTCGACGAGCAGGTGATTGACGTGGACCAGGTACGCCGAGAGGGCCATGCCGGACGTGGCGACGTAGAGGTCACGGCGTGCGGGGTGCCGTGCGCGCGACCCGTGGTCCGGGCCCGCGAGCGGGATCCGCACGGCGGGCCCGATCGGCAGCGCACGCGCACTGTCGAAACGTTTCAGCAACCGGCGCAGGGCAGCCGACTCGGAAGCCGGCTCGGGACCGCGCCAGGCGGCCGACCCGTCCTCGCTGATGTGCTCGAAGGCGAACCGTTCCCGCAGCTGGTCCGGATTCCCGGCCAGGAAGACCGTACGGGTGAACGCCTGCCGCCACCGCACCGCGCGGTCCGGGCTCACCCCGGCCGCGAAGCTGCAGGTGGCGCGCACCCACGCCGCGAGGGAGAAGCTGCGCAGCACGACCACGGCCTGGGTGTCAAAGGACTCCGCCAGGGAGGCGATCTCCGACTGGGCCGCCAAGAGGTCGTCCGCATCCTCCAGGTCGAACTTCGCGGCCAGAGCGGGATGGGCGGCCCGGACGCGCTCCGCGGCCCGGCTCCGTAACAGGCTCTGCGAGAGCGTCATGTGAACACCGCCGTCGCCAGTTCGGACACCGGAACCCTGCGGCGCCTGGCGAGCAGGCCCGACGTGAGCCGGTACGGATCGACGTGGAGGTGGTCGCGGCCCCGGTGCCCGGCCAGGGCGCCGACGACCGCGGCGGCGGTCTCCGCGGGCGTGCCGTACCCGGCGGGCTCCCGGTCCAGCAGCCGCCGCGCCCGGTCCAGGCAGCCGCGCAGCAGGTCGTCCCGGAAGGACTGGCGCTGCCCCGGGCCGAGGGTCGCGATGAAGTACAGCCGTACGCCGAGGCTGGTCACCGCCCGGTCGTGTGCCGCGGCGATGTCGTCGATCAGGTCGGCGACGGTGTGGCCACGCCATTCGCCGTGCCGGGAGGAGCGTATCCGGCCGTCGATGGGCACCCTGCCGAGCGCGACGCGGTGGACATCGGGTCCGGCGGACGACAGCACCCGCTGCAGGAGCTGGTAGTCGGGGTCCAGGTCCTGGTCGAAGAGCAGCACCACCTCGTCGTGCTCCGGGGCGAGGGGCAGCAGTTCGCGGAGCGCGCAGGCCAGGTAGTTGGGCTGTCCGTCGGCCGAGACGATCTGCCGCAACGGCATGCCGTACCGGGTCGCGTCCAGGTAGACGGGGCCGCCGTCGGGGCGCAGGTCGAGGCAGAACCCCAGGCCGTCCAGGCGTGTCAGTGCTTCTTCCAGGCCGAAGGCGGGCGGCTGATGGCGGTCGAGGCCGGGGTCGTGCAGCCCGAGTGCGGCGTACTGAGACGTCCAGTGCTCCAGGATCCGTACGGCGGCGGGGTGGGTCCAGCCGTGGTGTTCGACGGCTTCGCGGTAGGGCCGCAGGGCGTCCGGTGTCACCGGGCCGCCTTCGGCGCGGTAGCGGACATAGAGCTCACCGATGGCGTTCTCGGTCAGGCCGGAGTAGTCGATGTCGCCCTGGACGCGGTCCAGGTACTCCCAGAATCCGGCCGTCTGTTCGGTGCAGTCATATGTCGTGTGGCTGTAGCGGTACGTCACATCGGCGAGGTGGGAGGTGGCCCGGTACATGACATCGGTCCACAGCAGGCCCTTGAGGTGGCTGTGCGTCAAGGGCTTGCAGGGGGTGACGGTGACCGGCGCCAGCAGCACCCGGCGCCGCCCGGTTCCGGGCCCGGCACCGGCGGCCGGCTCCGTGGTGAGCAGGCTCATCTCCGCGCCCCCCGGCCGGCGGCGGCGCGTACGACGCGCAGCAACTCGGCCCGGCTGGGCGGGGGTTCCTCCGTATCGCGGTACGAAGCGTCGGCCTGCTGGACCCGCAGCACGATCTTCTCGTCGCCGAGGGCCTCGGCCGGGGTGCTCAGCCCCATCAGGACGCGTTCCAGCGCCCGCCACACCACACCGTCCGTACGGGCCGCGGCCACCACGTCCGCCATGCCCGGCTGCCCGGTGGCGGCGGGCCGGGCGGGCGGCGGGGTGCCGTTCACGGCGGCCCGCCACTGGGCGATGCGGGCCCGGTCGCTCTCCGCGGCATGCCGGAACCAGGGCAGGTACAGCCGCTCGGCGGCACGGGCCGCGGCGCGGCTCTGGGCCGTTCCGGGTTCCGGGATCTCCGTGAGCAGGTCCGCCAGCTGGAAGGCGTGGGTGAGCGCGAGCGAGACACCGCGTCCGAACAGCGGGTTGGTGACGCAGGCGGCGTCGCCCACCGCGAACAGCCCGGCGACCGGCCGCTGCCGGGTGCTCGCAGTGCCCCGCAGGGTGTTGGGGGGACAGGTGATCGCGTGTACGGGCGAGGCCGGCTCGCCGACCCCGTCGGCGAGCCAGGGAGCAAGGCCGGGGGTCGCGCGGGACACGGCGTCGAACGTCTCCGGCTCACGCAGCGCACTCAGCTCGCGGTCCCCCGGCAGCGCTCCCACGCAGACGGAGAAGATGTCGTTGTCCTCGGGGTGCAGCACGCCGGCGTAATGGCCCCAGATGTTGCCCACCGCGTGGCCCCGGTTCAGCGGCGTGGGCAGTTCCCGGGTCCTGAGCCGGTAGAAGCGGGTGTAGGCGCTGACGCCCGAAGGGGCGTGCACGTCGTCCGCCAGCGGGACCCCGGCGGCGGCCAGCCAGGCCCGGGACTCCGACCGGCGGCCCGTGGCGTCGACCACGGCATCGGCCGTCAGGCGCGAACCGTCCTCGGTCACCACACCGCGGACCCGGTCGCCCCCGGCGTCCGTCATCAGCCCGGCGACCTTGGTCCCGTAGGAGATCCGTACCTCCGGCAGTTCCCGCACGAACCGGTGGAGGACGAGTTCCAGGACCGTACGGCGGCAGGCCAGGGCGACCAGTTCGTCGTCGCCGACCGCGCCGGTGCGGTCCTCGACGCCGGGCGGCAGGGCGTCGACCAGGTGGAAGATGCGGGCACCGGTGGCGATCAGGGCGTCGAGGACCTTGGGGGCCCGTTCCCGCAGGGTCCGTACGCCGAGCGAGGTCAGGGTGTGCGCCTGCACCACCTGGGGGGCGGTCGGTCTGGGCCACAGGTGGGACACCTCGGCCGGCGGGCCGTCGGGGGGAGGTGCCCCGCGCTCCAGCACGTGCACCCGGTAGCCGGCGCCGCTCAGTGCGAGAGCGGTGCCCAGACCGGCGATGCTGCCGCCCGCGACGACGGCCTGAGGGCTCATCGCCGCCGTCCGTGGACGAAGAACACCCGGCGCACGTCGCGCTCGGTACGCGGCGGCACCGGGTCGGGCCACCGCCCGTAGTCGGCCCCCGGCTCCCCGGGCTGCACCGCCTCCGCGGTGAAGCCGTACTTGTCGAACAGGGCCTCGGGCTCCTCCGTACCGAAGAGCCACGGACAGCCCCAGCCCTCGAACACGTCGAGCAGACCGCGCATATGAGGCAGGGTCAAGGCGGCGCTGTTGACGATGTCGGCGGCGATCCGGCTGCCCGGCGCGGTGATGGCGCCGACACGCTCCAGGATGCGGTGGGTGTCGTCCTCGGCGATGTAGTAGAGCAGCCCTTCCAGCAGCCAGGTGGAGGGCCGGGCCGGGTCGTACCCGGCCGCCTCCAGGTCGCTCTCCCAGTCCGGGGAGGTCAGGTCGACGGCGACGGTGCGGTGGTCGACGCGCGGCCGGGCGTCACCGAGGCGGCTCTTCTTGAAATCGACGACGGCGGGCCGGTCGACCTCGAAGTAACGGACCCGGTCGGGCCAGCCGAGGCGGTACGCCCGGGAGTCCATGCCCGCGGGCGCCAGCACGATCTGGGTGGTATCCGGGTCCCGGGCCGCTTCCAGGAGGTAGTCGTCGAAGAAGCGCGTGCGGATGGCGTTGTAGTCGGGGGTGCTGGGAAGGGTGCGTTCGGCGTCCTTCGGGAAGGTGGCGGCCCGTACCTCGGCGAGCAGCTCGGGCCCGATGCCGCCGGCCAGGGCCTCCGCGAAGGGGTCGTGGTAGAGCCGGTCCGGGCGGCGGCTCTCCGCCGCCCGCAGTGCGGCGGTGAGCAGGGCCGTACGCTCCACGGCGTCGAGCGACTCGGTCATTCCTTGTCTCCTTCTCCGTACGCGGCGGTCGCCGACCCGGTCGTGCCCTGTCTCCGTGCCCGTGCGCGGGGTGCGCGGCCGGTCGCCGCCGCCGCGGTCATTCCTTGCCTCCGTGCCCGTACGCGGCGGATGCCGCCTTGTCCCCCGCTCCGGACCCGGGGGCGTCCGGCCCGGTCAGCCGGGCCCACATGCCGGGGTCCTGACGGAACATGCGGTCCTTCACCTGGGTGGGGCGCACGCCCTTCGCGACGCTCTCCAGCCAGTCCCGTGCAAACGCGTCGGCGTCGAGCGTCCGCACCGTCAGCGCGTCGAGGCGGCCTCCGGCCCTGGCGGAGCGGTAGCCGGAGGACGCACGGCCGAGCTCGGCGTCCAGCGCCGTGGCGAAACGTTCCTTCTCCTCCTGGGTCCACCGCGCGCTGCCGGCCACGGCGAAGGTGTACCGGGGTACGGCGCCGCCCTCGGACGCCACCCGGCAGGCGGCGTTGCGCAGCTCCAGGCCCGTGGTGCCGCCCGCGACCGAGAGCGCCCGGATCACCTGCGCGTCGCGCAGCCGCTCCCCCGCCGCGTCGGAACGGGTGTTGCGGCCCCCGTACTCCAGGCGGGGCACACCCCGGTCGTGGTCGACGACACGGACGACGTCCCCCACCGCATAGCGGTACATCCCACCGATATGGCTGAAGACGACGTGGTACTCACGGCCCTCCTCCAGCTCGCCCGGCCCCAGCGTCGGGGTGTCCGGGGTCAGGTCGGCCTCGGCGTCCGCGAATTCGTACACGGCGGCGGTCGCCACCAGGTGTCCGCCCGAGGCGTGCCGGTCCAGCGCCACGCCGACCGGCCCCTCCGAAGCGGCGACCGGCGCCGGCAGGAGACTCACTCCCGGTCCGAACTCCGCACGCAGCCGCGGCAGGTAGAGCGACGCCACTCCGGTCGTCCAGCAGAAGATGGCACGCATGTTGGGCCAGATGTGAGCCGGGCGCACGGTGCCGAAGTACTCGGCCAGCTGCTCCAGCCGGGCCGCCCGCTCCGGCGCCCCCGGCCCGTACGGGTGCCCGCCCAGCGTCCCGTCGCGGACCTCCTTGACGATCCGCGGCCACCACAGGTTCAGCTGGTACGGAAGGGCCGCGACCATCGCCGGGTTGATGCCGATGACGCACCGCACATCGCTCTCCACGGCCAGCCGTAGCCGCAGATACATCTTCTCCACGTGCTCGCCCGCCCCGACCGGCACCGGCAGGACACCCCACGGCGCCGCCGTGCCGGGCTCCGCCGACAGCGGTTCGCCGAACCGGGCCCCGAAGTCGACCTGGCTGGCGCCGACGTGCGGGTCGCCGGACGCCGTGGTCGGCGGGGCCGACAGCGGGTCGTGCTTGAGGTTGAGGACCGCGTCCGGGCGGGTGAGGACGTCGGGGAAGTGCTCGGCGAGCGGCGCCCAGGCCGCGTAGTAGAAGGGGAAGAAGGTGGTGCGCATGAAGGCCGGGGTGACCGGGATCTTCTTGTGCGCACCGGTACTGCCGCTGCTGGTGAAGTACACGGCAGGCCGGTCGGCGGTCAGCACCCCCTCCTCGCCCGCGGCCATCCGCTCGATCCACGGCTCGTGCGCCGCGTAGTCCTGGATGGGTACGGCCTTACGGAAGTCGTCCAGGGAACGGATGCCGTCGAAGCCGTGGCGGCGGCCGAAGGCCGTCTCGGCGTTGAACTCCAGCAGCCCGCGCAGCACCTGCCGCTGAGCCGCCTCCACGTCCGCGAAGGAATCGATCAGCCGCGCCCGTTCCGCGAAGACCCGCTCACGGTAGCGCCGCAGCCGCTCCTCGCCGCCGGGCTGCCCGACGGTGCCTGTGGTCTCAGTCGACGTCATCATGCAGCGCCTTTCGTACGGCGCCGACGGTCTGGGCGACGCCGTCCTGTTCGTGGACCACGTTCACCGGAAGGTGCGCGATCTCCTGGAGCAATGCGCGGTGCAGGTCACTCTGATAGCTCTCGAAAGCCTCCGGCCCGGCCCGGTCCCCGTAGTACTCCCAGTCGTTGGCCTCGGCTCCCTCACCGCTGCGCAGCCAGGCCGTGCGCGGGGACACATCCAGGTAGACCACGCTGCGCGGCTGGGGAAAGGAGCGCCACCACGCGTAGAGGGGGGAGTCGTCCAGGCCCGCGAGCCGGCACTTCGCCAGGATCTTGTAGTAGTAGGAATCCACCAGCACCGGACGCCCCCGGGGAGCGCGCAGCACCTGGTCGCGCAGGTGCACCACGGCGGTCTGCATGACCGTGGCCATGAAGTCCAGGGAGTAGGCCGTGCCCAGTGCGGTGGTCACGTCGGTGAACAGGTCCCGCCGCAGTCGGCGGATCAAGGAATGCTCCGGCGCCAGCAGAGCACCGTCCGCGGAAACCAGACACCGCGACGGATCGGCCTCCGCAAGCGCGTGCACCACGGAGGACTTACCCGCGTGGTCGGGCCCCAACAGGACATCGAACAACGGCGGTTCTGTCGGCTTGCGCATCTCTTCTCCCCCTCAGGCTGATGTCGGGCCGGTAACCCCTGCACCAACCGGAACAGTTCGGCATGCCTTGCGAAGACGACCGTGCGGCCACGGCCCCACACGACGTACGCACCACCTCCACCACGAACCTCCCGGCAGCACGCGCGGCCATGCCCGATGGGAGCGGGCTGCTTCCCCGGCGACCGGAGGGCCGGGGGCCGGGGCCGGGCACTGGACGCCGGCAGACGAGGGCCCGAACGCCGGACGCGGGCAGGCGGACACGGGTGGGACACGGGCGGATGGGTACGGAGGACCGGGCGCGTGCTCACGGACAGCCCGTACCGGATATCCGGGCGCCGGTCGAGACCGAACTGCCGGAGCGTTCCCGCCTCGTCGCCGACTCCGGTCATGGCCACCTTGATCCCTTCATCTGCCGAGGATGGCAGGAAGAGAAGTGGCAAAATCACCAGTCTACTGAGGCCCGCGACCACATCTTCGCCAGGTCCACCAAACCCACACCACCGACACCACAGGCCCATCCCAGGGCCCCCGCAACTGGCCGCCCCCTCTGGGCCGTCGGCACCGTTCCCGCCGCCGGAATCATGCTGGCTTTTGATGTCGACAAGTCCGTGTCCGAGTGCCGCGCCCTGACGAACCTCGCGGGCAACAGCGTCGTCGCTCGTCTCGCCTGCTGGGGCCGCGTCCTCGACAGCACGCGGGGCAACCAGGTCCTACGTACGGGAAGGCCGTGGCCCGAGACGCCCGTGGGGGCTCCGGACGCCCCCAAGCGCCCCGCTTCAGCGACGGTTCGCACACGTCGCTGACCCCACCGGGCCGGCTGGCATGATCGTCCCCTGATGGAAGGAGACGGCATGGAACACTTCATACGCCCCGAGGGCGCTCCGCCGGTCAACGGCTACAGCCACGCGGTGCGTTTCACCGGAGCCATGGTCGCGGTGTCGGGACAGGTGCCGGTGAACGGCGACGGCGCGGTGGTGGGCGCGGGCGACGCCGAGGCGCAGGTCCGGCAGGTGTACGCGAACCTGGCCACCGCGCTGGAGGCGGCGGGCTCGGACCTGGGACACGTCGTCAAGCTGACGGTGTACCTCACCGACCTCGACGACCTGGCCGCGTTCCGCCGGGTGCGGGACGAGCACCAGGACGCGCAACGCCCGCCGGCCTGCTCGCTGGTGCGGGTCGCCGGACTGGTGCACCCGGACTTCCGGGTGGAGGTCGACGCGCTGGCCGTGGCGCCGGACTCCGCCACGGCCTGAGCACGGGCGTTGTGGCCCGGCGTCTCAGCTGCTGGTCAGGGTGCGGCCGAAGAGGGGCAGCAGGCGGTCCCAGTGACGCTGCAGTGCGGAGGGGTCGAAGGCCCCGGTGTCGGACATGGTGAAGCCGTGGATGGCGCCGGGGTAGGTCTCGGTGGTGTAGTCGACACCCGCGGCGTCCAGTGCCTGGTTGAGTTCGCTGATGCCCTCGGGCGTCAGGTCGCCTTCGGCGAGGCCGAGGTGGACCTGTGCGGTGAGCCGGGGGACGAGGCGGTGCGGGCTGTCGGGCGCGTCGGTGACCAGGGCACCGGGGTGGAATCCGGCGACGGCGGCCACCTTGTCGGGGTGGGCGGCCGCGGTGCGCATCGCCAGGACGGCGCCCAGGCAGTAGCCGACCAGGCCGACCGGCCCGTCACCGACCTCGGGCTGGGCGGTGAGGAACCTCAGGAAGGCGTCGGCGTCGCTCAGGACACGTTCGGTGGTGTGCGCCTCGATCAGGGGCATCAGCTGGGCGAAGACCGCGGACCGGTTCTCTTCGCCGATGTGCTCGGGAAGTTCGGCCACCGGGGCGGGGCCGTGCCGGTAGTAGACGTTGGGTACGAGCACGTAGTACCCGTGCTCGGCCAGTTCGCGCGCCTTCTTCTCCAACTCGGGCCGCAGACCGAACGCGTCCATGTACAGCAGCACCCCCGGGTGCCGCTCGCCGCTGTCGGGGCAGGCGGCGAAAGCGTCGGCGCGGCCGTCCGCGGTGGGGATCTGAACTGTCTTGGTGGGCAAGGTCTTCCTTCCTTGAAAGTTCACTCGATGAACGTTTATGACACTAACGTTCTCGACCGCGAGCGAACGTACATCGTTAGGTGGACTAACGCAATGGGTAGAATTGACGCCATGATCAGAGCCGAAGCCGCGGGCCTGCCCGACGACGGCGCGCCCCGGACGCCCGACCGGCTGCGCCGCCTGCCGAGCCGGCTGCTGTCCCAGCTGACCGCGCGGTCGGACCGGCTGATAACCGAGGGGCTGCTGGCCCGCGCCGACGCCCGCAAGTGGCACTACGCCGTGCTCGCCTCACTGCAGGAATACGGGCCGGCCAGCCAGGCGGAGCTGAGCCGGCGCACCGGCATCTACTGCAGCGACATGGTCGGGGTGCTCAACGAACTGGCCGAACGCGACCTCGTCCGGCGGACGCCCGACCCCGACGACCGGCGCCGCAACATCATCACGATCTCCGCGCCGGGCCGCCGTCAGCTGCGCCGTCTCGACAAGGCCCTGGACGCCCTCCACGACGAACTGCTCGCGCCGCTGGACCCTGCCGAGCGCGACCAGTTCGTACAGCTGCTCACCCGCCTGCTGGACCACCACTCCTGAAACTCCCGGCACTCCTGAAGCTCCCGGCACTCCTGAAGCTCCCGGCCTCGCGTGGCGGCCTCCCGCCTACGCGGTCAGTGTCGCCGTGGCGATGTCCAGGAAGTCCAGAACGGGGCCCGCGCAGGCGCTCTCCGGTACCGCCAGGCAGGTCTCGACGGGCAGGGCGTCGGTGACGGGCAGGTAGACGAGGTCGGGGCGGGAGTAGGAGCCCGCGACGCTGACGGGGACGAGCGCGAGGCCCTGCCCGGAGGCGATGAGCTCGAACTTCTCCTCCAGTGAGGACGTTCGCCGCGTTCTGACGTCGAGGACCGGCTCACCGTCGAGATCGGCCGAGGTGAGGGTGCGGCGGCCGGCCAGCGGATGTGTCACGGGCAGGCACGCGACCTTGGTCTCACGGCCGACGGGGACGGTGCGCAGCCCCGCGTCGTCGAAGGGGTGCCGGAGGTATCCGATGTGCGCGCGGCCGTCGCGAAGCGGCGCGTCCTGCTCCCACCAGCGCAGCGGGAAGACATCGATCTCGACCTCCGGATGGCTCGCCGTGAACGCCCGGATCGCTTCCGACACGTGCAGGCCGGGAGAGAAGGCGATGACGAGCCGCTGTTCGCCGCGCGCGGCCTCGTGCACGCGCCGCAGCGCCGTGGCCACCACCGCGGTGATGCTCCGCGCCTCGTCGTACAGCCGCTCCCCCGCGGGAGTCAGCTCGACGCTGCGCGTGGTCCGTGTGAACAGCAGGCAGCCCAGCTCCTGTTCGAACGCGCGGACCTGCCGGCTGAGGACCGGCTGCGCGATGAACAGCGCCTGTGCCGCCCGGCCGAAGTGCCGGTGCTCGGCCACCGCGACGAAGTAACGGAGTTTCCGCAGATCGAGATCCAGGTCCAGATCCATGCCCTTACGGTATCAATGTGATCGGAAGAGTATTGGACGTGCGGCCGCGGCGCTCGGAGACTTCTCTCATGCTCGTCATCACCACTGCGACGGGCGGCATCGGCAGCCAGGTCCTGCGCGGTCTGCTGGAGACCGCTCTTTGCGTGCCCGAGGCAGCGAACCGTCAGACGCACCATGGACGTCAGCCCCTCGTCGACACGCGGCGCGCCCCGGGCGGGAGCCCCGGCGCCGGCGATTCCCGCACCGCGCGGACCACTCACCCGACCACCTTCCGCAACTGGTGCGAGCAGGTACGCGAACCGATCGTACTCGGCTGAACGCGACCGCTCCCGCACCACACGCTGCCGCGATTGCCCCCTGAAGCGACCGTCCACCGGCGAACGACCGCCGGCCGGCCACGGCCGCGCACGGGGCTTCGCGGCAGCTCCCACCCACGACAGGAATCACATGACTGGCAGCACCGGCCACACCGACACCCGCAAGACCGCCCTCGTCGTCGGGGCCTCCCGGACCCTGGGGCTCGCGCTCGCGGCCGAGTACCTGCGCCGCGGCTGGGACGTCATCGGCACGGTCCGCGGCAGCGGGCGCACCGGCCTGCACGACCTGGCCGAGGCGTCCGGTGGGCGGCTGACCGTCGAGTCACTGGAGATGACCGATCCGGACCAGATCTCGGCGCTCGGCGACCGGCTGGCACGACGCACCCTCGACCTGCTCTTCGTCAACGCCGCCATCACGCGCGGCGACCTCCCGATCGGCGAAGTACCGACGGACATGTTCACCGAGGTAATGATCACCAACGCGCTCAGCCCGATGCGCGTCGTGGAATCCCTGCGCCCCCTGGTCGCGCCGGCCGGGACCATCGGCATCATGTCGTCCGACCAGGGAAGCATCGCCCTGAACACCGACGGCGGGCAGGACCTGTACCGGGCCAGCAAGTCCGCGCTGAACCAGCTGATGCGCAGCTACGCCGCCCGCTACGCCGACGACTCCCGGACGCTGCTGCTCATGGACCCGGGCTGGGTACGCACCGAACTCGGCGGCCCCGACGCCGAGCTCAGCGTCGACGAGAGCATTCCCGGGGTCGTGGAGACGATCGAGCGCCACCAGGGGAAGCCCGGTCTCCACTTCGTCGACCATCAGGGGCAGGTCGTGCCCTGGTAGACGCCGCGAGCTGCCCCTGCCGGGATCGGCCGTGCCGAACGACTCCCCCTCCCGGCGGGGCAGCCCCGGCGGGGACAGCCTCCGCAGCCCCGCCGCCACCGCCCGTCACCCCGTTCACGCGAAACCGAGCCCCGGGTCAGCGCCGACCAGCTCGCAGCAGGCGTCCCACAGCCGCGCCGCCACGGCGCCGTCGTCCAGATGGCTCCAGACCGGCTCGGTCCGGGGCATCCCGCGCAGCCCGAAGACCCTGGGGCCCCACAGCTGTCCGCCCGTCGCCATCGGGTCGAGCACGGCCCGCACCACGGGCCACGCACCGGCGTCCTTGCCCTGGACGAGCAGGCCGGCGGGCAGACCGCGCAGCCGCTCGCCGGAGGTCCGTACGTGCAGCGGCGGGCGCGAAGGCGTGAGGGAGTCGAGCGCACCGCCGGGGTGGGCCACCAGGCTGCGCACGGTACTGCCGGTGGCGCGCAGACGGCGGTCGAGGTCGAGGCCGAAGTACATCTGCGCCAGCTTCGACCGCCCGTAGGTCCGCTTCGGCCGGTAGTCGTCCCCGGTGGACTGCAGGTCGTCCAGATCGAGCCGCTCGGACTTCGCCGCGAAGCTGCCCACGGTCACGACACGGGCGGCCGGCGCGGCCGCGAGCAGCGGTGCGAGCCACCCGGTCAGCGCGAAGTGGCCGAGGTGGTTGGTCCCGAACATCAGCTCGTGGCCGTCCCCGGTCTCGCGGCGGGGCGGATCGTCGAGCGCCACCCCGGCGTTGTGGACCACCGCGTCGAGGTGATCGAGTGCGAGCGTGTCCGCAGCGGCCTTGAGAGACCCCAGGTCGGCCAGGTCCAGCCGGATGTGGCGGACGCGGGCGCCGGGGACGCGGGCGCGGATACAGGCCTCGGCGACCTCGGCCTTCGCGGGGTCGCGGCTGCCGAGGACGACGGTGGCTCCGGTTCCGGCGAGCTGTTCGGCGACGAAGTAGCCGATGCCCGCGTTGCCGCCGGTGACCAGGAAGGATTTGCCCTCGGCGGACGGCAGCCGGTGCACGTCCCAGGGCCGGGACGACGGTTGGGGGCGGAACGGGGCCTGGGGCCGGCTCGCATGCTCCGGCTGGTTCGGATGCCGGGGCCGGTTGGCGCGCTCGGACCGGTTCGCGTGCTGGGGCCGGTTCGGAGGCTGGGTTTCGGCAGGCATGGTGACTCCTCGGTCGTGTCTCGGAAGCCGCCGGGCGGCGACGGGGTGCCCCGTCCGCTCCGGCGCCGGGCCTCCCGTACACCAAGATCGCAGCGGCCACCGACACGACGCCGACACGGTTCCTACAGACCTGCGCTCCGTGACGCCGGTCCGTACACGGCCGCGGCGCGTACACGCCTGAGGCCCGTACACGGCCGCGGCCCTTTACGCGCCGCAGCCCGCCGCCGGACGTGCTGCCCGCCAACGGCCGGTCCCTTCCTTCCTTCCTTCCTTCCTTCCTTCTGGGAAGATCACACAGGGATGCGAGGATGGGCGCCATGGACATCCTGCGCAGGAACAACGTCACCGTCACCGGTAACCCGGAGGGACCGACGGTAGTACTGGCCCACGGCTTCGGCTGTGACCAGAACATGTGGCGGCTGACGGTCCCTGCCCTGGCCGACACCCACCGCGTGGTGCTGTTCGACTACGTCGGCTGCGGCCGCTCCGACCTGTCGGCCTTCCAGGAGGACCGGTACGCCCGCCTCGGCGGCTACGCCCAGGACGTGGTGGACGTCGCCGAGGCCCTCGACCTGCGCGGGGCCGCCTTCGTCGGGCATTCGGTCAGCGCGATGACCGGCGTGCTCGCCGCCCAGCAGGCCCCGGAGCGCTTCGGCGCGCTGGTGATGATCGCCCCGTCCCCGCGCTACATCGACGACGAGGGCTACCGCGGCGGCTTCACCGCCGCGGACATCGACGAGCTGCTGGCCTCGCTCGACTCCAACTACCTGGGCTGGTCGGCCGCCATGGCGCCGGTGATCATGGGCAATCCGGAGCGCCCCGAGCTGGGCGAGGAGCTGACCAACAGCTTCTGCGCCACCGACCCCGACATGGCCCGCGTCTTCGCCCGTACCACCTTCCTGTCCGACTCCCGCGACGACCTGAAGACGGTCGAGGTGCCGACGCTGGTGCTGGAGTGCGCACAGGACGTGATCGCTCCGCGCGAGGTCGGCGCGTACGTGCACGCGCAGATCCCCGGCTCGACGCTGGTCACCCTGGACGCCACCGGCCACTGCCCGCACCTGTCCGCTCCCGAGGCCACCAACCAGGCGATCACGGGCTTCCTGGCGGGGCGGCGACGATGAGCCGCACCGGGCAGGAGGAACCCGACCCGAACGGAACGGGCGACGACGACACCACGGACGCCACGTTCGCCGCCCTGCTGGAGGACAGCGCCGAGGAGCTCTACGACTCCGCGCCCTGCGGCTACGTCTCGACGCTCATGGACGGCACCGTCGCGAAGGTCAACGCCACCCTCCTGCACTGGCTCGGTCTGGCCCGGGAGACGGTGGTGGGGCAGCTGCGGTTCACCGACCTGCTCACCGTGGGCGGCAAGCTCTACCACGAGACGCACTTCGCACCGCTGCTGCGGATGCAGGGCGAGATCAACGGCATCGCCCTGGAGATCAAGCGCGCCGACGGGACACGGATGCCGGTACTGGTCTCCTCGACCGTCAAGTACGGCAGCGAGGGCGAGCCCCTGCTGATCCGTACGACCCTCTTCGACGCGCGGGACCGCCGGGCGTACGAGGAGGAACTGCTGCGGCGGCAGCAGGAGGCCGAGGCGGCCCGCAAGCGCGCGGAGGCCGACCGCGCCCGGCTCCAGGAGGCGCTCGCCGCCCTCCAGCAGAGCCTGCTGCCCACCGTGCTGCCCGAGATACCCGGGCTGGAAGTGGCCTCGTACTACCACACCGCCTCCCCCGACCGGCTCGGCGGCGACTTCTACGACCTGTTCGCCCTGGACGGCAAGCGCTGGGCCTTCTTCCTCGGCGACGTGAGCGGCAAGGGCCCCCGGGCCGCCGCCCTGACCTCACTGACCCGCTACACCCTGCGCGCCGCCGCCCTGCACGACCCGGAGCCGGTGGCCACCCTGGCCACCTTGAACACGGTCCTGCACGAGCGGTACACCGGCGGCGACCCGCGCTACTGCACCGCCATATTCGGCGTCCTGGAGCCCGACCGGGACAGCGGAGAGGTCACCGTAAGGCTCGCCTCCGGCGGCCACCCTCCGGCACTGCTCCTGCGCGCGGACGGCTCCTGCGACTTCCTGCCCACCCCGGGCGGGCTGCTCGTCGGCGTCCTGCCCGAACCGCACTTCGTCACCGCGACCGCCACCCTCGCCCCGGGCGACAGCCTGCTGCTGTACACCGACGGCCTCACCGAGGCCCGTACCGGCCCCGACCGCGCCCTGTACGGGGACGAGGCCCTGCGTACGTTCGCCGCCGGGCACACCGGGTCGCCGCCGCGCGCCGTGATCCAGGCGCTCACCGTACTGCTGGACGGGTTCGGCGACGGCCTGGACGACGACACGGCCCTGCTGGCCCTGGGGGTACCGGCCGACACGGCCCCCTGAACCAGCATCTGTCCCCTGCCCCTTCGACCCCACCCCACCCCAGATGACCTCGCTGAAGATCACCTCCCGAGATGCCGCGACCGGACCCGTACTGGAGATCGTCGGCGACCTCGACTACGACCACGCCGACGAACTGCGCGACGTCATCGCCGGCCTCGACCTGAAGCCGGGGCAGCGCCTGGTCCTCGACCTGGCGGCGATGGAGTTCTGCGACTCCAGCGGCATCACGGCCCTGCTGGCCGCCCGCAACCGCGCTCTCGCCGCGGAGGCGGACGTCGCGCTGGCCGCCGTGCCCGCCAACACGCTGCGCGTGCTGCACTATGTCGGCCTCGACCAGGTCTTCACCTGCCACCCCGACAGCGAGGCCGCGACGGCTCGTTGAGGCGACGGCTCCGCCGGGATGCGCCCTCGAACCTCGCCCCCAAAACCACTCCATAAGTCGGATTGTCCGACTTATTATTACTCGGGTTCTTTTTTCTGCCGCCGGGCGTACGCTCCCCCCGACAAGCGGCCCCGGACCAGGGGCTTCCGCCGCACCAGGGGGTACGCACCATGCACATGGTCACCACAGCCGTCGCCACACTGGCCCTCGCGGCCTCTTCGCTGATTCCCGCCTCCCACGCCACCGTCCCGCACAGCGCCGCCACGGCCCCGCAGTTCGCGTGCAAGGGCCCCACCTGCAACGGGCTGACGCCGGAGGAAGGCGGATGCGCCGACAACGCGGACACCCTCGACTCCAGGTCCCTGGGGAGCGCCACGGTCGAACTCCGCTACAAGGCCGCGTGCCGGGCCGCCTGGGTCAGGATTCACGGACCGGTCGGGAGCATCGGCACGGTGGCGAACACCGCCAACCCGCAGAACACCTACGAGACCCGCATCGACCGGGGCAGCGACGCGCACTCCCGGATGGTCAACGACATGGACCTCAAGGCCGCCGCGTGCCTGACCGTGCCCGGCAGCGGGACCGTGTGCACCGACTGGAAGTGACGCCGATCCGCTGGCCGGCCGACCAGACGACCGGCTGAACGGCGCCGACGGCCCGGCGTGGTGACCCCGGCGGCATTCACTCGTTTGAAGGAGGGAACCGCCCTGTCGCCATCAGCCTTTGGGAGGCGCTCCGCTCCATGGTCACGTCGCAGCGCCGCTCTCCGGACGGCCGTGCACGGATAACACTCGACGAAGCCGAGGCCGGCCTCGTCGAGCACTACACCGCACTGGTCCGTCTCGCCTACCTCACGCTCCCGCCCTCGCTCAGCAGGCACCGCCGGGTACTGACCGCCCACGGCCTGGTGCAGCGCGCGCTGCCCGGTTTCCGGCTGCGCGGGGCCACCCTCCGGGTGCCGGTCCAGCGCATGGGGCCGGAGCGGCACGGGTCGGCGTGGGTACGGGAGCGGGTGCTGCGCGCGGCACTGGCGTACGAGCGGCGCCCGCGATCGTGGCCGGCGGCTCTGCCGCCGCCGCGTGCGCTGCGGCCCATGCTCCCGGTGGTGTGGGGGCTGCGCCTGTTCCCGCGCGCCGGCGGGCGGGAGGAGATCGCGCTGGGGCAGGCGCTGTCCGGCCTGTCCGCCGACGTCCGCGCGGCTTTCGTGCTGTCCCGCGCGGACGAACTCCCGGACGGCCAGGTACGGGCCCTGCTCGGCGCCGCGGGCGTCGGCCACCCGGACCGGGCCCTGCGCGTCGCGCGACAGCTCGACGCGCCCGCCGTCGCCGCCGCCCAGACGCTCCTGCGTTCGGCGGAGTTCAACGCGTGCTCGGTACAGACCCGCCCCACCGATCTGTTACGCCGTCGGCATCGGTTCCGCCTCGCCTGGGCCGTGACGGCGGTGGTGGTGGTCGGTGCCGTGGTCCTGACCGCCACCGGCTCCGCGACGGAAGAGGGACGCCCGCGCCCGGTCGTCGGCACCGGGCCGGTCACCCCCGCGGATCTGGTACGGGCTCCCCGCGACGAGTGGGCCGACACCGCACGCGTCGACTTCACCGCCTGGCCGCCCCGCGGCGGACGGACCGCGGACCGGGATCTGCTCGCGCGCGCCCTGGCCACCTGGTCGCAACCGCCGCCCGAAACGCATATCAGCCGCACGCCCGGCACGGCCACGGGACCGCCCCCGTACGGTACGCAGTTGCTGTACGCGGGCGAGGTGGACGGCAGCGCGGTGGTGCTGCTGCACGACGGCCTGCGCACCGTCCGCTACAGCGAGCCCCTCTCCCCCGGCGGCCCCGCCACCCTCGACTTCGCCCGTACGGACAGCAGCGACGTGACGACGGCCGCCGTGGTCGTCGTGAGCCGGGCCCCGGGTACGTCCCGTTACCTGACCGCCCCGTGGATCGCCGAGACGCAGGTACGTGACCTGCTGCGTCCCGACGTACCCGGGCGGCCCGTGCGAGTGTCGGCGGAAGGCGTCACCGAGCCCCTGCGCAGCCGTGCCGCCGCGGGCGACTGCGCATCCTGGCCCGCGCTGCAACTACGTTCCTCGGCCCGCATCGTCGAACACCACGCCTTCCTCGTCACCGACCTCGGCGGCCCCGGCCTCGTACCCGCCCACCTCTCCTACACCCCACTGCCCGGTCAGGGCGCTCCGGCACGGCAGCCCCGCGAAGCCACCGGCACAGCGGCACTGGTGAGCTGGGCCCGCACGGCCTGCCACCTCGCAGAACTGCCCGACGGCGTCCGCGCGGTCAACGTATGGGACTTCGCCGAACAGACGCTGCCCGAGAGCGGCGGACGAGCCGTGTGGACCTGCGTCCGGGCCGACACCTGGCGCGGAGGGGGCGAGGTGAGCGTACGGTTCACGGCACCCGGCGCCGCGGCGCGGACCGTGGCCCGCGAACGCGCCACCGCCGCGTGCAGCCGCTTCGGCCAGCACGTGGTCGCGAGCACGGGGTGGCGGGCGGCCTCCGGGCACACGTACCTGCTGGCGGCGGGCAGCCGGGCGGTCACCGGCATCGACGCGACAGGCCCGGTGCGGGCCTCCGCCACGGGACACAGCCTCGCGGTACGGGCCCCCGCGGGCACGCGGGCGCAGGTCAGCGCACGCCTGGCCGGGGGCGGGACGACGACCGAGGTCGGGCGCGCTACGGAGGACTGACGGAGCGTCGCGGGGCGGGCGCGGCGCTGCCGGTGGGGCCGCCGGAGACGGCGGTGCCCCGCTGTCGATCACGCCGAACTGACACGAGACCGCTCACGACAGAGGCGAGCCTGGCTCCCCGAACCGCCATGCTCGACCGCGTCACCTCCCCGACGGAACCGCCGCCGCCCCTTCCCCCGTCGCAGGGGTGCCGGGAAACCCACCTGCCGCGTCCCCGCCGCCTGCTCAGGGAAGGGACCCGCCGCGACAGGGCATGAAACCACTGCAGGATGCCACCGTCTCCGGACCGACTAACGACTCGCCGTAGAAGCGGTAGCGCAGATGCCCGAACTCGGCGCGGTGGTCCATCAACCACGCCAGATGGAACAGGCCCTGTTTGATCACCCCGCGTCCGTGCCGCGCGTGTACACGACGACCACCGGCGCATCGTTCTCGTCCAAACCCAGCGAACGATCCGTCCGCCGTGCACCGGCCCGGTGCCGTACTCGCCCGCCAGGAACCGCACGCCCGGCATCGTCTCCGTGTGCGCCTCGATGAGGTGCTGCACATCCGCCTCGACCTCAGCAAGGCGCGGCGCGGCCTCGCCGGCGCCCGGAAACACGTGGCGGTGGAGCACGGCCTCGTGCGGCCGACCCCAGGCGCCGGCCCTCGACCAGATCAGGAACCGCCGATGAGCAGTCGACTTCGAGATCTTGAAGCAGGGCGGCAGCTGCCGCCAGGCGCATCCGCTGACCTGCACCTAGATGATGGCCGCAAACAGTGTCTCACCAGGTGTATCCGGCGTCCCGCCGCCCTGTGGTCGCACTCTTGACGGCGGAAGCAACGGCTTCGTGATCTCCCACAGCCCGCCCGGAACGATGCGACCTCCGGTGATCACGGGGTTGTGACGCCACGTGATCATAGATGTGAGTGTTCTCGTGGGCACCTCCTCACTCGGCGGCCACCGTCGCCTGCCACGCGCCCGGGCGTTTGCCTGTGGCCTTGTGGAAGAAAACCGAGAAGTTGGATGCGTCGGGGAAGCCCAGTATGCCGGCGCAGCGGGCGGCGGTGAGGCGGTCGTGTGCGAGGAGCCGTTTGGCTTCCAAGGTGATCCGTTCGACGATGTACGCCTTCGCGGTGCGGCCGGTGGCCTGTTGCACCGCTCGTGAGAGGGTGCGGGGCGCGTATCCCAGCGTACGGGCGTAGTAGCCGGCATCGTGGTGTTGCCGGAAGTGTGCTTCGACGCTGGAGCGGAACAACCGGAACGCCGGATGGGTGAGCCGTGCTTCGGCGTGCGGTGGGTGCAGTCGGGTGATGAGCGCGGAGAGCAGGATTTCGGGCAGCTCCGTCCGGGAGTCACTGGGTGGGGCGGATGCTTCGAGGAGGAGATGGCTGCGCGCCGCATCGGCGAAGGGCCAGCCGGCGTCGGGGATGCTCCAGTGCGCGGCCGGGTCCGGGGAAGCGACGAGTTCTCGGGTGGCGTGGGTGACCGGCGCGGTCGGCACGAACAGCACGAGGTGCCCTGCCACGTCGGCGATGTCGTCCCATCGGTGCACCGCGCCGGGCGGAATCCACACCGCGGATCGATCTTGGAGCGGGTGGCGGTGGAAATCGACCGTGACTGAGCCGGGTCCGGCGTCGATGACGGCAAGGACGTGGAAGTCGGCGCGCTGCGTGCCGCCGTCGTTCAGCTCGCGAAGGCGGCCGAACGTCATCGTCTCGACCGAGGCGGCGCGGCGTCCCGCGGGCTGGTAGGTCATGTGCCTGATCACGCTCACGTGTCCAGTTTCCACTATCGGACGACCAGTCACGCCGATGCCCCGACCGGGTGCAGAAGTTTCAATGAATACACCGGGCAACCGCCCGGAGCACCGACCGGAAGAGCCACCATGACCGCGACGCAGCAGACGCTTCTGCCCACTTACGACCATCGGCCGGGGACCGGGCCGACCCTGGTGTTCCTGCACTATTGGGGTGGTTCCGCCCGCACCTGGGACCTCGTCGTCGACCGCCTGGCGGGCCGTGACGTGCTCACGGTCGACTTCCGCGGATGGAGCCGGTCGAGCGCTCTGCCCGGCCCCTATACGCTCGGTCAGCTCGCCGACGACACGCTCGCCGTGCTCGCGGATGCGGGGGCCACCGACTACGTCCTGGTGGGGCATTCGATGGGAGGCAAGGTCGCACAGCTGGTCGCGGCCACCAGGCCGGCCGGCCTGCGCGGTATCGTCCTCGTCGGCTCCGGCCCGGCGAAACCCGCCGCACAGGTCACTCCCGAGTACCAGGAAGCCCTGTCGCACGCCTACGACTCCGCCGAGTCCGTGGCCGGGGCGCGGGATCACGTCCTCACCGCGATCGAACTGCCCACGTCGGTCAAGGCGCAGATCGTGACAGATTCGCGGACCGTCACCGACGCCGCCCGTACCGAGTGGCCGCTGCGCGGCATCGCGCAGGACATCACCGAGCACACGCGCATGGTCAGCGTGCCCGCTCTCGTCGTCGCCGGAGAACACGACCAGGTGGAGCCCGTCGGCGTGCTCCGCGACAACCTGGTGCCCTACCTCTCGCACGCCGAGTTCGTGGTGGTCCCCCACACCGGCCACCTGATCCCGCTGGAAGCCCCGGCCGGCCTCGTCGACGCCATCACCGCATTCGCGCCGGCCGCCTGACCGTTCTCGCGGCCCGACGACGGGCTGTGCCCCTGGCCACCCGTCCACGGGGCCGGGACAGGCCCTGCCGCGTTGCACCGCACCCGACAGATCTGCTGGTACGCCGGCCGCCCGGGGGTCGGGGGCAACGCGGTGAGCGGCGCCCGTCACGTACCAGTCGCTCCTCGCCTCACGCCCCAACAGGCCCTGCGACTCCCTTCTTGTGACTTCTCGAAGGAAGCACTCACCTCAATGTTCCAGACCAAGGTCATCGCGAATTCCGTGCTCGGCAAGCATTCCGTCAACGCCTGCCTGCCGCTGGGCAGCCAACCGATCCGGTCGTCGACGCCGGAACACCCGGCAGCGCCCAGCTGGTCTACGACCAGATCGCCTCCCACGGCGTGAACCCCAAGACATCCGCCTGATCGTCGTCACCCACGGGCACCTGGACCAGCCGAGCACGCGCTGTTCCTCGACGGTCTCGGCAGACCGCTCGACGGTCCAGGACGGCAGCGTCTTCTCGTAGCGTTCCCACAAGGACGCGACAACGATGCGCAGTGGCAGTCCGCGGAGCCGGGCCTCCTGCGCTGCCCAGTCCAAGGCTGCGAGGCTGCTGTCGGAACCGTCGACCCCCGCCGGGTCAGGGGCAATGCGGGGCACATCACGGGCCGTTCCACCCAAGGGCATGTGTGCATGTTGCGCTGTGCGGAGGGAGGCCAGAGCCGACAGCAACGGACCGTCCGTCTACGCCGTAGGCACAGACGACCCGTCAGGCCCGTCAACGACGACGCTGACCTCCGGCGGCAGGGGCAGGGAGTTGCCCACAGTGCAGTGGTTCGTCACGACCCGCAGCCCCTCACGCGTGAGGCCGTGCCGCTTGAGGTAGGAGCTGCGTAGTAGGCCACGCATGCGGCGAGCGCGGTCGCGGACAGCTCCACCGGCGTCGGACCTCGGTCGCCTCCTCCCACGGGGACGGGCTGGTCCACGATCACCTCGTGCCCCCGTACCCGGGCGGCGTACGACTCCCCACCGCTGTGCTGTACCACGATACGGTCGGCGCCTGGTGCTGCCACATGCCGTCGGCCAGGGCCCCTTTTACCGTGACACGGTGTGGTTCCGGTCATCGTCGGGCCTTCTTCCTTTCTGTCGGCGGCCGTCCCGCTCGCACCGTGACACGCCGCCCGAAGCCCTGGGACCTCCGCGCTTCCAGGGTGTGCCGCCGTCTCACGCGCGAATTGCGCGGCGAAGACCGGACACGGTCGAACTCGTACTCCCACTGTTCGGAGACGAGACAGCAGGAGCCCTACGAGGCCGGACGGACGACCGGCCGCGTGCGGAGCGTTGCCCACAGGGGTCCCGAGGGACGAGCCCGCTCCACTCGCCCCCTCGTGCACGAAGCGTCCGGCGATCCGCCTGCGGCCTCACCACTTGTTCGCACCTCGACATAACCCGCCCTTGAGCATGCCGTCCCTTGGCGAGCACTTATCGGCCGGAGGTCTCCGAGGTCGCGGCCATGACGGGTAGCGACTCCGTCGACGGCGAGGCGAACGACCCTGTACCGGCTCGTGACCAGTACAGGACCCGCGTGCCATCGGGACTCATTCAGCGCGACGAACCGTCACCCGTCATTGTTGACAACGATGGCGTCAGCTTTGCCGTCTCCGGTGACGGCGGCGAAAGATACCGCGGCTGCCGAAGCAGGGACCGTGCGTCCAGTCCTCATTGGCACCCGAACCAGGAGCGTTGACGCCGGTCCCGGTGCCGAGAGGGGCGCCACCGAGATGACAGTTCGCTGACACGCGGGATCACCCGTCCCAGCACCAGTCGGCGACCTCCGGCAGGTCCCTGCCGCACTCGCGGATCCAGGCGCGGTGCCGGGTCCGGACGTCCTCCATTTCCTGTCGTACGGCGGCCGCGCGCGGTGCGAGTCCGGGGACGCGGTCGATGACGTCCATGACGAGGCGGTAGCGGTCGAGGTCGTTGGTGACGACCATGTCAAAGGGTGTCGTGGTGGTACCGATCTCCTTGTAGCCGCGTACGTGGAGGTGGGCGTGCCCGGCGCGGCGGTAGGCGAGGCGGTGGATGAGCCAGGGGTAGCCGTGGTAGGCGAAGATGACCGGTTTGCCGGGGGTGAACAGGGCGTCGTACTCGGCACCCGACATACCGTGCGGGTGTTCCTCCTTCGGCAGCAGCCGGGCCAGATCGACGACGTTGACGACGCGTACGGACAGCTCCGGCAAGTGCTGCCGCAACAGCCGGGCGGCGGCCAGAACTTCCTGGGTGGGGACGTCGCCCGCGCAGGCCAGGACCACGTCCGGCTCGCGGGTGCCGTCGTCGGTGCCCGCCCAGCCCCACATCCCCGCGCCGCGGGCACAGTGCGCGCGGGCCGCGTCGAGGCTCAGCCAGTCGAAGCAGGGCTGTTTGCCGGCAACCACGACGTTGACGTAGTCCCGGCTGTGCAGGACGTGTTCGGCCACCGAGAGCAGGGTGTTGGTGTCCGGCGGCAGGTAGACGCGGACGACTTCGGGGCTCTTGTTGAGGATGTGGTCGATGAAGCCGGGGTCCTGGTGGGAGAAGCCGTTGTGGTCCTGGCGCCACACATGGGAGGTGAGCAGGTAGTTGAGGGAGGCGATGGGGCGGCGCCAGGGCAGGCGGCGGGTCACCCGCAGCCATTTGATGTGCTGGTTGACCATGGAGTCGACGATGTGGACGAACGCCTCGTAGCAGGAGAACAGTCCGTGGCGGCCGGTGAGCAGATAGCCCTCCAGCCAGCCCTGGCAGGTGTGCTCGGACAGAATCTCCAGAACGCGGCCGTGCCGGTCCAGGTGCTCGTCGGTGTCGGCCGTCGCCGCCTGCCACGCCTTGCCGCTCGCTTCGAACACCGCCTGCAAGCGGTTGGAGGCGGTCTCGTCGGGCCCGACGATGCGGAAGTCGCGGCGGCCGGCGGTGTCCGCCATGACCTTCCGCAACAGGCTGCCCAGGACGCGAGTGGGTTCGTGGAGGGTCGCGCCGGGCTTGTCGACGGGCACCGCGAAGCGCTCCAGGGCCGGGACCGGCAGGCTGCGCAGCAGCAGGCCACCGTTGGCATGCGGGGTGGCGCCGAGCCTGCGCCGCCCTTCAGGGATGTGTTCCAGGACCTGCGCCCGAGGGCGCCCGTCCGCGGCGAACAGCTCTTCCGGCCGGTACGAGCGGAGCCAGTCCTCCAGTTGCCGCAAGTGCCCGGGGTTGTCGCGGACGGCGGCGAGCGGCACCTGGTGTGCGCGCCAGGTACCTTCGACGGGCAGCCCGTCGACCTCGGCGGGGCCGGTCCAGCCCTTGGGAGTACGGAGTACGAGCACTGGCCAGGCTGCGCGCTCGGTGACGCCCTCCTCTCGGGCCGCATGTTGGATGGCGGCGATGCGGTCCAGTGCGGTGTCCATGGCGGCTGCCATGGCGCGGTGGACGGGCAGGGGCTCGTGACCGGTGACGAAGACCGGCTCGTGACCGTATCCCCGTAGCAGCGCGGCGAGCTCCGTCTCGGGCAGCCGGGACAGCACGGTCGGGTTGGCGATCTTGTAGCCGTTCAGGTGCAGGACCGGCAGGACGGCGCCGTCGTGCACCGGGTCGAGGAACTTGGTGGAGTGCCAGGACGCGGCGAGCGGCCCGGTCTCGGCCTCGCCGTCGCCGATGACGCAGGCGACGAGGAGGCCGGGGTTGTCGAAGGCGGCGCCGTAGGCGTGCGCGAGGGAGTAGCCCAGTTCGCCGCCCTCGTGGATCGAGCCGGGCGTCTCGGGCGCGACGTGACTGGGCACACCGCCGGGGAAGGAGAACTGTTCGAACAGCCGGGCCATGCCCGCGGCGTCCCGGCCGATGTCCGGATACGTGTCGGTGTAGCTGCCCTCCAGCCAGGAGTTCGCCAGCACCGCGGGTCCTCCGTGTCCCGGCCCCCAGACGCACAGCGCGTCCAGGTTCCGGGCCTTGATGATCCGGTTGAGGTGGGTGTGGACCAGGTTGAGGCCGGGCGAGGTGCCCCAGTGGCCGAGCAGCCGGGGCTTGACGTGCTCGGGCCGTAAGGGTTCGGCGAGCAGGGGATTGTCCATCAGGTAGATCTGTCCGACGGCGAGGTAGTTGGCGGCGCGCCAGTGGGCGTCGAGCGCCAGGAGTTCGTCGTCGGTGAGGTCGGGCGCGGGGGACATGCGTGCCTCCGGGGCTGAGGGCGGGCTTCCCTTGTCGCGCGCACAGCCTGGCCCCGTACGGCCCGCATCGCCAGGGCCGTACGGGCCGAGCTTGTCAGCGCCGGAAGGGCCGGGAAGACGCACACTTGTGCAGGGAGAGCGGGATGGGCACGAAGTGCAGCGCGGTGTTCCCGGTCTTCGGTTCGTGGCTGAAGACGATGCGCGCCTTGCCGATCCCGTACCGCGACAGGTCGATGCGGAACGCGTAGGGATCGTCTGCGTCGTCGGGGTGGAGCGGGATGCCGCGCACCATCATGGGTACGGGGATCAGGCTGCGCAGCATGAGGCGGCCGCCGCGGACGAAGACCTCGACGGCGGAGCCCGCCATGGCCCGAGCCCGTACGTCCGTGAGCCGGCCGGCGAGGGTGTACCAGCCGCACAGTTCGTCCCACACCTCGGGGCGGTGCGGCACATCGGTACGGAGCGTCTGCCCCGGCAGGCCGAGCAGGTGGCGCAGGAGCGCTTCGAGCTCACCGGGCAGCCACAGCAGTGCGCGGTGGGCGGCGTTGGTCAGGGCGAACACGGCGAGCCCGTCGTCGGGGGCGACGAACATCTGTGAGGTGAAGCCGGGCAGGATGCCCTGGTGCTCGACGAAGCGGTGGCCGTCGGCCTCTCCGCGGAAGAAGCCCAGACCCATGCCGGGCACGCGGGGATCAGGCTGATAGTGCGGGGCGAACATCGTGGCCAGGGTCGCGGGTGCGAGGACCGAACCGTGTTCGTTGGTGCCGCTGCCGAGGAGGGCGCAGAGGTAGCGGACCATGTCCCGTGGTGTCGAGTAGACGGACGAGGCGCCCGGTGTGGCGCGCTCCCGGTCGGTGACCGCTTTCAGGCCCCGGGATCGCAGCTCGTAGCCGGTCGCCAGGCTCCCGCGTATGCGTGCGGTGCGGATCAGATCGGTGCCGGTCATGCCGAGAGGGGTGAAGACGTGCTCACGGAGGTAGTGATCGAAGCGCTCGCCGCTGACCTCCTCGACGACCTGGCCGAGGGTCGCGAATCCGTGGTTGGCGTACGTCCAGCGCGTGCCCGGCTCCGCTTCGATCCGCAGGCCATGGCGGTAGTACTCGGCGAGCGACGGCAGCGGGCGCCCCAACCGCACGCCTTCCCCCGCGTTGGGTCGCAGTAGATCGACGGCGGAACGCAACTCGCCGATGCCCGCGGTGTGGGTCAGCAGGTGGCGCAGGGTTGCGGGCCGGAAGCCGGGCTCGGCCGGAGTGAGCGGGTAAGCGCCGAGGTAGTTCGCAGCAGGGGCGTCGAGATCGACCAGCCCCCGCTCCCACAGCTGCATCACCGCGATCGCGGTGCAGGTCTTGCTGATCGACGCGATACGGAAGACCGTGTCCTCGCCGATCGGCTCGCGCGTCTCCAGATCGGCGAGCCCGTGCACGACGGCATGCTCAAGGCGACCGTCACGCACCACCCCCAGGGCCAGCCCGCCGACGGGCCGGCGATTCAGCAACCCGGTGACCCACCTCTCCGTGGCGGTTGCGATCTCCTTGAGCATGGTTCCTCCTCGCCGCCGGTCTGAAGGACTGTCCCGGGCAGGCCGGATTCGGACACCGGCACTCCGACCGCCCGTGATCGCATCCGCGACCACGCCGCCCCGGAGCGCACACAGCACGTCGCCGCAGTTATCGGGGGACGCGCTACCGCCCGTCAAGGGGCCGGGAGGGCAGAAGAGGAAACACCCGGCCGGGTGCGGCGGTTCCGCGTCGACGCCACGGTGGCAGCTGGATGAGCCACATCGGGGCAGGAGGGGGATCTTCCTGGAGACGGCCTGGGGGCTCTCCACGCCTCTTCAGGAAGACCTTCGTTCGCGAGCGACGGAAGAAGGCCGGGCAGGCGGTGGGAAAGAAGCGCAGGGACGAGACCGTTGCACGGTCAGCGTCGGTGTCCACGCGGGGAGCCGGTTCCCTGGGCAGGGCTGCGTACGAACGCGAGTTGCTGCGGCTCCAGACCGAGTTGGTCAAGGTGCAGGAGTGGGTGCGCACCGAGGGCGCCCGGCTCGTGGTCGTCTTCGAGGGGCGGGACGCGGCCGGCAAGGGCGGTGTGATCAAGCGCGTCGCCGAGCACCTCAACCCGCGGGTCGCGCGGATCGTCGCGCTGCCCGCGCCGTCCGGGCGGGAGCGGGGGCAGTGGTACTTCCAGCGGTATGTGGAGCGGCTGCCGACCGCCGGTGAGATCGTGCTGTTCGACCGCAGCTGGTACAACCGGGCGGGCGTCGAGCATGTCATGGGCTTCTGCGATGAGACGGAGTACCGGCGCTTTCTGCGGCAGTGCCCGGTCTTCGAGCGGATGCTGGTGGAGGACGGCATCCTGCTGCGCAAGTACTGGTTCTCGGTGAGCGACGCCGTACAGGAACAGCGGTTCCGCAACCGCCTGGAAGACCCGACGCGGCGCTGGAAGCTGTCCGCGATGGACCTGGAATCCATCACACGGTGGGAAGCGTACTCCCGGGCCAAGGACACGATGTTCGCCCACACGGACATTCCCGAGGCTCCGTGGTACGTCGTCGAGAGCGACGACAAGCGCCGGGCCCGGATCAACATGATCGCCCACCTGCTGACCACCCTGGCGTACCACGAGGTTCGGGAACCGACGCTCACCCTTCCGCCCCGCCCGCCGACCACCGGTTACCGCCGCCCGCCGCGAGACGCCCAAACCTGTGTACCGGACCATGTCGTGCCTGGCTGACGGTCCGAGCCAGTGACGGCGTGACCTTGCACCGAGTAACCCTCCGGCCGGGCCGAACGGCCCCGCGGCAGACGGGTCACGGCAGCCCACTCCGGTGGGACAGGGACAACAGGCGCAGTCAGGGACAACAGGCGCAGTACCGCACCCGCCCCTGTCCCATCAGGGCAGGCCCGTCCACCACCGGCGGTGACTTCCGGGCCGGGCGGCACGCACCAGGGCCGTTCGGCCCCCTCCCTGCCGGAGTTCTCCGGCCGACGATGAAGACACGGACCTTGTGGGACGCTGCCGGGGAGGCGCTGATGTCCCAGAGTGCATCGGTACCGGATGCGGTGATCTCCGCGTCGGACGGGCTGGCCACGCTGGTCGATGTCCTCTCCGAGGAGCACATCGTCATCGGTCCCACCGTTCGCGACGGCGCGATCGTCCTCGCGGAGATATCCACGGCCGACGAGCTGCCGCACGGATGCGGTGTGGAGCTGGCGGCCGGGCGGTATCGCCTGGTGCGGCGCGCGGATTCGATGGTCTTCGCGCACAGTGCCGGGCCGCAGTCGTGGAAGACATACCTGCATCCGCAGCGTGAGCGGCTGTGGACGGTGGACCGGGACGCGCGGGGCCGGCTCGCCTTCCGTGCGGAGGACGGCGAGCCGCCCGCGTACGCGTTCCTGGGGGTACGGCCGTGCGATCTGCGGGCCATCGCGATTCAGGACCGCGTACTGGGCGGGGGCCCGCACGCGGACACCGCCTACCGGCGTCGCCGTGACCGCACGTTCATCGTGGCCGTGGAGTGCACCGATCCCGGTGCCACCTGCTTCTGCACGTCGATGGGGACCGGGCCGGGCGTCGGGGAGGACGGTCCGGCCACGTACGACCTGGCGCTGACCGAGGTGCTGGACCAGGAAGGGCACCGCTTCCGGGTACGGGCGGGCAGCCCGGCGGGGGAACGCATCCTGGCCCGGCTCCCCCGCCGTCCCTGCGATCCGGCGACCCGAGCCGTCGCCCAGCAGGCGGTCACCGCCGCCGCGCAGCACATGGACAAGGCGATGCCGCCGGTCAACCTGCACGCCCTGATGGCCGGCTCGCACGACGCCGCCCGCTGGGACGATGTCGCCGCGCGGTGTCTGACCTGCGGCAACTGCACGATGGTCTGTCCGACCTGTTTCTGCACCACCACCGAGGACATCACCGACCTGACCGGCGACCACGCGGAGCGGTGGCAGCGCTGGGACTCCTGCTTCGACCTGGATTTCAGCCGTCTGCACGGCGGCCCGGTCCGGGCGTCCGCGCGCAGCCGCTACCGGCAGTGGCTCACCCACAAACTCGGCACCTGGCACGACCAGTTCGGGGAGTCGGGGTGTGTGGGGTGCGGGCGCTGCATCGTGTGGTGCCCCGCCGGCATCGACATCACCGAGGAAGCCGCCGCCCTGCACGCGGAGGCCCAGGACGCCACGGCCACTGACGAGGAGGCCCCCTCATGAACACCAGGATGCGCCTGCGGACCATGACCAAGCAGCTGGACGCCCTCACCGACGACCAGCGGGAACGGCTGATGGGGCTGGCTCACGAGGTGTCCTTCCCCGCGGGTGCTCGCCTCTTCGAGGAGCACCGCGCCGCGGACCGGTTCTGGATCATCCGGACCGGCAGCGTCGTGCTGGACCTCCACGTTCCCGGCCGCCGCGCCGCGGTGATCGAGACACTGGGCCCGGGGGACCTGGTGGGCTGGTCCTGGCTGTTCCCCCCGCGCAACTGGCACCTGGGGGCGGAGGCGCAGAGCCCCGTACGGGCCTGGGAGTTCGACGCCGAGGCCGTACGCCGACTGTGCCGGGAAGATCCGAAGCTGGGGCACGCGCTGGTGCTGGCCGTGGCCGAGGTCATCGGGCACCGGCTGGAGTGTGCCCGTACCCGGCTGCTGGACCTGTACGGACCGTACGGGAGCGGGTTGCCCCGATGAACGCCACGGCCGCCCCCGTCGGCGGTGTGCCTCTCCCCTACCGCGTCGTGCGCCGCTGCTCGGAGACCGCGGACGTCGCCACGTTCAAGCTGCGCCCGGTCGGTGCCGCGCTGCCGCCGTTCCGGCCGGGGCAGTTCGCGATGCTCTACGCGTTCGGGGTGGGCGAGATCCCTGTGTCCGTGTCGGGGCTGCCCGACGGAGAACCGGCCCTGGTGCACACGGTACGAGCGGTCGGCGCGGTGTCCCGGGCCCTGTGTGCGCTGCGCGTGGACGACACGGTGGGAGTGCGTGGTCCGTGCGGCGTGGGCTGGGATGTGGAAGCCGCCGCAGGACTCGACGTGCTGGTGATCGCCGGCGGGATCGGGCTGGCGCCGCTGCGGCCGCTGATCCTGGAGGTGCTCGCGGAGCCCGGACGCTACGGCCGGCTCAACGTCCTGATCGGCGCCCGGACGCCGAGCGACCTGCTGTACCGGTTGCAGACCCGGGCCTGGGGCGCCGCCGCGCACGTGGCGGTCACCGTGGACCGGCCGGAGGCGGGCTGGCACGGCGACGTGGGCGTGGTCACCCGGCTGCTGGGCCGCGGCGCGTGGTCACCCGCCGCGACGTACGCCTTCATCTGCGGGCCCGAGCCCATGATCCACGCCACCGCCCGCGACCTCGTCCAGGCGGGCGTCCCGCCGCACCGCGTGCAGGTCTCGCTGGAGCGCAACATGCGCTGCGGCGCGGGCACCTGCGGGCACTGCCAGCTGGGCCCCCTCCTGCTGTGCCGGGACGGTCCGGTCACCGGCTGGGACCGCGCCGAACCCCTCCTGGCCGTGAAGGAGCTGTGAGATGAACCCCCCGCACCCCGGCCCTCCCGAAGGCGTCCGCCGCCCGACGCTCGCCGTCTTCAAGCTCGCCTCGTGCGACGGCTGCCAGCTGACCCTGCTCGACTGCGAGGACGAACTCCTCACCATGGCCGGGCAGCTGGACATCACCCACTTCCTGGAGGCGACCAGCGCCGTCCGGCCCGGCCCGTACGACCTCGCCCTCGTCGAAGGCTCCGTCACCACACCCCAGGACGCCCAGCGCATACGGGAGATCCGGGCCACCGCGCGCGTCCTGGTCACCATCGGCGCCTGCGCCACGGCCGGCGGCATCCAGGCACTGCGCAACTTCGCCGACGTGGAGGAGTTCCGCGCCACCGTCTACGCCCGCCCCGACCACATCGCCACCCTCGCCACCTCCACCCCCGTCTCCGCCCACGTCCCCGTCGACTTCGAACTGCGCGGCTGCCCCATCGACCGCACACAGCTCCTCGAAGTGATCACAGCCTTCCTCGCGGGCCGCAAGCCGGACGTGCCCAACCACAGCGTCTGCTTCGCCTGCAAGCGCCGCGGCACCGTGTGCGTGACCGTCGCCCACGGCACACCCTGCCTGGGACCGGTCACCCACGCCGGCTGCGGCGCCATCTGCCCCGCATACGGGCGCGGCTGCTACGGCTGCTTCGGCCCGTCCGCCACGGCCAACCTGCCCGCACTGATCCCGCTGCTGCGCCGCGACGGCATGAGCGAGGACGATGTGCGCCGCGCCCTGCGCACCTACAACGCCACCGCCTTCACCGAGGTGGAAACAGGGGCCGAGGGAGCACCGTCATGACCCATCGTGGCTCGCGCGTGCTGCACGTCGGCTCCCTCGCCCGCGTCGAGGGCGAGGGAGCCCTGCACCTGACGGTCGACCACGGCACGGTCACCGGCACCGAGCTGCGCATCTACGAACCGCCGCGGTTCTTCGAGGCATTCCTGCGCGGCCGCTCGTACACCGAACCGCCCGACATCACCGCGCGGGTGTGCGGCATCTGCCCGGTCGCCTACCAGATGAGCGCCTGCCGGGCCGTCGAGGACGCCTGCGGGGTGACGGCCGGCGGGCAGCTGGCGGCACTGCGGCGGCTGCTGTACTGCGGCGAATGGATCGAGAGCCAGATCCTGCACATCCATCTGCTGCACGCCCCGGACTTCCTCGGCGTGGACGGCGCCATCGAACTCGCCCGTACCCAACGCGCCCACGTGGAGCGCGGCCTGCGCATCAAACAGGCGGGCAACGCGATCCTCGAACAGCTCGGCGGACGGGCCATCCACCCCGTCAACGTCCGGCTCGGCGGCTTCCACCGCGTACCCGCCGCCGTTGAGCTCAAGCCGCTGGCCGAGCGGCTGCGCCGGGCCCGCGAAGACGCCTGGGAGACCGTGTGCTGGGTCGCGGGATTCGACTTCCCCGACGCCGGGCTGGACCACGCCCTGCTGGCACTCGCCGAACCCGGCCGCTACGCCATCGACTCCGGCACCCCCACCGTCATGGCCGCCCCGCGCGCGCACGGACTGCCGTCCGGAACAGCCGCTCCCCTGCCCCTGCGCCAGTTCCCCGTCCACGCTTTCCCGTCCGAGGTCACCGAGGAGCAGGTTCCCTACTCCACCGCCCTTCAGGCCACGTTGGACGGCGAGCGCTACCTCACCGGCTCGCTGGCCCGTTACGCGATCAGCGGACGCTGGCTCTCCCGTATCGCACAGGAAGCCGCGCGGGCGGGCGGACTCGGTGATCCGGCGGCCGGCGAGGTGTGCCGCAATCCGTTCCGCAGCATCGTCGTACGGGCCGTCGAGGCGCTGTACGCGATCGACGAGGCGCTGCGGATCATCGACGCGTACGAGTCCCCGGCCCGGCCGTACGTGGACGTGCCGCCGCGCGCCGCCACCGGACACGGCGCGACGGAAGCCCCACGCGGCCTGCTCTACCACCGCTACACGCTGGACGCGCACGGCCTCGTCACCGCCGCCGCGCTCGTGCCGCCCACCTCCCAGAACCAGGGTGCGATCGAGGAGGACCTGCGACGTCTCGTCCAGTCCCGGCTGGACGCCGGTGCACGGGACACCGAGGCGCAGCTGACCGCCCTGTGCGAGCGCGGCATCCGCAACCACGACCCGTGCATCTCCTGCTCCGCCCACTTCCTGGACCTCACCGTCGACCACGTGCGAAGGAGCCCGCCATGCCCGTGACCCAGCCCGAGGACCCGCAGGTACACGGCCTGCACACGGTGAGCGACGTGATGACCCACACCGTCGTGGCCGTCGGCCGGGACGCGTCGTTCAAGGACATCGTCCAGATGATGGAGCAGTGGAAGGTCAGCGCCCTGCCCGTGCTGGCGGGCGAAGGCCGCGTGATCGGCGTCGTCTCCGAGGCCGACCTGCTGCCCAAGGAGGAATTCCGCGACAGCGACCCCTCACGGTTCGAACAGCGCCAGCGGCTGGAGGATCTGGCCAAGGCCGGAGCGCTGACCGCAGGGGAGCTGATGACCGCGCCCGCCGTCTGCGTGCACGCCGACGCGGCCCTCCCCCAGGCCGCCCGCATCATGGCCGTACGGCACGTCAAACGCCTGCCCGTCACCGACGCCCAGGGCCTGCTGCAAGGGGTGGTCAGCCGCAGCGACCTCCTCAAGGTCTTCCTGCGCTCCGACACCGACATCGCCGACGAGGTACGCCACGTGGTGATCGCCCGGGTCTTCCCCGGGCAGCACGTGGACGTCACCGTGCAAGACGGGGTGGTCAAGCTGAGCGGACGGGTACGCGACGGTTCGTTCGTGCCCGTCGCGGCCCGGTTGTGCCGCGCCGTCGAAGGCGTCGTGGACGTGGCCTGCGAGCTGAACAGGGCGGCCCCCGAGGCGACCGGTCCGTGATGCGCTACCTCGACGAATACCGCGACCCCGAACTCGCCCGCACCCTGCTGGACCGGCTCCGGCGCGTCGCCACCCGCCCCTGGCGCATCATGGAGGTCTGCGGCGGACAGACCCACACCCTCGTGCGCCAGGGCATCGACGAGCTGCTGCCCGCCGGCATCCGCATGATCCACGGCCCCGGCTGCCCGGTCTGCGTCACTCCCCTGGAGACCCTGGACCGGGCGATGGCCATCGCCGCGCGCCCCGAAGTGACCTTCACCAGCTTCGGGGACATGCTGCGCGTCCCCGGCACCCACACCGACCTGCTGTCCCTGCGGGCCCGCGGCGCGGACGTACGGGTGGTCTACTCCCCCATGGACGCCGTACGGACCGCCGAGGCCGAACCGCAACGCCAGGTCGTCTTCCTGGCCGTCGGATTCGAGACCACCGCCCCCGCCAACGCCATGGCCGTCCTGCACGCCCACCGCCTGGGCCTGACCAACTTCAGCGTCCTGGTCAGCCACGTCCTCGTCCCCCCGGCCATGACCGCGCTGCTGGCCGACCCCGACTGCGAGGTACAAGCCTTCCTCGCCGCCGGACACGTGTGCGCCGTGATGGGCTGGCGACAGTACGAGCCCATCGCCGCCCACTGGCACGTGCCCATCGTCGTCACCGGCTTCGAACCCCTCGACCTCCTCGAAGGCATCCTGATGGCGGTCGAACAACTGGAAGACGGACGCGGCGAGGTCGAGAACCAGTACGTGCGCGCCGTACGCCGCACCGGGAACACCGGCGCCCAGCAGACCGTCGTCCAGGTCTTCCGGATCACCGACCGCACCTGGCGCGGCATCGGCCCGCTCCCCGCCAGCGGACTCGAACTCGCCCCGCCCTTCGCCTCCTACGACGCCGCACGCCGCTTCGGCGTCACAGACCTGCGCTCCGCCGAGCACCCCGAATGCATCGCGGGCGCCATCCTCACCGGCGCCCGCGAACCCACCGACTGCACCGCCTACGGCACCCACTGCACCCCACGCACCCCCCTCGGCGCCCCCATGGTCTCCACCGAAGGCACCTGCGCCGCCTACCACGCCGCCGGACGCACCCCCACCGCCCCGACCGGGAGCCCACCATGACCCTCCAGTGCCCCACACCACGACACGAAGACGAGCGCGTCCTGCTCGGCCACGGCGCAGGCGGCCGGCTCACCGCCGAACTCCTCGACACACTCCTGCTCCCCGCGCTCGGACCGCCACCCGGCCCACTGGAGGACGCCGCCACCCTGCCACCCGTGAGCCTGCCGGTCATCAGCACCGACAGCTTCGTCGTCAGCCCCCTGTTCTTCCCCGGCGGCGACATCGGCTCCCTCGCCGTCCACGGCACCGTCAACGACCTCGCCATGCGCGGCGCCGAACCCGTCGCCCTCACCGTGTCCCTCATCATCGAAGAGGGCCTGCCACTGGCCGAACTGCGCTCCGTCGTGGAATCGCTGGGCAAGGCCGCCACCGACGCGGAGGTACCGGTCGTCACCGGAGACACCAAGGTCGTCGGGCGCGGCGCCGCCGACCGCCTGTTCATCACCACCACCGGCATCGGCCGCCGTATCCCGGCCCTCCACCCCTCCGCGGCACGCGCCCGCCCCCACGACGCGATCCTGCTCTCCGCCCCCCTCGGCCTGCACGGCACCGCCGTCCTCAGCACCCGCGAGGGCCTGGGCTTCGAGGCCGACATCACCTCCGACTCCCGCCCCCTGCACCGCCTCGTACGCGCCCTCGCCCCACTCGGCAGCGACCTCCACACCCTGCGCGACCCCACCCGCGGCGGACTCGCCGCCACCCTCAACGAAATCGCCGCAGCATCCGCCACCGGGGCCGAGATCGACGAAGCGGCCCTGCCCGTCCCCGGCCCCGTCGCCGCCGCCTGCGACCTGCTCGGCCTCGACCCCCTCCACGTCGCCAACGAAGGATGCCTGGTCGCCTACGTACCGGAGGCTCAAGCGGACGACGCCCTGGACGCGATGCGCGGCACCCCCGAAGGAACCTCGGCCGTTCGCATCGGACGGACCACCGCCGCACACCCCGGACGCGTGGACCTGCGCACCCGCGTCGGGGCCCGCCGCGTCATCGACATGCCGGTGGGCGAACAACTGCCCCGCATCTGCTGAGACGGCGCACGAGGAGGAACCATGCGCGTGTTCATCGGATACGCCGGAGAACACGGATCCACCCGCGGCATCGCCGAACGCATCACGGCCACGCTGACCGGACGAGGCCTCCAGGCCGATCTGACAGATCTGTCCAACGAGCGAGCCCCCGCACCCGACCACGACGCCTGCGTCCTCGGCAGCGCCATCCACAACGGGCGCTGGTTGCCCGCAGCCGGCGAATACCTGCGCCGCTACACCCCCGAACTCGCCCGCCAACCCCTATGGCTCTACAGCGTCGGACTGGCCCGCGTCCTCGGCGGCCCCCTCGAACGCTGGTCCCAAAACCCGGACCCGCTGCCCGCCGTACGCGACCTCCTTTCCCCCGTGGACCACCGTCTGCTGGCCGGTGCTTTCGAGCAGGAGCACACGTCCCTGCTCGGGCACCTGGTCTTCCGGGCGCTGGGCGGCCGTTACGGGGACCACCGGGACTGGCAGGAAATCGACGCGTGGGCACAGGACATCGCGCACCGACTGCTGTCGGCCCGGATGCCGGACCTGGCCTGCCTCATGCTCACGTCCTTCGACGACGAAGCGCTGTTCGACGCGATCATGGCGGGCGCCGCCGGGTACGTCCTCAAGCAGATCAAGGGCTCCGACCTGGTGTCGGCCGTACGGACGGTGGCGGCCGGGGCGTCCCTGCTCGACCCGGGCGCCACCGCGCGGGTCATAGCCCGGGTCCGCGGCGAAGAAACCCCCGTACCGCCCGAACTGGCCCGCCTCTCCCCCAGGGAACGCGAGATCCTCGAACTGATCGGTGAGGGCCTGACCAACGCACAGATCGCCCAGCGCCTGTACCTGGCGGAGAAGACCGTCAAGAACCGCATCTCCTCGATTCTCGGGAAGCTCGGTGTCGGCCGCCGCATCCAGGCCGCGGTGCTGGCCGAAAAGATCCGGCACCGCGACACGGAACGCGACGAACCGGGGTGAGCAGCCCGCCCTCGGGCCAGATGGGCCCGGCTACGCGCGCGGTACGACGGCCACCGGGCAGTGCGCGTGGTGGAGCACGGCGTGGTTGACCGGGCCCAGTTGCAGGCCGCGGGTGTGCCGGTGGCGTTCGGCGCCGACCACCAGGAGGCCCGCGCCGGCTGAGGCGGCGAGCAGGACGTCGCGGGGATTGCCTTCGGCCGGGCGAGGCGTCACGGGCCCGGAAACGGCCGGTCGACTCGATGACGACATCGGCTCCCAGACCGGCCCAGTCGAGGTCTGCCGGGTCACGCTCCGAACTCACCGCCACGCGCCGCCCGGCGACGACCAGCTCGTTCTTCTCCACGCCGACGTCGTGGCCGAGCCTGCCGTACGTTGAGTCGTACTCCAGCAGATGCGCCAACGTACCGGCCGGCGCGATGTCGTTGACCGCCACCACTTCCACCGGCGTCGCCTGCCGCGCCGCCCGCTCCAGCACACACCGCAGATAGTTCCGCCCGATCCGACCGAACCCGTTGATCCCCACCCGCACGGCCATGTCGCTCCGCCTCCTGTTCGCTTCCGGGATATGGACGCTGTCAGCCGGTGCCGACAGGGTGCGCTGCCCACCACCATCCCGGGCCGTGACACGGCGGTCACGGGGCCGAACGGCTCCTGGACGAGGCGTCGGGCGGCTTCGGTGGCTATGGGTTCGAGGGCGGGCAGGTGAGGTGCTGACAGGCAGACCGAGGGCAAGCGCGCCGACGACGATGGCGACAGCGACGGCTGTGGTTCTTGTTCTTGGCGTTCACGGCCGGATGCTCCTCGGGACTCCTTGTGGCGTGCGCCCCGGCGCGGGCACGGATCGCAGCGGGGCAATCGGTGTCCCGCGCCGTGACGGGTCAGTGTTTGGTCAGGTCCGGTGTGTCCGGTCCGTAGGCGCGCAGGGTGGTCAGCCGCCGCTGGTACTCGTCTTCGTCGATCTCGCCGCGGGCGAACCGCTCGGCCAGCACCCGCTCCGGCGTCGCGCGCGCGGGCGGGGCGGCGGGCGGGATGTGCTCGTGCCGGCGGAACGCACGGAAGAGCAGCACGAAGACGATGACGAGCAACCCCCAGAACACGAGGGTGCCCAGCGACATCCCGAACCAGCCCCAGCCGCTCATGTCCTGGCCGTTCCAGTACATCATGGCGCTTCACTTCCCGTGGTGCAGGGAGCGCGGGCCCGGTGCCCGCGGGCTCCGGCACCGTTGCCGCCACGGTCCTTCGGTGTGAGGCCGTGCGGGAAGGGGCCGGACGGTGCCGGGCGCAGGGCCGGTCAGCCCCTACCGGGAAGAGGCAGGGGCACCGGGACTGACCGTGGAGGTGCGCAGGAAGAAGGTCCGCCATGAGCATCCCCGACCTCGTCGCGGTGGCAGGCACCACCCTGCTGATCGTCGTACTGGACCGGTTCTTCTTCGGGCACCGGCCAGATGGCCGGAGCATCAGTCCAGGCCGCCACCGGCACCGCTGCCCTGGTCCGGCCACTGCTGCAACGTCCGCCCGCGCCGGCCCCCGCTCCGTCGGACATCGCAGTGAACACAGGGAGGGCCGCGGGAACCGGCGGTGGCACGGCCCACACCGGTGTGCGGCGCCCGGGCGGTACGGGAACCGGGACGGCGAAGGCTGAGCCAGCGGGTTCGATGGAAATGCAAAGGCGGTGACTCGGGGCGATGGAGCACCGTAACTTGCGTAGAGCCGACACGACTTGAAGCGGGCCATGTCTCCCCCAACGAATCCGCAGATCTGCGCGGGTGGGGGCCGATTCACCGCCTCCTGACCGGCGGAAAGCGTCTCTCATCATCCCCGGTACGGGATGCAGACCGTGCCGTCGGCACCCAGGTAGCCCTTGTCGATCCAGCACTTGACGTCGGGCCTCGCAAGGGCCTTGCGGGCCGCGAGGACATCGTGCACAGCTCCGGCCGGAGTGCGGCCGAGAACGGCCATGAGGCCGAGAGGCTCGGTGACAGAGCGGCCTGCGGTCGTGTTCCCGAGGCCGAGCTGGGCGTAGGCGGGTCCCGCGCTCAGATGGGCGAGTGCGAGGAGTCCGGCTCGCCCGGCGCTCACCTTCGCCGCCGGAATCCGATCGCACGGTGGTGCCGCCTCATCTGATCTGCGAGGAACGGAGGAGGGAGCCGGGCACAGACCCGTCGGCCGATGCGGCAGTCGGGCCCGGAAGCTCGTCAGAGGCGTGTCAAGAGGGCGGGGCAAGTCTTGCGGCCCGGGGCGGCGCGGCATTCGATGGGGGACGTGAACAGCGCCTGGCTCCTGCTCGACCGTCCGCCTCATCAGGCGGCGCCGTGTCGGGCCCCGCGCTGCCCGGAGAGATCCGCCTCCCGCTGACATCTCTCCTCCCATCCCTACGGGGCGCCGCGGCCTGATCCGGCGCCCCGTTCGCATTCCGCCCGCACGCCACCGCGCCCACCGGGGCCGGCTCGGCGTACCCGCGCTTTCCCCGACCGGAAGGGACCATGTCCGTCTTCGACCTTTCCTCCCGTACCGTCCTGGTGACCGGCGCCACCTCCGGCATAGGCTTCGAGACCGCCCGGCAGCTCGCCGTGCGCGGAGCCACCGTTCTCCTCCACGGCCGCACCACCGACGACGCGCAGGCTGCAGCCGGCAGGCTGGCCGCCACCGACGGCGTCGACGCGGATCAACTGCACGCGCTGGACGCGGACTTCACCCACCTGGAAGAGGTCGAGGCCCTGGCGCGGCGGGTCGTGGTCCAACACCCGCGCCTGGACGTCTTGGTCAACAACGCAGCCACCGCCGCCCCCGAACGGCACACCCTCACCGACGACGGCAACGAGATCACCTTCCAGGTCAACTTCCTCGCCCACTACCTGCTGACCTGCCTCCTGGAGCCCGCGCTCACCACCGCTCCCGGCGGGCGGGTCGTCAACGTGTCGTCGTCGCTGCACCGCACCGCCTCCATCCAGTGGAGCGACCCCCACCGGGCCCGCCGCTACTCCCGGCTCGCCGCCTACGCCCAGTCGCAGCTCGCCCTGACCGTCTTCGCCGCCGACCCCCGGGTGACCGCGGTCTCCGTCCACCCCGGCATCTGCACCACCGGCCTGCTGCCCCTGTACGCCCTCGACGGTTCCCCGGCGGCCGCCGGCGCCGCCCACGTCGTACGGCTCTGCGACCCGGCGGTCGAGATCGTCAACGGCGCGTACTACGACCGCGCCCAGCGCGTCGACCCCGCCCCCGCCGCCACCGAGGACCGCAACGTCCGGCGCCTGAACAAGCTCGCGGGGCAACTCGTCGGCCATCGCGGCTGAACCACAACAGCTTGGGCGGGGCGGTGCCCGGACCCCGCACCGCACCGCCCGGTCTGCCCCCGCCGGGCATCGGCGTGTTCGGGCGGGTGAAGGTCGGAGAGTTCGGTGTCGAAGGTGGCGACCGGCGATGCCGGCCCAGCGCGTGCAGCGGGCGGGACCGAGTGCTGCGCACCGCAGTGGACCGCTATGAAGAAGCACCTTGTCCGGTCCGCCTCCGCCCGCTGGACCGTTGCAAGCGGCCGTTCGACCTTGGCCGGGAACTCCTGCCGGGACAGGTTGCGCCGGCCACGGGCCCGGCGCGGTTCCTCTGCGAGCCGGCCGGCTCGGCGGCGGCCCCACGCGGCCGACGGGGCGGCTCCGGGCGCGGAGAGGGCCGGCCGAGGGGTGTGATGCATCCGCGTACCTTCTCCGTGAACACGACGCGAAAGATTGTCCGTTCGCGGTGCGGGGGTGCAGAAAGAGTGCGCGGAATGGCGCCTTCCGCTGTGCCGGGTGCTGCCGTATTCCGGTCCGTGGGGTGGATGTGAAAACGGCGCAATATCGCCATCTCACTGGCCACTTTACCAAGCACTGGTTGTTGTTTGACTATCTCTTGGCTTAACTGATCCTGGGTGCGCGCCGCCCGACGTGCTGTCGGGCGGCCCCGGTTTCCCATGTCCGCCGAGGTCGTGTCGTACGTACGGGCCCACTGCGGCGGACACCCGCACGGAGGAACCGAAAACCTGGGCCGTGCCGGTCGCCCGGCACGACCCAGGTGTGCGGCTCCGCGACATGCCATGGCGCGACTGCCGACCGGAGCTTGGCAGGCGGAAGTCGTCAGCGCGCGTCACGTGACCAACAGCAGGAGGGTACTCGTGAACCACCCGAACCGACTCCGTGATGCGGTACTGGAAGACGGAACCACGCCACTGATCGGCGTGTTCGACATGTTCTCCGCGTCCGTGGCGGCACAGCACTACGACGGGATGTTCGTCTCCGGCTTCGGCTTCGCCGCCTCCCACTACGGCCTGCCGGACATCGGCTTCATCGCCTGGCCCGACATCGTCGCCTTCGTCCAGCGGCTGCGTCTGGCCTTCCCCCGGCAGCACCTGCTCGTCGACATCGACGACGGCTATGTGGACCCGGAGACGGCCTGCCACGTAGTCCAGCAGCTGGAGGCGATCGGCGCCTCCGGCGTGATCCTGGAGGACCAGAAGCGGCCCCGGCGCTGCGGGCACGTGGACGGCAAGCAGGTACTGGCACTGGAGGAGTACCTGGAGAAGCTGGAGCTGATCCTGGCCGCCCGCCGCGACCTGCTGGTAGTGGCCCGTACCGACGCCACCGAGGAGGACGAGATCCTGCGGCGCGCGAAGGCGCTGGCCGCCACCGACGCGGACGTGATCCTGGTCGACGGGGTGCGCAGCGTCAACTGGATCCGCAAGGTCCGTACCGTCATCGGCGACAAGCCGCTGCTGTTCAACCAGATCGCGGGCGGCAAGTCGCCGCGCCTGTCGCTGCCCGAGCTGAGCGGGCTGGGCGTCAACGTGGCGATCTACAGCACCCCGTGCCTGTTCGCGGCCCAGACCGCGATCGACCGGGCGCTGCGCGACCTGAAGGACGCGGACGGCCGGCTGCCGGAGTTCACCGCGGACAGCGTGGGCGTCGCCGAGTCGCTGGCACTGCTGGAACGCAACATCAGCCGGCACCACGAGCGGGTTCCGGCGGGGAGCGGCGCTGCGACGGCGGTGGTGGCCGGGGGGTGATGCCCGTTGGTGCGTGAGGGCGGGCGGGGCGGGGGCTGCGGCATAGCGGTCCCTGCCTCGCCCGCCTCTCGTCGCGGCGCGTCGTTGCCCACGTGGTGCCCGACGTTCCGTCCGCCTCTCGCCGAAGCGCATCGGCGCCCGCTTCTTGGCGTGGCGTCCGACATCCCGTCCGCCCCCTCGCCGCCCCTCGCGAAAGGGCTCCGCCATGTCCGCCACCGCCCGCACACCCTCCCCCTTCCGTGCCCTGGCCGCCCGTATCGACTGGTACATCGTCGCGCTGCTCGCCACCGTCGGCCTCGGCGCGCTGCTGCCCGCCGACGGCACCCCGGCCGAGGTGCTGGGCCTGGCCACCAAACTCGCAGTAGGTCTGCTCTTCTTCCTCTACGGCGTCAAACTCTCCCCACAAGCCGCCCGTGGCGGTCTGCGCCACTGGCGGCTGCACCTGCCGATCCTGCTGTGCACCTTCGCCGTCTTCCCCCTCCTCGGCCTGCTGCCCCGCCTCCTCCCGTCCGCCCTCCTCAGCCCCGAACTGGCCACCGGCATCCTCTTCCTGTGCCTGCTGCCGTCCACCGTGCAGTCCTCCGTGGCCTTCACCTCCATGGCACGCGGCAACGTGGCCGCTGCCATCTGCTCCGCCTCGTTCTCCACCGTGCTCGGTGTGGTCCTCACCCCGCTGCTCGCCGCCCTGCTGCTGAACGGCGCCGGCACCGTACCGATCTCGCTGTCCCAGATCACCGACATCGTCGTCCAGCTCGTCCTGCCCTTCGTCGCCGGGCAGTTCGCGCGCCGCTGGCTGGCCGAGTGGGTCAGCCGGCACCACACCCTCACCCAGCTCTGCGACCGGGGCTCCATCCTGCTCGTCGTCTACGTGGCCTTCAGCAAGGGCATGACCGCCGGCATCTGGAACCGTGTCTCCCCGGCCCGCCTGCTCGTCCTCCTGGCCCTGTGCGCCGTCCTGCTGACCCTCGCCTTGGCCCTCGCCGCACGCGGCGCCCGGCTGCTGGGCTTGCCCCGCGTGGACCGCGTCACCACGGTCTTCTGCGCCTCCACCAAGAGCCTGGCCAGCGGCCTGCCCATTGCCACCGTCCTCTTCCCCGCCACCCAGGTCGGTCTCGCCGTCCTGCCGCTGATGCTCTACCACACCCTCCAACTCATGGTCTGCGCGACGGCGGCCCGGCGGTGGGGGGCGCGGGACGGCGGTGGAGGCGGTACGGGGGAGGTGGGGGAGCGTCCGGTGCCGGTGGGTGAAGGGATGAAACCAGTGCCTGCCGACCGGCGACCGATGGTGTGAGGCCGTGTCCGCGTCACTCGGGGAGGCTTCTTGAGGGCCGCCATGCCTCGGATGCTGTCACGCACCATTCGCACAAGTGCCCCGGACACGCCTTTGAGTGAGAACGAGTTCTGCGAACCGGAACGGCGCTTCGTGTCCGCCGGACCGTCGCGTTTGATCTTGCTCGGGCAAAGGACCGTTGGTGCAAGTCACCTGGTGTCGGGGGCGAATGCGCTTCCTGGAAAAGCAGCATCTGAACGGGCGGTTTGCCCATCGCGAGCAACGCGCCACTGGGCCGCGGCTGACGTCCCCGGAGGTGCGTCGGGGCCGACCGTGGTGGGCCCCGACACGCCTCGCTCAGGCGCCGGCTACAGCGATACGGGTTCTCTGGGCAGGTCGGCGGTGGGCAGCATGATGGCGGGGGCGCTGGAGTCGGGGATGGGGGTGGCGCGGACATGGATGTGGACGCAGTTGCTCAGGCGCCGGGTGTCCGCGGTGATGGCTGGCGCGGACCCCGGACGCCGTGGACCGCGAAGCGGTCCTGCGCTCCCTGGGCCTCGCCCCCTCCCTGCCGGTCTCCTACCACGCCGCCCGGTACGCGGTGCACCTGGACTGGCGTCTGGCCGACGAGGGCACCCTGTTCGAGCAGGCCGCGTGTGCCGACTTCTGCGTCTTTCCTTCGAAGTTCGAGCTCGACGGGTTCCTCATCGCCCAGGCCGAGGTGATGGCCTGCGGTGCGGTGCCGATCGCGACCGCGCAGAGCGTCACGGCCCACTTCGGGCACTCCCTACCCCCGGACGATCCCCGGGCCACCGGATTGTCACTGCCCGGCTCGTTCCGCGACGACGACCCGGCCCTCACCCGCGCGCTCGTCGAGCGCATACGCCAGGCCGCGGAGCTGCGACGCGCGGCCCCCGGCCACTACGCCCGGCTGTCGGCCAACACCCGCGCCACAGCCCGCCGGTTCACCTGGGCGCGCAGCGCGAGGACGCGATCCGGTACGGCTGGTTCGATTCCCTGCCCGCCGCTGCCTGGGACCGGCACCGGGAGCTCATCGCACGGTCGGCCGCGGCCCTGGGCGACACGGCGGCCTACAGGCGCTCCGCACCGCTCGACGAGGCGGCGTACGGGCGTCTCTTCGAGGCCGCCTACGCCCGGGCCGACTTCGCCGCTTGCGCCCGTACCGCGCGTGCGGCCGACCGTGAGGACTGGGCGGCACGAGTGCGCGGTCGGTACGAGGTGCGTTCCGGCCCTGCGGACCACTGGCACGTGGCCTACCGGCATCCTCAGGCGCGGCACGTGGAGGTGGCCGTGCCCGGAACCGGACTGTCTCCGTCGGACCTGGAGTTCCGCGCCGAGGCCCTGGCCTCGGACGAGGCGGTGCCCGCGGGCAGCGGTGCCGTCCTGGTGCCCTTGCGGCGGCACGGGAGGGCGTCTTCGAAGGCGTCCTGCCCGGCCCGCCCGTCGGGCGCCATCTGCTCGTCATGCTGACCCTGGCCTCGGGGCGCGTCACCTGGGACACCGTTCCGTTCGAGCCGCCGACCGCCCCCTACCGGCCCGTGGCCGGCCCGCCGCCCTTCCGGCTCGTGGCGACGGACCTCGACGGCACCCTCCTGCACAGTGGCCAGTCCGTCTCCGGGCGCACCCTGCGCGCCCTCGCCAGGGTGGCCGAGGCGGGAGCCGCCCACCTCGTGGTCACCGGAAGGCCCGCCACGGCGTGCAAGCAGTATCTGGCCGCACTCGGCTATCGCGGGCTCGCCGTGTGCGGGCAGGGCGCCCAGCTCTACGACGCCGACGCCGACCGGCTGCTCAGTTCGGCCTCGCTCGACATCGACCTGGCCCGCAGTGTGGTCGAACGCGTCGAAGCCGCGCTGGGGCCGCTGGAACTGGGGGGGGCGTGACGGCACCGCCGGAGAGCCGATTCAAGGCCACTCCCCGCTTCGGCGAACGCGTCCGGCACGGCTGGGACCTCACGACCGACCGCCGGCTGCTATGGACGCACCCCATCGACAAGCTGGTCCTGCACCACACACGCCTGCCGGAGGACGAAGTCGAGTCCGTGGCACAGCGGTTATGCGGTGACGAGGTCACCGTGGTGCATTCGGTGCAGGGGATGGTGAAGGTGCTGCCGGCCGGCACCACCAAGGCGGCCGGGGTGGAGCGGGCGGCGCGGCTCCTCGGGTACGACGCGGCCGGGACCGTCGCGTTCGGTGACATGCCGAACGACATCCCGCTCCTCGCCTGGGCCGGGCACGGGGTGGCCGTGGGCAACGCCCGCCCGGCGCTGCGGGCGATGGCCGACGAGATCGCGCCCGGGGAAATGACGAGGACGGCGTGGCCGCCGTCCTGGAACGCCTCTTCGGCGGCTCGGAGCAGATGTCATGAGCGGGGCTCTGCACGAACTGGCTCGCGCCCACGGTGTATCCACCGCCTACACCACCGACCGGGGGCAGCGGGTGACGGTGTCCGCGGACACCCTCGTGGCTGTGCTGGCCGCGTGCGGAATCGACGCGGCCACCGAAGCGTCGGCCCGGGCCGCTCTGCGGGCCCACCAGGAGCGCATGGCAGCCCGGTCGTTGCCTCCGTGTGTCGTCGTGCGGGGGGCTGCCGTGCCGCGACTGGACCTGCCCCCGAACGCGTCGGTGGAAGTGGAGCTGAAGGAAGGCGGCACGGCCACCCTGTCCGGCTCCCTCCCGGTCGGCAGGCACACCGTGCACGTGAACACACCGGGAAGAAACGCTGGGACTCCTCGTCCAGCTGTATTCGGTGCTCTCGCGCCGTTCCTGGGGCATGGGCGACCTCGGTGACCTGGCGGAGCCGGCGTCCTGGTCGGGACGCGCACTCGGGGCGGACTTCGTGCAGCTCGGTCCGCTGCACGCCGTCGAACCGGGTCCGCTGCCGGACCCGTCGCCGTACCGGCCCAGTTCCCGTCGATTCCCCGACCCCATGCATCTCCGCGTGGAGGCGATCCCCGAGTACGCGTATCTCAGGGGCGAGAGGCGACGTACCGCCGAGCGGTGTGCCGCCCAGGCCGGGATTCTCAACGAGGGCATGCTGCGCGGTGACCCGCTCATCGGCCGGGAGAGGATGCGCTCTCTCAAGCACGAGGCCCTGCGGGCAGTCCATCAGGTGCCCCTCTCGCCCGGGCGCGCCGCCGCCTTCGCCCATTTCGTCACGCGCGAGGGCCAGGACCTGACCGACTTCGCCACCTGGTGCGCGCTGGCCGGTGTGCACGGCAGGGCGTGGCGGTCCTGGCCTGCCGCACTGCGCGACCCGCGCTCCCCGGCCGTGGCCCGCGCCCGCCGGGAGCTGGCCGCCGAGGTTGATTACCACCGCTGGCTGGCGTGGGTCACCGACGGGCAACTGGCCGCCGCCCAGGCCGCGGCCACGGACGCCGGCATGGAGAGCGACCTCATCCACGACCTGGCGGTCGGCGTCGCCCCGGAGGGCGCCGACAGCTGGGCCCTGCAGGACTGCCTGGCCGCCGGCATGAGCGTCGGCGCGCCGCCGGACGACTTCAACCCGCATGGCCAGGACTGGAGCCAGCCGCCATGGCGCCCCGACGGGCTCGCCGCCGCCGGCTACGCTCCACGATGTCCGGTCCGAGGTGAGCGCGGCGACGAACGAGTACGGCCAGCCCGGGATGATCTGCGCGTCCCCACGGGGGCGGCCGTGGACGTGGCAGAACAGCCTCTCCGGCGAGCAGGCCGCGTCCGACCGCAGCCAATCAGAGCCGCCCACGGCGAGCACGATCCGTCCCTCGAAGAGCGGCATCGGCAGCCAGCAGGTCACGCAGGGCCTCGGTATCGAGCCGACCATGGTTGAGGGCGCCGCACAGTGAGCCGTAGCCGCGCCGGCGCTCGGCCCGCAGCAACAGCTCCACCGGCGTCCGGGCCGGGCCGTCCGCACACAGCAGCGCGCCGGTCAGCTCGAAGAACGCATCCCCCGCGCGGACAGGCACCCGTAGAAAGCCGTCCGGAAGCGCGACAGCTCCGCCAGCGCCTCCCGCCCGCCAGCCCACTCATCCCCACGGCCCCCTCACGAACTCCCGTACCTCAGGCACGGCTGGCTCATGCACCATCGCCGACTCGGCCGCGACTACGAAACCCTTCCGCACCGCAGCGAAGCCGCGATCCAGCTTGCGATGATCGACCTCATGCCCCTCCGCCTCACCGGCGAAACCGCACCCAACTGGCGCGAAAACTAACCCACCGGGACCAGACACCACCCCAAGACGAAACACACAGTCAGGGCGAGTGTGCCTTCATCACCATAAGAGATGCCTTCTACCCGGTCCTGCCGGGGACGGTTGCGAGGTGTCCACCATTCACGTACATGTTTTGGCTGCCAGATTCCTGCGCTCTGGTCTGTTCGAGCCACTTCAGTTCCAGTGGTAACCGGCCAAGCACTGGACGACCTTCGGTCAACACATGCCGCTGCCGCTGTGGCCCGGCCCATCCCCACCGTAAGATCCTCGACTTGGACGCGATTCGCACAAAGGTTTGAAGGATCCTACGAGAAGGATGCGAGTCTCCGTGCCCAGAACCAGACAGTGGATGACTGGCCACCGTTTCATATCTCGCGCCGCCATCGGCGCGGCGCTCCTGGCCATCGCCCCATTCGCCGCAACAACGAACGCTTTCGCCACCTCGACTACGACAGATCCGAATCCGGGAATCACCGCGCCGCCATCGGCAACTCCCGCTGCGGGACCGGAAGCCAACGCGCTTGCCGCTGCCGGAGGAGGCAGCCGGCCGGTGTCGGGCAAGAACCTCCAGGCCGGCCCCACGTTCACCAAGGACTCTGCCGGCGTCTGGCAGGCCAACCGCACTAACGTCACCCTGCGCAACACCGTGACCGACGCGGATGGCGACGCGGCCAACCTGTCCTTCCAGGTCTACACCACGGACGCCAGCGGCAACCCGAAAACCCAGGTCCAGCTCACCAACCCCGACACCGGCAAACCCGCCGCCTACGGCGTGGTGGTGTCCGACTTCGTGGCGTCCGGCGGAACGGCGAACGTCACCATCAGGTACGGGGACCTGAAGCCGAACACCACCTACGCCTTCCGCACCAGCGCCTACGACGGTTCCCTGTACGAGACCCAGTGGTCGTCCTGGGCGAAGTTCCACACCCGCGGCCGGGCGGTGGATATCAAGCTGCCCGAGCCGAACAAGAATGCTCCGGTCGTCGATCAGGACGGCTTCCAAGAGCCCCAGAAGATCCCTCAGCCGACCATGACATCGGTGCCCCCGGCACAACCGCCCACCGGCCTCAGCCCCCAATCAGACTGGGACTGCGGCGACATCAACCCGAAGACCGAGATCCAGCCGTGCTCACGGATCGTACCCGGCGTCAGCAAGAGCGCACGCCAGTCGCTCGCCAGGCGGGCGAGTTCGGGTTTGCCTCACCTGGTCGACTGGTGCGAAAAGTACAGCTCGCACATCAAACGGTACGAGGCATGCATCGCGGGCTTCACGTACGAGTACAAAGGCATCGTTGTGAAGGACGGCAAGCCCACCGGGGAGATCCTGAACGCCTCCTGGGCCGTCGGCCAGGAGATAAAGCTTTCTGGAAACTCCGGGACGTTCACGCAGCAACTCATCCTCGTCCCGGTGGAAGTCGACCCGAAATTCGTCTCGGTCACGCTCGACGTGCAGTTCGACTGCCTCACCGACTGCTCGAACGGCCCGCAGGCTTGGGACGGCGCTTTGGAGTGGACCGGTGCGGACCCGGTCTCACACAACGCGATCGGAAAGCTCCATCACACCTGGACTCCGGCAGACAGCGCCGACCTGCTTGACCTGTCCACGAAGATCACGGCCTACTCGCCGGTGGCAAACCCGTCCGCAACCCGCTGGCAGGCCGCCGGCGCGCAGATCCGCTGCGAAACGATTGCCTCCACCACGCCGGGCTGCGCCTTCTACAAGTACATCCCCACGTGGGTGATGAACTTCGCCAAGACCCCGCCGGCCGTTGCACACGCGTGGCTGATCCAGTCCAAGCTGCCCCACCACCCCGGCAGCAAGGCCGCCAACAAGCCGATGTTCTTCCTGCCCGCCAAGGACAAGAACGCCCCCGGCCGCAACCCTGACGACAACCGCAAGGTGATCTGCCCCGACGGCTGGGCAGCCACCTACGGCAACCCTGACGCCACCGCCGTCCCCGAGATCATCACCGGCGACAAGGCGTCCTGCGACGAGTTCGCCTATGCCTCCAGCTACAACTCCGGCGGCATGCCCTCCGGCATCGGCGGCATGAACGAGGTCGACACCGGCAACGACTGCGCGCAGACCTACGCCACCCGCGTCAAGCAAGGCGAATGGCACCTGTACGACGACATCCGTGAAGCCGCTCCGACCTGGAAGGAAGCATGCGGTCGCTCGGCCATGTCGGGCTGGATCAACTCCACCTCGATGGGCGGGGCCTTCAGCTCGGGCTTCTCAGGCAAGTACCGGCTGCTGGACAAGGACCCGTACTGGGTGGACTTCCCGCAGTTCACGCACTGCAACGCAGCAAAGGCGACCGTCGCCTGCACGATCCCCAAGCCCTGACCGATTACTGACCGCTGGTGGGGCACAGCACACGTTCTACGCTGTGCCCCACCAGCTCTACGTCACGAACAGAGGAAACCAGCAGTGCCCGAGGACCTTGCCTGGATCGCCGACGCCTGGCATGGCACCACCCTGAACGCCCGCGACCTCTACATCACCTGCGCCCGCGGCCTCAGCCCCCAGCAGCTCGCCGAACGCATGTCCGACCATGAACCTGTCGAGATCGGTGCTGCCCTCACCGGCCGGGAAGCATCCGCCCTGGTCGACCTTGCACAGATCTACTGCGTCGGCCGTCTCGGCCAAAGCGGCGACTGGTCGTTCATCGTGGAGTCCGGAGGCAGCGAAGGGTGGGCTCTCGACCCAGCAGTCTCCCGAGACGGTGCCGAGGTCCTGATCTTCGACCCGCGGCCGGACGACCCCCCTTCCTTCTTCCGCTACCTCGCCGATGGGGAGCTGCAGCTGCACTTCGAGCTGGGCGCCGGCTACTACCCCAGCGGCGCCCAGCCCGACCTGCTGCGCCCAGCCCTGGAAGCGGTCGGGGCCATCGCGCCGGAAGACTCCCTCGACGACCTGCTCGGCGACGACGAGGAACTATCGCCTCACGAAGCCAAGCGCAGGGCCCTGCAGGCCATTGGTGAGCATTTCGGGCTGGCCCTGTCGCGGCAGGTGCTAGAGAGCGGGCAACTTCCTTCCGTCGTCACCCGCACCTCGCCCCCCTCATCTTGGTAAGCCTGAACGGGCCTGTCCGGAGGGATGGACCTGGCGCGGTCCGATCACCCACCCCACCGCGGACGTGCCCCGGCCTGATCACCACCCGTATGCCGCAGCTGGACACCGACGGGATCCCGCCTGGGAGAGGACCTCCGCTCGCAGACGTGCTCACACAGCGGCTGTCGTCGCGCAGTCCGGGATAGCGCGGTAGTGGCCGGCCCCGAAACAGGAGCCCACCGAGCGGGGCGTGCTCGACCAAGGGGTGACCGTACGGCTCGGCCAGGGCTACCCCCTGCGCGTCGCCACCGCCGATACGCCCCTGGCGACCACACACGGTGACTTCACAACTGACCGCAACGAGGAATACGCCAACCGCAATACGCGAGCCCACCGTCATAAGGCCATGCTCGGCTGGGCGCGGTCCAGGTGGCCAAGGCGCGGCCGCGTCGGCCGTAGTCGGTACGGTCGGGGTCGGTCTCCAGGCGGTCGGCGATCTGGCCGGTGGGGCCTTCGAAGCCGGGTCACGGCCCGGCCGGCTGCAGACTGGGGCCGAGGCGGGTCAGAGCCTTGGAGGCGATGCTGGGCGTGGAGCCGAGGCTGGGGTGCAGGTGACCCGGGGGCCGCCGGTGGCGAGCTGGGCCAGGCGCAGGCAGACGCACGAAGCGCTGGTCGCCGCCCACCTGCGGCACGCCACGCATACCGGCTTCCGGCCAGGGGTTCTCGACGCCGGTGGCCCGCTCCGCCCGGGTGGAGGCCCCCGGGATTTGGACGCCCGCCGCGTCTGTCGTTATTCGTTCCTTTGACGACAGGGCGGAGGCGGCGCACGCTTCTGCACGATCTCGGACTGCCGGGTAGCCGGGGCCCCGTAGGCAGGGCTCGGCATGGTGGGCTTCGGCATGGGCCTGACGTCTCGTCATATCTCCCGGCTCAGTCGTGGGTTCCGGTGTCCTCGGCTCCGGCGGCCAGGACCGTCGTACGGAACGAGGCGACGACCGGGCGCAGATCGGTTTGGTGCCATGCGGCCCACAGGGGAACAGACCTCTGGAACCAGGGCAGTTCACGGACGGCCACGCCCGATAGGTCGCCGTGCAGCATGCTCTTCTGCACGAAGGCGTTGCCGAGTCCGGACGCCACGAGGCCCAGCGCGGTGAGGGGTTCCGGCGCCTCGAAGCGGATGTCGGGGGTGAATTCGGCGGCGGCGCACGCCGCGACGAAGTCGTCCCGCCAGACGTGGTCCTGGGTGTCCTGGACGGCGATCCACGGCTGGCCGTCGAGGTCCGCGGGCCGGATCTCGGCCGCGTCGGCGAGCGGATGGCCGCTGGGCATCGTCAGCAGCAGTGTGCTGCGCAGGTCCGGATCCGACTCGGGTGGGGCCTGGGGGACCAGGGCGATGTCCAGGCTGCGCTGGCGCAGGCCCTCGAACTGCTGGAGGGCGGTGAGGTCGTAGAGGGCGACATGGATGCCGGGGCGCTCCTCGTTCAGGGTGCGCAGGGCCCGCGGCAGCAGGCCGGTGTGCATGGCGTCGCCCACGTATCCGATGCACAGGCCGCCCTCGTCGCCGCGGCCGAGGCGTCGGCCCAGGTTTTCCAGGCGGCCCGCGTGCCGCAGCAGGGCCGTTGCCTCGGCGAGGAAGACGCGGCCGTCGCAGGTGAGCCGGATGCGCTGCTGGCTGCGCTCGAAGAGCGTCAGCCCCAGGTTCTTCTCCAGCTGGGCGATCTGCCGGCTGAGCGGGGACTGCGAGATGTGCAGGCGTTCGGCGGCCCGCCCGACGTGCTCCTCTTCGGCCACGGTCACGAAATAGCGGAGTTTCCGCAGGTCGAGCATGTAAGACTCGGAGGGCTCAAGTGTGTCCAAGCAAGTCTTGGACAGTCTGACCACACGATCCTAACCTCGGTGGAGCAAGAGACGCGGACCAGGAGAATCCTCCTCAATGCCGCGTATCGCCATCTCGACAAGGATCTTCCCCATGGGCATCAGGTCCCTTCTCCCCGGGCAGCTCGGCTTCGGTACCGCCCCGCTCGGCAACATGTTCCGCGCGATCCCCGACGACGAGGTCCACGCCACCGTCGAGGCCGCCTGGGACCACGGCATCCGCTACTACGACACCGCCCCCTTCTACGGCGCGGGCCTGGCCGAGTCGCGGCTGGGCGAGGTGCTCTCCACCAAGCCCCGCGACTCCTACGTCCTGTCCACCAAGGTCGGGCGGGTCATCCTCGACGAGCACGAGACCGCCACCCCGGACTTCGGCGAGAAGGGTGGCCTGTTCGAGCACGGCAACCCCAACAAGATCGTCCACGAGTGGACCGCCGAGGCAACCGAGCGCTCCATCGAGGACAGCCTCAAGCGCCTGGGCACCGACCGGCTCGACATCGTCTGGGTCCACGACATCGCCCAGGACTTCCACGGCGATGTGTGGCTGAGCAAGTTCGAGGAGGCCCGCACCGGCGCGTTCCGCGTCCTGTCCCGGCTGCGCGACGAGGGCGTCATCAAGGCCTGGGGCCTGGGCGTCAACAAGACCGAGCCCATCGAGCTGACCCTCGCCCTCGACGAACCCCGCCCCGACGGATTCCTGCTGGCCGGCCGCTACACCCTGCTGGACCACGCCCACGCTCTCGGGCGCCTGCTGCCCATGGCCCAGGAGCAGGGCGTCGACATGGTCGTCGGCGGCCCCTACAGCTCCGGCATCCTCGCCGGTGGCACCCACTTCGAGTACCAGCAGGCACCGCCGGAGATCATCGAGCGCGTCGGGAAGCTCAAGGCCCTCAGCGACAAGCACGGCGTGAGCATCAAGGCCGCCGCCCTGCAGTTCTCCCTGGCCCACCCGGTGGCCGCCGCCGTCATCCCCGGCGCCACCCGCCCCAGCCGCATCGCCGAGGACACCGCCGCGGCGGCCGAGAACATCCCGGCCGCGTTCTGGACCGACCTGCGGGCCACCGGACTGGTCAGCCCCGCCGCCCCGCTCCCCGACAACGCCTGACCCGCCCCCCAGCACCATCCTCAGGAGAAACAATCATGGCTTCCACGTCCGTCAGCCGCGTCCTGCCCGCCTCCCCACAGAAGGTGTGGGACCTCATCGACGGCTTCGACGCCCTGCACCAGACCCTGGCCGCTTGACCTCCGGCGTCCAGGACACCGCGAACCGCACGGCCCGGACACGCCTCACGCAGGTCCGGGCCGCGGTGTCACCCCGCCCTCGCCGAAACCGGGGCACACATGGCGCGTCCCGGGCGACAGCCGGATCGTGAACCCATGCCGAGCCGCACGGGAGCCGTGAACGGCGGGCAGGCCGCCCGCCGGCGCGAGCGCGGCGTGCCGGCCTTCGTCCTGTGCAAGGCCGGCGGCGCCGGTACAGCTGTGAGCGGGGGCCGGGCGCGCGATTCACGACCTATTCCTGCTGGGTCTGGGCCGCCCACGCGGCGATGTGGGAACGCGAGCGCAGGCCGAGAGTGCCGCGAATGTTGCGGACGTGTGTTTCCACCGTGCGCACCGACACGTGAATCCTTGAGGCGATCTGGCGGTTCGTCAGGCCTTTTATCAGCAGGACGGCAACGGTCCACTGGCGTGGGCTCAACGGGCCTCGGTGGGCCTCGTCCTGAGCCGGGGCGAACGGCTGCCCGTCGCCCAGCGCGTACGCCACCACACCGTCCGAGCGGAGCGAACGGCCCAGGGCCAGCTCGCGGTCCGCCCGGGTGGCCAGGCCGTTCATTCCCGCGGCCTTGGCGGCCTCGACCCGTTGCCGCCACCAAGGATGGGACCGCAGCCCGCACGTGGCCGACTCCCCCATCTTCTCAGCAGCCGAGATCAGGTGGAGTCCACGGTCGAACTGCAGGCGCCGGACGGCCACGACGGCCAGCCCTTCGATCAGCCCGGCCACATGGCCGGGGCCCTCCATCGCCGAGCGCAGCGGTTCGGCGAAGTGCCCCTCCGCCGCCGAGAGGTCGTCCCGCTCGACGGCGAGCGCCCCCGCCACGTTCATGATGTCGCACTGCCATTCCGGCGGGAGGGCTCGCACGGCGGGCAGCGCCCGGTCCATCAGCTGGGCCGCCGAGGCGGGATCGCCGCAGGTCAGCTCGTGCCTGGCGAGGTGGCCCACGCATACCGCGAAGGTCGATTCGTCTGCCAGGTGTTCGCTGATGCGCAAGCTCGCCGTGAGGACTTCGAGGGCTCCGCAGCGGTCACCGGATTGTTCCTTCAAGAGGCTGAGCCGGAGCAGAAGGCGGCACAGCAGGGGGCTCGGTGCGGTCGCGCGTTCCCGGTCGACCGCCTCCTGGATGGTGCGTAGCGCCTCGATGTGTGCGCCGCGCCGAGCGGCCAGCATCGCCGCTCCCTCAAGAGCGATCGCCCTGTAGCGCGACTCGGGGTTCGCGGCGCGTAAGGCGCTGCGGACGAGGCGTGCCGTGCAGGTACCGGCCCCCGGGGTCGTGTCCAGGGTGACCAGCCCGCCCGCCAGCAGCAGTCGGCGTTCGTCATCGTCGCCGGCCTGCCTTTCGAGGGCGTGCCGCAGGTTGGCGAGCTCGACCCCTGCCGTGCGCAACGTGTCAAGGGGGGCGATCCCTGTTCGCCACAGCGGACTGACCAGATTCGCCAGCCACCGGGTGAGCCCCTCGTACGCCGGTGCCTCCTCACGCAGATCGAGGAGTTTCTGGTGGGCGTAACCTCGGACGGGCTCCAGCATGAGGAACCTGCCGACCCCCGCCTCTTTGTGCCCCCGCCTGACGGGGGCCTGGATGACGGACTTGGATTCGAGCGCCGTCAACAGCTCGGGCACCGACGACGCAGGGACTTCGTCCGTGACCACGGCGACCGCGGCGTCCACTCCGAAGCCGCCCGGGAAGACCGAGAGCCGCCGGAACAGCAGTTGCTCCATGGGCTTGAGCAGGTCGTAGCTCCAGGTGAGCGCCGCCTGCCAGCTCCGGTGCCGGGCGGACGCCGTCCGCCACCCGCCGACCAGCGGCGAAAGCGGGTCGTCCAGGCGTTCGCGCAGCTCTGCCACCGAGAGTGTCCGGAGCAGTTGTGCGGCGAGTTCGATCAGGAGCGGGAGGCCGCCCAGCCGTTCACAGACGGCCCGGGTGTCCGCGGCGTTCTCCGGCGAGAGTTCGAAGTCCGACACCACGGCGCGCGCCCGGTCGGCGAACAGCCGGACCGCGTCCGATCGCAGGTATTCGGTGGCCGATGACCTGCCGTCCGGGCCGGGCAGCGACAGACCGTTCACCAGATACAGGGTCTCGCCCGGTATCCGCAGCGCCTCGCGGCTGGTGGCGAGGACCTGAAGCCCGGGGTACCGGGCGAGCAGCCGGCCCACGAGAAGTCCGCACTCGCCGATCACGTGCTCACAGTTGTCGATGACCAAAAGGCCGCCGGACAGCTTGGCACCCACCCCCCTGGCCTGCGCCGACAGGAGACCGGTGTCGAGATGCCCGTCCAGCGCCGCGGAGACCCGTCCGGCCACGGACTCCTGGCCGGCGCACCCCCCGAGTTCGACCACCATGATCGTCTGGCGTCTGCCCCGCTGTTCCTTCCTGGCCACTTCGAGCGCCAGTCTCGTCTTTCCCACGCCTGCCGTTCCCGTCAGCGTGAGCAGCCGGGTGCCCCGAAGCAGTCTGCCGGCCTCCACCATCTCGTCCACACGGCCGACGAAGCTGCTCAGCGGGGTCAGCAGATCGCCGGACGTTTCTGTTGCCAAGATTTCGCTCTTTATGCGTCGCCGATAGGCGCGCTGCCGACAAGCATTCGAGCAGTATCGAGCAGATGAGGTTTGGGTTTCGACTCTTTTCCTCAGGAGGGAATCGCATGAATTACAGGAATGCAGCACCGGATTAGGATCAACCATGAAAAACTCCATGAGACCAAGGAGGAAGTCTCGCGCGGTGACCATGGGGATCTCATGGGCAGCGAGGAGCAGTCAGCCGTTTTGACTGTAGGGACCACTGTCTGGGTTTTCAAGAGCTTCGTTTTTCCTCATATTATGACAACACCCCCGGCAGCGGCGAAGCTGAGCAGCTGCATACCCCGGGGCTTCTGTACGGGCGCGGGGCCGGCTCTGCGTTTGAGCGATTCCACCGGCCTCTGCCGTTCGGAGTCCAGAAATGATACGAGAAAAAATGCACCCCCCGCGTCCGGTTTATTTTGCCTTCGACGGGTGGACTCCGTCGAGGAATGCCCGGCCGAGGTGAATCCACCGACGGCGAAGGAGGGTGCCGACACGTACGTCACGGGCCGGTCGCACGGGCCCCGGCGGGGCGAACCCGCGTAACTGCGGTCATCGCCGATACCCGAAGTGTTCGATGTCTGGAACCTTCGGGAGGCATGAACCCCTTCGACGATCCGGACGGCGAGTTCCTGGTACTGGTCAACGACGAGGGACAGCACTCCCTCTGGCCTGCCGCTTTCGGCGTGCCCGACGGCTGGCGCGTGGGCAACGCCCGGGCCGGCCGTTCCGGCGCCCTGGCGTACATCGAGGAGAACTGGACGGACATGCGGCCCAAAAGCCTGGTCGAGGCGATGAACGGCTGAGTTCCGGCGTCCGTCACATGATCGCCCCGTGAGCGGACGCCGGTCACGGGCGATGCGCCGAACAAGGACCGTCGCGCCCCTCCCCTCCCATGCCCCCTGGGACCCTCAAGGCACATGCCCCGACGGCCCGTTCTGCGCCGGCCCGGTCCTGCGAGGCGCAACGTCCCCCGGAGGGACGGCGAACCCCGACCACCTTCGGGACAGGCCGCAGTTCCGCAGCGCCTCCCGGCACATGGTGATCGCGCAGAGCATCCGCTACGGCCGGAGGTCACGCCCCGCCTCCCGCAACCGGATGATCTTCAACAGCCCCCGAACTAGGGGTGGTTCCGCCACACATCCCGAGCAGACAGAGATCAGGAGACCATCTCGTGCCGCCCGAGTCGCTGTGCGAATCCTGCGGAATCCGGCTCGCCGGTCCGGCGGTGCGGACTCTCTCGTCGCGTCCGTCCCGCTGCTGCTCCCATGCCTGCCGACAGCAGGCGCACCGGCGACGCAGGAAGAAACGAGCCCTGTCCAGGCCATCGCCGTGGCGGGCCCGGGCCCGGGCGCGGCCCGGCTGGTCGAGGAACGGCAGTCTGCCGAGAGCCAGAGACCCCGCTCAGGGCCCCGGGTGGCCTCCGCGCTCCGGGCCGACCGCTCGATGCCGGCCCGTCAAGCCGTCGACCGCGCGCCGGACGGGGGCGCCGCAGCCCCGAACGAGGATCGGCAAGAGGGAAGTTCGAGGGAACGGCAGGTAGGCGATCTCGTCGCACGGGGGATGACGAGCCGGGAGATCGCCGAACGGCGGTGTCCCTCCCTCCGGACGGCCGGGACGCGCACCCGGCACATCCGCGAGCGGTCCGGTCCGTGCTCGCGGGCACACCTCGCCGCCCGGCCCGTAGGAGCGGGCGGGAAAAGCGGGTTACGTAACGGTGCGGACTCCGCCGATGACGCACGTGGATCACTCGGTGCACTCTGACGACGTGCGCCGAGTCCCCGGAGACCGGTCGGACGACCCCGTGGTCCCACGTCCACGAGGCTCGTCCGCCGGCCCCGCCTGGAGGTTGATCAGCCCATGAACACGCTGCTTGCCGCGACCGCCGAAACGGGGAGCGACCGCGCCCTCCGGCCGGGCGGCGCCCCGCCGCTCCGCCGTGCCGGACCGACGCTTCTCGGAGTGGGCACCGCCGTCCCCGCCCGTTCCTACACGCAGGAGGAAGTCCTCGACTTCTTCGGGATCACCGATGAACGTGTCCGTTCGGTGTTCGCCAACAGCGCGATCGACCGCCGCTGCCTCACTCTCCCACCCCGTGACCAGCTGGGGCGCCCCCACATCGAGACCCAGGGCGAACTGCTGCGCAAACACGCCTCCCAGGGGATCGTCATGGCCGCCGACGCGCTGCGCTGCTGCCTGACAGCCGCGGGGCTGTCGCTGGACGACATCGACTACCTGTGCTGCGTGTCGAGCACGGGCCTGCTGACGCCGGGGCTCAGTGCCCTGCTGATGACGCACCTCGGTCTCGCCATCGACACCAGCAGGCTCGATGTCGTGGGCATGGGCTGCAACGCCGGCCTCAACGCGTTGAACGCCGTCGCCGGCTGGAGTACCGCGAACCCCGGCCGCACGGCCGTCATGGTGTGCGTGGAGGTCTGCTCCGCCGCCTACGTCTTCGACGGCACGATGCGCACGTCCGTCGTCAACAGCCTCTTCGGCGACGGCGCGGCGGCCGTCGCGCTCACCACGGGCCCGGCGAACGCCACGGGGCCCCGGCAGGGCCCCGAGCTCCTCAGGTTCACCAGCCACCTCATCCCCGAGGCGTGTCCGGCCATGCGCTACGACTGGGACGATACGGCGGGGAAGTTCAGCTTCTTCCTCGACCGGGACGTGCCCTACGTCGTCGGGGCGAACGCCGAGGCCGCGATCGACCGGCTTCTCACCGGCACCGGTCTGCGGCGCAGCGACCTCGCGCACTGGGCGGTGCACTCGGGAGGCAAGAAGGTCATCGACTCCGTGCAGGTCAATCTCGGCCTGTCCCGTCACGACCTGCGCCACACGACCGGCGTCCTGCGGGATTTCGGCAACGTGTCCAGCGGGTCCTTCCTCTTCTCGTACGACCGTCTGATGCGCGAGGGCGTGACCCGGCCCGGTGATCACGGCGTGTTCATGACGATGGGCCCCGGTTCGAGCATCGAGACGGCACTGGTCCGCTTCTGAACCGGCGCCCTGCAACAGCCCTCGGTACCTACCCCCACAGGAGGAGTTCGCCGTATGCACGCCACCGTTTCGCAGCCGGTCGTGGAAGCTGACATCGACGTGTCCCGCCCCCTGACGCCCGGCCTCGTCGCGGAGATCGCCGAGGCCTGCGACCGGGTGGAGGACGCCGGGGCCGGCCGTGTCCTCGTGGTGCGGCTGAACGGGTCGAAGGCACAACCCGCCGCATGGCCGGGCCCGGCGCGGATGCACCTGGTCGGCAAGTGGGAGAACGCGCTGAGGAGATTGGAACGGATCGACGCACTGACCGTCGGGCTCGGCGCGGGCCGGTGCAACCAGGCCTGCCTGGAGGTCCTCCTGGCCACCGATCACCGCATCGCGGGACCCGGTATGGCGCTGGACGCGGGTACGCGGACCGACGGCATGTGGCCGGGGACCGTCCTGTACCGCCTGGTGCAGCAGGTGGGCCTGGCGACGGCCCGTCGGCTCGTCCTGTTTCCGGGCGAGATCGATGTCCCGGCCCTGCGCGTCGCCGGAGTGCTCGACGAGGTGGCCCAGGACGCCGGCGCCGCGCTGGCCGCTGTCCTGAAGCGGGCCGCCGCCTCCACCGGTACGGAGACGGCCCTGCGCCGACGGCTCCTGCTCGATGCCGGAACGGTCTCCTTCGAGGAGGCACTGGGAACCCACCTGGCAGCCTGTGACCGGGCCCTGCGCCGCACCGGCCCGACGAAAGACAGCAAGTGACCTCGTCCATGACCGCCGGAGGCGGACAGTTCCCGGCCCCGCCCTTCACCGGTGTGTACGACACCGACCGTGAACTCGCGACCGCCCGCCTGCGGAACGCGACCGAACAGCTGGCTGCGCTGCCCCCACGTCCGCGAAGGAGCCCGGCGGACACCACCCGGGCGCAGCGCACCCACGACGCGGCCCGTCAGATGCGGACCGACTTCCTGAACCTGCACGCCGGGCGGGTGTACGACACGCTGACCGCCGGCCGGACGGCGCACCTCCGCCTGGCGGAACTGGCCCACGCGGCCGGCCGGGACTTCCCCGGCCTCGCGCCGTCCGCGCGGCAGCTGGCCGACGAGGCGGGGCGCACCCAGGCCGGGAAGGAAGGGTGGGAGATCGATCAGGGAATCCTCTTCCGCGCCCTGTTGCGCGCTCCCGGCCCGGGCACCCACCTCATGGAGTCGATGCTGCGCCCGACCCCGCGTGCGCTGGAGCTGCTGCCGGGTTTCCGGGACACCGGCGAGGCGGTCCTCAAGGCGGCGCGGCTCGAACGCCGTCGCGGTGCGGGCTTCGTGACCATCACCAACGGGCACTGCCTCAATGCGGAGGACAACCAGTACGTCACCGACCTGGAGACCCTGGTCGACCTCGTCCTGCTCGATCCTCAGGTGCGCGTCGGCGTACTCAGGGGCGGCTTCATGACCCATCCCCGGTACGCCGGCCGACGGGTCTTCAGCGCCGGCATCAACCTCAAGGAGCTGCGCGCGGGCAACATCTCCTTCGTGGACTTCCTCCTCGGTCGGGAGCTGGGCTTCATCAGCAAGCTGATGCGCGGCCTGCTGCGGCCGGACGCGCCCTGGCCGGGCACGGAGGTGCAGAAGCCCTGGCTCGGCGTGGTGGACGGGTTCGCCATCGGCGGCGGGGCCCAGATCCTGCTGGCCTGCGACCGGGTGCTGGCGGCGGGCGACGCCTACTTCAGCCTCCCCGCCGCTCAGGAGGGCATCGTGCCGGGCGTGGCCAACCTGCGGCTGACCCGTTTCCTCGGCGCTCGTCAGGCACGCCGGGTCGTCCTGTGGGGCCGCCGGATCGAGGCGGGCGAACCGGGGGCGAGCCTGGTCTTCGACGAGGTCGTAGCCCCGGACGCACTCGACGCCGCGGTGGCCGAGTCGGTGGCCCGGCTGGCCGAGCCGGCCGTGGTGGCCAACCGGGCCATGCTGAACCTGGCGGATGAACCCGCGGAGGAACTCCGTGCCTACCTGGCCGAGTTCGCACTGCGACAGGCGCTACGGGCCTACAGCCCCGACGTCCTCGCCAAACTGCACCGGTGACCGGTTCGGCACGCCGGGCGGCGCCGGGCCCCCGAGCCGTGCCCGGCCCCCGGCCCCGGAGTTCGCGCGCACGTAACGGCGGTCATCGCGGATGGTCCGGGGTGCACGACCGGACAGAGAGTGGGCCGTATGGAACTTTCGGATCCGGACGCCACGTCGGTGCGGGTGTCACCGGCAGTCAAGCCGTCCACAACCCGGCTCTCGGCCGGAGGGGGCGCCGATGCCCCGGCCCCCCGCGGGGCGGAGCGTTCTGCCCAGAAGGACGGCTGTATCGCCAACCGCCATGACCTTCCCACGCCGAGTGGTGAATTCGGCACGGATCGACAGCGGGTGTCCCGTTCCCTCACGGAGCTTGTGCGGGCGGTGGACGCGCTGCCGCCGAAGGCGAAGCGGTCGCAGGACCAGCGGCTGCACGGCGAGGGCCTGCACGAGCGCGCCCGTCTGCTGCGCCGGAGATTCCTGGGCCTCCATGCCGAGCGGCTCTACGCGGAACTGACCGAGGGGCTCACCCGGTCGTTGCGCGTGGAGGAGGTCGCCGTTCTGGCCGCCGAGCACTGTCCGGGGCTCGTGCCGGGTCCCGAGCGCCTGACGGCGGAGGCGCGGTTGCCGCAATGGGACAAGGAGGGGTGGGAGATCGACCAGGGCCTGCTCTTCCAGGCGCTGTTCGGCTCGGCTGTCGCGGGGCCGCACCTGTTGCGTTCGATGCTGCGGCCGACACGGCGGTCACTCGCGGCGCTGCCCGGGTTCCGTGCCACCGGCCGTGCGGATCTGGAGGTCGTCTCGGTGTCCCGGAGGGACGGGATCGCTCAGGTGGAGGTGTGCAACGACGCGTACCTGAACGCGGAGGACGACGCCCTGGTCGACGCTCTGGAGACGGCGACGGACCTCGTGCTGCTGGACGAGGACAGCCGGGTGGGCGTCCTGCGGGGAGGCGTGATGTCGCACCCTGCCCACCGGGGCCGGCGGGTGTTCAGCGCGGGCATCAACCTGACCCACCTGTTCCAGGGAAGGATCTCCCTCGTGGGCTTCATGCTGCGGCGCGAAGTCGGCTACCTGGCCAAGTTCGTCCACGGGTTGCACCACGGGGAGGACGGCCCCGAAGGGCTGCCGCGCGGCGTGGTCAAGCCGTGGGTGGGGGCGGTGGATTCGTTCGCGATCGGTGGCGGCACGCAGATTCTGCTGGCGCTGGACCGGGTGGTGTCCGCCGAGGACGCGTGGTTCAGCCTGCCCGCGATGGACGAGGGGCTGGTGCCCGGGGCCGCGAATCTGCGGCTGGTCCATGCGATGGGCAGTCGGGCGAGCAGGCAGATGATCTTCTGGGGACGGCGGCTGCGGGCCCAGGATCCGCAGGCGTCGTCGCTGTGCGACCAGGTCGTGCCGGCGCGGGAGCTGGACGCGGCGGTGGAGCGGGGGGCGGCGCACCTGGACAATCCGGCGGTCGCGGCGAACAAGCGGATGCTGGCGATCGGTGAGGAGCCGTTGGACGTCTTCCGCCAGTACATGGCCGTATACGCGATCGAGCAGGCCGTGCGCATGTACAGCCCCGACCTCATCGCCAATCTGGAACGGACATGGATCAACCGGTCGCGCCGGCACCCGGACGGTACCTGAGACACCCGCCGGGGTGCGGCTCGACGCCGGCTCCTGACTCCCACGGACCGCTCGGTCCCCCTCTCCGGTTCGGTGCCGCCCGTTCGGTGGCGGTGTGCGGCGCCCGGCCCGGCACGGCCCGCTTCGCCCCGCACGGCCCCCGGGTCCCGCCGGCTCCCACGACGCGGAGTCCGGCCACCGCAAGGAGGAGGCACACGCGTGAAGAACAGCAGGACCACGTCGCGGGGCGGGCCCGCCCCGGCCGATCGGCCCGTACCGCCCTACCGACGGGAGTGTCCCGCCGCGGCGGCTCTGCTCCCCGACGAACGGCCGGTACGTGTGATCGGCACTCCGGCCGAGGCCGCGGCCGATCCCGCCCTGTTGCTGCGCCTCCACGGCGGGCTGGTACGGGGGCGCAGGTTCAACACGCAGGCCACGGCGCTGACGCGGCAGGGCAGACTCGCGGTGTACCCGTCGAGCACCGGTCAGGAGGCGTGCCAGGTGGCAGCGGCGGCCGTCCTCGCCGAGCGCGACTGGCTGTTCCCCAGCTACCGCGACGCGCTGGCCGTGGTCGCCCGTGGCGTGGACCCGGTGGAGGCCCTGACGTTGCTGCGCGGCGACCGGCACACGGGGTACGACCCGTACCGGCACCGTGTCGCACCGTTGTCCACTCCGCTCGCGACGCAGCTGCCCCATGCCGTGGGGCTCGCGCACGCTGCCCGCCTCATGGGCGATGACGTGGTGGCGCTCGCCCTCGTCGGCGACGGCGGAACCAGCGAAGGCGATTTCCACGAGGCCATGAATTTCGCGGCCGTGTGGCGGGCGCCCGTGGTCTTCCTCGTCCAGAACAACGGCTTCGCGATCTCCGTGCCGCTGGCGAAGCAGAGCGCGGCTCCGACGCTGGCGCACAAGGCCGTCGGGTACGGGATGCCGGGCCGGCTGGTCGACGGCAACGACGTGGCGGCCGTCCACACGGTCCTCACCGAGGCGGTGGAGCGGGCGCGCGGCGGTGGGGGCCCGACGCTCGTCGAGGCCGTCACGTACCGGGTGGAGGCCCATACGAACGCGGACGACGCGACGCGGTACCGCGAGGACGACGAGGTGGCCGCTTGGCTCGCGTACGACCCGTTGGTGCTGCTGGAGGGTGCGCTGCGGTGCCGGGGCCTGCTGGACGACGGGACGGCGGCTCGGGTGGCCCGGGAGGCGGAGGAGATGGCCGCGCGCCTGCGGGAGCGGATGAACGCGGATCCGGTGCTCGACCCGATGGACTTGTTCGGGCAGGTGTACGCGCACCGTACGGGCCAGTTGGAGGAGCAGGCGCGGGGCCTGCGGGCGGAACTGGACGCGGCGGCGGATGCGGCCGGGGCGCCGGGGCGGGGGGACGCCCGATGACCACGGTCGCGGGGCGGCCGGCCGCGGGTGCGCAGAAGCCGGCCACGATGGCTCAGGCGTTGCGGCGCGCCTTGCGCGACGCGATGGCCGAGGACCCCTCGGTCCACGTGTTGGGGGAGGACGTCGGCACGCTCGGCGGCGTCTTCCGCATCACGGACGGCCTGGCGGAGGAGTTCGGCGACGACCGGTGCACGGACACCCCGCTCGCGGAGGCCGGCATCCTCGGCACAGCGGTCGGCATGGCCATGTACGGGCTGCGGCCGGTGGTGGAGATGCAGTTCGATGCCTTCGCCTACCCGTCGTTCGAGCAGTTGGTGAGCCATGTGGCCAAGATGCGCAACCGTACGGGCGGCGCGATGCGGATGCCACTGACCGTACGCATCCCCTACGGCGGCGGCATCGGCGGGGTCGAGCACCACAGCGACTCGTCGGAGGCCTACTACATGGCCACGCCGGGTCTGCACGTCGTCACACCGGCGACCGTGGAGGACGCCTACGGGCTGCTGCGGGCGGCCATCGCCTCGGACGACCCGGTGGTGTTCCTGGAGCCGAAACGGCTCTACTGGTCGAAGGCGCGGTGGTCGCCGGGGGCGCCGGCGGCCGTGGGGCCGATCGGCAGGGCCGTGGTGCGGCGTGCTGGTTCCAGCGCCACGCTGATCACGTACGGGCCGAGTGTGCCGGTGTGTCTGGAGGCGGCGCGGGCGGGGTGCGCCGAGGGCTGGGATCTGGAGGTGGTGGACCTCAGGTCGCTGGTGCCCTTCGACGACGAGACGGTGGTGCGGTCGGTGCGGCGCACGGGGCGTGCGGTGGTGGTGCATGAGGCGGCGGGTTTTGGTGGTCCTGGAGGAGAGATCGCGGCGCGGGTGAGTGAGCGGTGCTTCCATCATCTGGAGGCGCCGGTGTTGCGGGTGGCCGGATTCGACATCCCTTATCCGCCGCCGATGCTGGAGCGCCATCACCTTCCCGGGGCGGACCGGGTGCTGGACGCGGTCGCGCGGCTCCAGTGGGAGGCCGGGAGCTGATGGCGCAGGTGCTTGAGTTCCGGCTGCCCGATCTCGGCCAAGGGCTGACCGAGGCGGAGATCGTGAGCTGGCTGGTGGGGGTCGGCGATGTCGTCGTGGTGGATCAGCCGGTGGTGGAGGTGGAGACGTCGAAGGCGCGGGTGGAGGTGCCCTGTCCGTATGACGGGGTGGTGACGGCGCGCTTCGGCGAGGAGGGCAGTGAACTTCCGGTCGGGGCCCGGCTGATGACGGTCGCCGTCGGCGGTGGCACGGAGCCGGTGCCCGGCGCGGTGCCACGGGCAAAGACCTCGTCCGGCCCTGCCGACGGCGGGCCGGGCGAGGGTGACACGTCGGGAAATGTGCTGGTCGGTTACGGCACGGCGGCACCTTCCGCGCGCCGCCGACGGGTGGCGCCCGACGGCCTGCGGGCCCACGGCTCCCCGCTGGAGGGCGCGCCCGTGGACAGTGGTCCAGTGGCGAGCACGGGCGCTCGGAGTGCGGCCGTTGCGGCCGGGCCGGTGCCAGTGGTGTCGCCGCTGGTGCGGCGGCTGGCCAGGCAGCACGGTCTCGATCTGCGGCAGCTGGCGGGGTCGGGGCGTCAGGGGCTGATCCTGCGGGCGGACGTGGAGTGGGCGATCGGGCAGGGAAGGGCGGAGGCCCGGAGCCCGCAGTCCGCCTCAAGGGGGCCGGCCTCCCCCGCCGCTGCTGCGGCGGTGGGCGCGCGGGTGCCGCTCAAGGGTGTGCGGGGTGCGGTCGCGGAGAAGATGACCCGCAGCCGACGGGAGATTCCCGAGGCGACCTGCTGGGTGGACGCGGACGCGACGGAGTTGATGGCGGCCCGCGCCGTGCGGAACGCGGCGGGCGGCTCGAAGATCTCCCTGCTCGCGCTGCTCGCCCGCCTCTGCACGGCGGCGCTCGGCCGGTTTCCCGAGCTGAACGCCACGGTGGATTCGGCAGCCCGGGAGGTCGTGCGGCTGCCCGCCGTGCACCTCGGTTTCGCCGCGCAGACCGACAGGGGCCTGGTCGTGCCGGTCGTGCGCGACGCGCACACCCGCTCCGCCGCATCGCTTGCGCAGGAGTTGGCGCGCCTCACCGACCGGGCCGTGCAGGGGGCGCTGGCGCCCGCCGAGATGGCCGGCGGCACCTTCACACTCAACAACTACGGTGTCTTCGGCGTCGACGGTGCCACCCCGATCATCAACCATCCCGAGGCCGCCATGCTCGGCGTCGGCCGGATCATGCCCAGGCCCTGGGTGCACCACGGCGAACTGGCCGTACGCCAGGTCGTCCAGCTGTCCCTGACGTTCGACCACCGCGTCTGTGACGGCGGTGTCGCGGGTGGCTTCCTGCGCCACGTGGCCGATTGCGTCGAGCAGCCGGCGACACTGATGTAACGGTGGACATCGCCGATAGTCGCACCCCGCCGATCGGCCGCAGAGTGGGCGGCATGGAATTGTCGGACCTGAGCGCGGTGGTGGGTGACCCGTTGATGGACTCGGTCACCTTCCTGAACGAGGTGGCCGACCGCTACCCGGACGCGGTCTCCTTCGCCGCGGGACGCCCTTCGGAGGACTTCTTCCACGTCGGTGATCTCGACCGCTATGTGCGGCGGTACTGCGCGTTCCTGGCATCGGATCGGCACTGCGACGACCGGCAGATCGTCCGCGCCCTGTTCCAGTACGGGCGGACCAAGGGCATCGTGCGCGACCTGGTCGCCCGCCACTTGGCGGTCGACGAGGGCATCGTGGCCGACCCCGAGTCCATCGTCGTCACTGTCGGCGCCCAGGAGGCGATGCTGCTGGTCCTGCGCGCGCTGCGCCGGGACGGGCGGGACGTGGCGCTCGCGGTGTCACCGACCTACGCGGGATTCACCGGCGCCGCGAGGCTGGTCGGGATGCCGGTGGTGCCGGTGGCGTCGGGAGAGCACGGGATCGACATCGACGACCTGCGGGAGCGACTGCGCGCGACGCACCGCGAAGGGCTGCGGCCCCGCTGCCTGTACCTGGTACCGGATTTCTCCAACCCCACCGGAACATCCCTGGACATCCCGACCCGCCTCCGGCTCATCGAGGTGGCGGCGCGGGAGAACCTGCTGCTCCTGGAGGACAATCCCTACGGCCACTTCACGGGGCACGGCGACCGGCTGCCCACGCTCAAGGCGCTCGACGAGGGGGCCGGCGTCATCTACCTCGGATCGTTCGCGAAAACGGCGTCGCCCGGCGTTCGGGTCGGCTTCGCCGTGGCCGACCAGCGGGTGACCGTACGGGGGCGGGTCACCGGGTACCTGGCCGACGAACTGGCGAAGATCAAAAGTATGGTGACGGTCAACACCTCGCCGATCAGCCAGGCGCTCGTCGCGGGACAGCTTCTGGAGCACGACTTCAGCCTCTTCGAGGCCAACGCGGGGGTACGGGCTTCGTACCGGCGCAACTTGGACCTCGTCTGCGACGGCCTGCAAAAGCGCTTCCCGGCCGGCCGGGGCCAAGGCGTCCGCTGGAACGTACCGACCGGAGGGTTCTTCGTCGTGCTCTCCGTACCGTTCCGCGCCGTCGACGAGACACTCGAACGCTCCGCGCGCGTGCATCGCGTTCTGTGGACGCCGATGGGGCACTTCTACGCGGAGCCCGGCGCGGGCGACCACCAACTACGGCTTTCGTGCAGCCTTTTGACACCCACGGAGATCAGCACGGGTCTCGACCGGCTGGCGGACCTGGTCGCGGAGCAGACACGGCGCGAGGGCGTCCGGGCCGGACCGGGGACCTGAGCCCGGGGGCCGCCACCGGCCCGTGACGAGCAAGCGGAGCCCCGCGACAGCCGACGCATACGGCAGCGAGCAGTACACGACCGATGTCTCACGGTCCCCACAGGCACCCGTCCATGGTGTGGCGAGAGGAATCCTTACGGTGATCAGGAAGAGCGACCTTCAGAGGATCGTGACGGAAGCCCTGTCCATGCAGGCGTCCGGAGAGGTCGGTTACGAAACCCCTCTCGCCATGGACTCCTTCTCGTTCGCCGTGCTCCAGCACCTCCTGGAGGAGCGCCACGGCATCGAACTCGAACCGGAGCGGGCCGTTCTTCAGGGATTCGCCTCGGTCAGGGACATCCACCTCCATCTGGCCGAGAACTTCCCGGCCGACGTGGAGGCGCCCATGGCCGCACGAGCGTGGTGGGGCGAAGACCTTCTGGGCCGGGAGTCCGAGGGCGCCCCACTGGCCCGGATTCGTGGGCGTCTCACCCGCGGCGGACTACGTTCCGGTGCGCGGGAGCTGGCGGGCCGGTTCCGCGGTGCGGGCATCGGTCCGGGGGCATCCGTCGCCGTGTACGTGCCGCCCGGGTTCACCTTGATGCAGGCCCTGGTCGGCCTGTGGTCCGTCGGCGCGCAGGTGATCCTGATCGACGCCCGCACCCCGCCCGGCGAGCGGGAGCGTCTCTTCGCGCTGTGCGAGCCGCAGTTCGTGGTTGCCGCGGCGGGCCCGGAGGACGGCGGCAGGGGGCTCGTGGAGGAGAGCCCGCTCGAACTCTCCACCCGGCCCGGCGGCCGTCCCGCGGACGAGGACATCTGCCTGGTGCAGTTCACTTCCGGGTCCACCGGTGTGCCCAAGGTCATCGGACGCACCGGCCGGTCGCTGCGGGACGAACTCGTACGCTACGCCTCCCTGGACGGAATGCCCGGCCGGGGGGAACGCATCCTCCTGCTGAACTCGCTCGTGCACACCGTGGGGCTCGTCGGAGGGTTCCTGCACGCGCTCAGCTCGGGCGCGGAACTCGTGTTCCCGGTCAGCACCCGCATCGGCGCGGTACTGGAGACCGGCCGGGAGGCCGATGTGCACGCCGTCTTCGGAATCCCCTTCCACTTCGACCTGTTGTCGCGTGCCTCCGGCCGCCCCTTGCGGTCGCTGCGGGTCGCCATGTCGGCCGGCGAACCGCTCCCGGAGGCCGCCTACGACCGCTTTCTGGAGAGATACGGCGTGCCTGTCGGGCAGATCTACGGGATGACGGAGACGGGCATGGTGACCGGCGACCTGACCGGGTCCAGGAGCCGTGCGCCGTGGGTCGGCCGCCCGGCCGGCGACACGGTGGAACTCAAATCCGTGGAGTCGGAACTCTACGTACGGCTCGACCGCTCGCCGTACCTGTACGGCGGCGCCGGCCGTTACTCGGACGGCTGGCTGCGGACCTACGACCGGTGCGCGCTGGACGAGTCGACGGGAGCGCTCGCGATTCTCGGGCGCCTGGACTCCGTCACCACGGTGGGGGGCATGAAGGTCGATCTCGCCGAGATCGAAGGGGTGCTGCGGGAGCATCCGGCGATCCAGGAGGCGGTCGTCGTCCACAGCGGCGCGATCGAGGCGTATGTGGGAGGCGCGGGGCTTCCGCCGTCCGACGAACTGATCCGCTGGTGTCGGCGGAACCTGAGCCCGTTCAAGGTTCCGAAGGTCATCTTCACGTCGGCCGCCCTGCCCCGCAACAGGAGCGGGAAGATCCTCCGGAACCGGGACCTGCTCAGGTCCCACGCGTGGGACTGATCCGCCATGGGCCCGGGACAGGTACGGGGCGCGGTCGGAGCCGGCCCATGGGCAGCGCGCCTCACACGTAAGGAGCGACGGTGTGAATGCCACTGAAGAGCGGATGGCCGCGGTGCTGTCCACCAGGTTCAAGGTCGAGCGGGCGGCGATCCGCCCGGAATCCGTGTTCGGGGCGCTCAGATTCGACTCCCTGACCCTGGTCGAGCTGGGGCTCGCCCTGGAGGACGAGTTCGGGGTCCTGATCGACGAGGGCGAGCTGACCGCCTCGATGACCCTGCACGAGGCCGCCGCGCTCGTCGAGGCACGGGAGGCCACGCTCTGATGTCCGGAGGGAAGACGCCGTTCGGCGCGGCGGTCACCGGGCTCGGCCTGGTGACGCCGGCCGGCATCGGGGTCGAGGAGAACTGGGACCGCGTCACATCGGGCCGCTCGTGTGCGGCGGCGGACGAGACACTGCGCGGCCTGCCGATCGGCGTCACCTGCCGGGTACCGGGTTTCGACGCCGAAGCCCTCCTCGGGGGCTTCTCCGCGTGGGGACTCGACCGGTTCGCGCAGTTGGCGATCGTCGCCGCGCGCCAGGCCCTGGCGGACGCGGGCTGGGACCCGGCGCGGTGGGACGGCACCCGTGTGGGGGTCGTGCTCGGCAACTCACTCGGCGGGATGCAGTCCCTGGAACGCCAGCACACCACACTGCTGGAGCGGGGGCCACGCAAGGTCTCCCCGCTCACGATCCCTATGTTCATGGTGAACATGGTCGCCGGTCAGGTGGCGATCGACATCGGGGCGAAGGGCCCCGGCGAGGTCAGTGCCGCCGCGTGCGCCGCGGGGAGCACCGCGCTGGGCACGGCACGCGAACTCCTGCGCTCGGGCGTCTGCGACGTGGTCGTGGCCGGCGGCACCGAGTCCGCGCTGACACCGTTTGTCGTCGCCGCGCTCGGCAAGATGGGCGCGCTGTCCGGGCGTACGGACGAACCCGGCCGGGCCTGCCGCCCCTTCGACGCGGGCAGGGACGGCTTCGTGGCCGCCGAGGGCGCGGGCGTGCTGGTCCTCGAACGGACCGCGGACGCCAGGGCCCGGGGCGCCAGGGCCCACGCCGTGCTCCGCGGATACGGCAGCGCCTCGGACGCCCACCACCCCACCGCGCCGGATCCGGGCGGCCACGGCATCGAGCGGGCGCTGCGCGTCGCCCTGTCGGACGCCGGACTCGGGCCGTCGGACGTGGACCACGTCAACGCCCATGGCACGGCGACCGTGCTCAACGATGTCGCCGAGGGCCGGATGCTGCGCCGGGTGCTGGGCGATCGGCCCCTCATCACGTCCACCAAGGGAGTCATCGGTCATACGCTGGGTGCGTGCGGCGCGATCGAGGCCGCCTACACCGCACTCGCCGTCGAACACCGCAGCGTGCCGCCCACCGCCAACCTCACCCGGCTCGACCCGGAAGTCGAGATCGATGTGGTGAGCGGCGCGGCGCGCGGCGCTCCGGTCGACGTCGCCGTCAGTACCTCGATGGGGTTCGGCGGTCACAACGCGGCGCTGGTCCTGACGGCTTCCTGACCGGGCACCGCGTGTCGGCACCGGTGTTCCGCTCCCGTCAGCGGCGTATGAAGTGCCCCACCACATCGAGGAGCAGACCGACGTCCGACGACGAGTTGAACCAGTGGCAGGAGACCCTGATGCCGCCCACCCCGGCCGTGTACCGCACGCTCACCGCGACACCGGCCCCGCCCAGACAGTTCATCAGGGCGGTGTCCGCCTTGCTCGTGCCCAGCGTGAACGTGACGATGCCGGAACGGTTGCGCCGACGGCGGGGCGTGACCACGACGAGGCCCAGGCGGTCCAGCCCGGCGAGCAGCCGGTCGGTGAGCGCGATGATGTGGTCGGCCATCACCGGCGGCCCGACGTCGATCACCAGGTCGAGGGCGGAGGCCAGCGCGATGCCTCCGGGGTAGTTCGCGGTGCCGCCGATCTCCCAGGCCCGCGCGTCGCCGGTGTACGTGAAGTCCTGGAAGGGGCTGGTGTCGGGACGCAGGAAGGCCTCGCCCCAGGTGTCGGCGGGCGGCTCGGCCGCGAAGAACCCGGACATCGGGCGGTGCAGTCGCTCACGGATGTCGGGCGCGAGATAGAGGAACCCGGTGCCGAAGGGCGAGTTGAGCCACTTGTGTCCGCTGCACACCAGGATGTCCACGGGTGCCTCGGACACGTCGAACGGGAGGGCACCGACGTGCTGGGCGGCGTCGACCACCAGCCAGATGCCACGGCTGCGGCACATCTCGGACACGGCGGCGAGGTCCGCACGGAAACCGTTGGTCCATTGCACGGAACTCAGCGCGAGGACCGCCACGTTCTTGTCGAGACAGGCACGCAGGACATCGACCGGGACCTCTCCCCCGGTGTGCGGAATCCGGCGGATGCCGATGCCGCTGCGCGCCAACTGCGACCAGGTGACGCCCATCTGGATGTATTCGAGGTCCGCGAGGGCCACGGCGTCCCCGGGCTTGAGCGGTAACGCCTGGGCGGCGATCGACAGACCGTGGGTGGCGCTCTCGACGAGTGCGATGTCCTGCGGCTGTGCGCCGATGAGATGTGCCGCGCGCGGACGGGCCGCGTCCCGCGCCGTATTCAGCTCGCCGTGGTGGGCCGTGCCCGAATCCGCCGGAATCCACTGCGTCCGTTCGGTGAAATGCGTGACGGCGTCCACGGTGCGCTGCGCGGCCACACCGATACAGGCGGCATCCATATAGGCGCGTTTCCTCGTCAACGGGAACTCCGTTGCGGCCATCTTCGACAGTTCATCCCGGATGGCCGTCATGTGCTGATGCCTTTCTGTGAACCGTCCTGCTCCGCGGGGTTCGGCGTTCTCCTTACGTCAGCGCCGTGCCGTACCCCGCCCGAACGGTCGCCGGGCCTCGTCGGCCCTCGCGTCAGGCCCTCGGTAGCAGTGCTTCGCCGGGCACGGAGCGCGCCACCGTGCTCCTGGCTCAAGAATCCAGAAAACCGCCGGCCGGAACATCAGTGGTGTCCACAGTTACATCCCCGCCGCTTCGGAAAGGCCCGCGGCGGCCGCTTCATTGCGACCGTAACGGCGGCGAACGCTGATATCGCCGGAACGACGCGGCACCGGATGGTTGAGGGAACACCGTCGAGTGGTTGGGATGAGTGGCGTGGATCGATCTGGTGAGGATCTCCTCAGGCTGACCGCGGCTCAGGAGGGCATGTGGTTCGCCCAGCACCTGACTCCGGGACATCACACCTATCGATGCGCGGAGATCCTGGAGATCCACGGTGCGATCGACACCGGCCTGTTCCAGCGGGCCGCGGAGCAGCTCCTCGACGAGAACGAGTCGGGCCGGTTGCTGATCACCCGGACGCCGGAGGGCCTGCGCCAGTTCCCGGGCTCCGGGGAGCAGCCGCGGCTGGTGGACGTCAGCGAGGAGAGCGACCCCTGGGGCTCCGTACAGGCCTGGACGCACACCGAGCTGGCCCGCCGGATCGACCTGGCGCGCGACCCGCACAGCACGACGGTCCTGTTCCGCGCCGCCCCCGACCACTTCTATTGGGCACAGGTGTTCCACCACGCTCTTCAGGACGGCCACGGCAACACACTGATCGCGCGCCGCATGGCGGAGATCTACACCGCGCTGGCCGAGGGGGGCTCCGCCACAGGCCCGGCCCTGCCGCCTTACCGGCAGCTGGTGGAGGCGGACGAGGCATACCGGCGCTCCGGACAGTACGCCCGGGACCGCGAGTACTGGCGGGAGCAACTGGCCGACCAGCCCGCACCCGTCACCCTCGCCGGCCGGTCCGCGCCCGCGTCCCACGCGAACCTGCGGCACACCGCGGACCTGTCCCCCGGTCAGGCCGCACGTCTGCGGGGAGCGACCCGGCGTCTCGGTGTGCACTGGCCCGTGCTGGTGATCGCGGCCACCGCGGCCTATCTCCATCGGGCCACAGGGGCCGGGACCGTCGTCCTGGGCCTGCCGGTGACCGCCCGAGTGGAGGAGGAGACCCGGTCGGTTCCGGGCATGATGGCGAACATCCTGCCGCTGCGATTGAAGGTGGCGCCGGAAAAGAGCCTGCGCGAGTTCGCCAAAGAGGCGAGGGCGGCCGTCAGCGCGGCCCTGCGTCATCAGCGCTACCGGCTGGAGCAGATGAGGCGGGATCGCGGCCTCACGAATTCGGACGAGCCCCTGTCCGGCCCTCATGTGAATATTCAGCCGGCCCCGTTCGACATCACGTTTGCCGGCCACCGGACCACCGCGCACAACATCGCCAACATTCCCGTCGAGGATCTGGCGTTCGTCGTGCACGATCGCAAGTCGGACGGAATGCACCTCTACGTGGACGCGAATCCCGCGCTGTACCGCGCCGATGACGTCGCGCTGCACGCCGGGAGGTTCGCACGGTTCCTGGACGGTCTCGCCACGCTGGACCCGGACAGTCCGTTCGGCGCGGTCGAGCTGCTGGGCAAGGCCGAGCGGCATCGTGTGCTGGTGGAGTGGAACGACACCGCGCGCGAGGTGCCGGCCACCACGGTGCCGGGAGTCTTCGCCGCCCAGGTGGCCCGCACCCCCGACGCGGTGGCGGTGGCGTCCGCGGCGGAGCGGTTGTCGTACAGGGAGCTGGACGAGCGGTCCGACCGGCTCGCGCGTCTGCTGGCGGATCATGAGGTGGGGCCGGAGTCCACGGTGGCCGTGCTGATGGAGCGCTCCCCCGAGCTGGTGGTCGCGTTGCTGGCGGTGCTGAAGGCGGGCGGGGCGTACGTGCCGCTGGACGAGCGCGCCCCGGCGGAGCGGATGCGGCGGCTGCTCGCGGAGGCCGGGGCCGGTGTGCTGCTGGTCGACGCCGGGGCCGGCGGAAGCGGTTTCGCGCGGCACGCGGCCACGTCGGGTGTCCGCGTGGTCGAGGCCGGACCCGGCATCGGCGGTGACGGGCGGGCGCTGCCGGCCCGGTGCGTACCGGATCAGTCCGCGTACGTCATGTACACGTCCGGTTCGACCGGGACGCCGAAGGGCGTCGCGATCACCCATCAGAACGTGGTGGACCTGGCGGGTGACACGTGCTGGCGCTACGAGGAGCCACTGCGGGTGCTGCTGCGCTCCCCGCATTCCTTCGACGCCTCCACCTACGAGGTGTGGGCGCCGTTGCTGAGCGGCGGACTGGTCGCGCTCGCACCGCAGGCGCAGTTCGACGCGGTGCTCCTGCGGTCGTTGATCACGCGGTACGCCCTGACCCACGTCCATGTCACGGCAGGGCTGTTCCGGGTCGTGGCCGAGGAGGACCCGACCGCGTTCACCGGTGTCGCCGAAGTCCACACCGGCGGTGACGTCGTACCTGCCGCTGCCGCGCGCCGTGTGCTGGAGGCCGTACCGGGGATCAGGGTACGGAACACATACGGCCCGACGGAGATGACGTTGTGTTCGGTGCAGATCCCCTTGGACGGTCCAGGTGATGTGGGCCGGGTGTTGCCGATCGGACGCCCCATGGACAACACGCAGGCGTATGTGCTGGACGGCGCATTGCGCTTGGTTCCCGCCGGAGTGGCGGGCGAGCTGTATCTGGCGGGCGCGGGAATGGCCCGGGGATATGTGGGGCAGCCGGGTATGACGGCGGAGCGGTTTGTAGCGAATCCATTCGGGCGCGGAGCGCGCATGTACCGCACGGGTGACGTGGTGCGGTGGAATGCCGACGGGGCGCTGGAGTTCATGGGGCGCGCCGACGACCAGGTGAAGATCCGGGGCTTCCGGGTCGAGCCCGCCGAGGTGGAGGCCGTTCTCACCTCACATGAGCTGGTGGCCGAGGCCGCGGTGGTGGTGCGGGAGGACACACCGGGAGACAAACAGCTGGTGGCTTATGTCGTCGCGGGTTCCGCGGGCGCAGGTGGGGACGTTTCCGGGGACGTAAGAGGGTATGCCCGGCAGTTGCTGCCGGATTACATGGTGCCGGCTGCGGTGGTGGTCCTGGACTCATTGCCCGTGACGGTGAACGGGAAACTGGACCGCCGGGCGTTGCCGGATCCGGATCACCGGTCCGTGCCGGAAGGCGACCGTGGTCCCGCAACCGTGCGGGAGGAGCTGCTTTCCGCCGCCTTCGCCCAGGTACTGGGGCTGGAGCGGGTCGGAGTGGACGACAGCTTCTTCGACCTCGGAGGACACTCACTCCTGGCGATCCGCCTGATCAGCAGGATCAGGGCGATCCTGAACGTCGAGGTCCCGATCAGGCAGGCGTTCGACACGCCGACCGTGGCCGGGCTCGCCCGGTGCCTGCGTGGCACCCGCCCCGCGTGCGCACCCCTGGTGGCGGGCCCCAGGCCCGACCGGCTTCCGCTCTCCTTCGCCCAGCAGCGGCTCTGGTTCCTCTCGCAGTTGGAGGGCCCGAACACCACCTACAACGTTCCGATCGCCGTGCGGCTGACCGGTCGGCTGAACGTGCGGGCCCTGTCGGACGCGCTCGCGGACGTGGTGGCCAGGCACGAGGTCCTGCGCACGGTCTATCCGCCGGCCCAGGGCGGGCCGTGGCAGCGCATCCTTCCTCCGGAGGCGGCGCGCCTGGACCTGGCCGTGACCGAGACCTCGCGGGAGGATCTGGACGCGCGGGTGACCCGGGCCGCCTCCCACACCTTCGACCTCACGGCGGAACTTCCCGTCCGGGCGGCGCTGCTGTCGATCGCGCCGGACCACGGCCCGCCCGGCGGCGAGGCGGACCGGCCCCGGGAGCACGTCCTCGTGCTGGTCGTGCACCACATCGCGGGAGACGCCTGGTCGATGGGACCGCTGTGGCGGGACCTGTCGAAGGCCTACGCGGCGCGCCGCACCGGGCGGGCCCCCGTATGGGAGCCGTTGCCGGCGCAGTACGCGGACTTCGCGCTCTGGCAGCGCTCGGTGGCCGGCGGTGGCGCCCCCTCCGCACTCGCCTCGCATCTCGCCCACTGGCGGCAGAAGCTGGCGGGGGCGCCGGAGGAGATCGTCCTGCCCGTCGACCGGCCGCGCCCCGCGGTGGCGAGCCATCGCGGCGGGCGCACCGGGGTACAGGTTCCGGCCGCGCTGCACGCCCGGCTGCACCGGTTGGCGCAACGCCGGGGCGTGACGATGTTCATGCTGTTGCAGGCGTCGCTGGCGGCGCTGTTGTCCCGGCTGGGCGCCGGCCACGACATCCCGATCGGCAGTCCGGTCGCGGGCCGTACCGACGAAGCCACCGACGACCTGGTCGGGTTCTTCGTCAACACCCTCGTCGTACGGACCGACGTGTCGGGAGACCCGGCGTTCACCGAACTCCTCGACCGGGTACGGGAGACGGTCCTGGACGCCTTCGAGCACCAGGACATCCCCTTCGAGCGGCTGGTCGAGGAGATCGCGCCGCAGCGGTCGCTGGCGCGGCACCCGCTGTTCCAGGTGATGCTCGCGGTCCAGAACACCGCCACCGCGGCGCTGGAACTGCCGGGGCTGCGCGCCGAGGAGCTCCCCGCCGGGCGGCCCGCGGCCAAGTTCGACCTGGACATCCAGTTCACCGAGCGGTTCGCGCCCGACGGCTCACCGGCCGGTCTCCTCGGTGACATCGTCTTCGCCACCGACCTGTTCGACCCGTGCACCGCGGAGGAAATCGCCCACCGGCTCCTGAGGGTGCTGGAGGCCGTCACCACCGACCCCGCACAGTCCGTCGGCGGGCTCCGGATCCTGGGCGAGGAGGAGCGGCACCGCCTGCTGACGGAGTGGAACGACACGGGGTGCGACGCACCGGTGGGTACGGTGCCGGAGCTGTTCGCGGCCCAGGTGGCCCGTACCCCGGCGACGCCGGCGCTGGTGGCCGGGGATCGCGAACTGTCGTACGCGGAGGTGGAGGCACGCTCCAATGTGCTGGCGCGGCGGCTCGTGGGCCGGGGCGTGGAGCGCGAGGCGCGGGTGGCCGTGCTGATGGAGCGCTCCCCCGAGCTGGTGGTCGCGTTGCTGGCGGTGCTGAAGGCGGGCGGGGCGTACGTACCGCTGGACGCGCGCGCCCCGGCGGAGCGGATGCGGGTGCTGATGGAGGAGGCGGCGGCGGAGGTGCTGCTGGTCGACGCCGCGATGAGCGGGCACCGGGCGGCCCTCGCGTTCCGGGCGCGGGGTGGGGTTGTCGTGGAGGTCGCGGCGGACGCGTCCGGAGACGGATCGGCGCTGCCGCCCCGGGCCACACCCGGCCGACTGGCATACGTCATGCACACGTCCGGATCGACCGGGACGCCGAAGGGGATCGCGATCACCCATCAGAACGTGGTGGATCTGGCGAGTGACGCGTGCTGGCGTCACGAGGAGCCGCTGCGGGTGCTGCTGCGCTCCCCGCATTCCTTCGACTCGTCGACGTACGAGATGTGGGCGCCGTTGCTGAGCGGCGGACTGGTCGCGCTCGCACCGCAGGCGCAGTTCGACGCGGTGCTCCTGCGGTCGTTGATCACGCGGTACGCCCTGACCCACGTCCATATGACGGCGGGGCTGTTCCGGGTCGTGGCCGAGGAGGACCCGGCCGCCTTCACCGGTATCGCCGAGGTCAACACCGGGGGCGACGTCGTACCCGCCATCGCGGCGAGGCGGGTGCTGGAGGCCGTTCCCGGCGTGGTCGTGCGCAATCTCTACGGTCCGACGGAGATGACGTTGTGTTCGGTGCAGATCCCCTTGGACGGTCCTGACGATGTGGGCCGGGTGCTGCCGATCGGACGCCCCATGGACAACACGCAGGCGTACGTGCTGGACGACGGTTTGCGCTTGGTTCCCGCCGGAGTGGCAGGCGAGCTGTATCTGGCGGGCGCGGGAATGGCCCGGGGATATGTGGGGCAGCCGGGTATGACGGCGGAGCGGTTTGTAGCGAGCCCGTTCGGGCGCGGGGAGCGGATGTACCGCACGGGTGACGTGGTGCGGTGGAATGCCGCGGGGGTGCTGGAGTTTGTGGGGCGCGTGGATGAGCAGGTGAAGATTCGGGGCTTCCGGGTCGAGCCCGCCGAGGTGGAGGCCGTTCTCACCACACATGGGCAGGTGGCCGAGGCTGCGGTGGTGGTGCGGGATGACGTGCCCGGGGACAAGCGGTTGGTGGCTTATGTGGTCGCTGTTCCGGCGGGTACGGATGAGGGATTTCCCGGGGACGTACGCGAGTTCGTGGGACGGTTGCTGCCGGATTACATGGTGCCGGCGGCGGTGGTGGTCCTGGACTCGTTGCCCGTGACGGTGAACGGGAAGCTGGACCGCAGGGCGTTGCCGGTTCCGGATTACGGCTCGGTGTCCGGTGGTGGCCGTGGTCCGGTGTCGGTGCGGGAGGAGATCCTCTCCTCGGCTTTCGCCCAGGTGCTGGGTCTCCAGCGGGTCGGAGTGGACGACAGCTTCTTCGACCTCGGAGGACACTCACTGCTCGCCGTGGCGCTCGTGGAGCGGCTGCGCGCCCGGGGCATCGCGGTCGACGTACGTACCCTGTTCGCGGCACCCACCGTGGCCCGGCTGGCCGCCGCCGAGGTCCGCGGCGAGGTCGAGGTGCCACCGTGCCGGATCCCGGAGCGGGCGTCGGCGATCACACCGGAGATGGTGCCGTTCTCCGGGCTGTCCGCCCGCGAGCTGGCCGACGCGGTGGCCGGTGTGCCCGGCGGCGCCGCGAACGTGGCCGACGTCTACCCACTGGCTCCCTTGCAGGCGGGGCTCTTCTTCCACCACCAGTTGGAGGCCCGGGACGGCCACGACCCCTACCTCCTCCAGCAGGTCCTCCGGTTCGATTCCCGGGCGCGCCTCGACGCCTTCGTGGCCGCCTGGCAGCACGTCGTCGACCGGCACGACGTGCTGCGTACCGCCCTGGCCTGGCAGGGGCTGCCCCACCCGGTACAGGTGGTGTACCGGCACGCCGGGATTCCGGTGATCGAGGTCGATCCCGGCCGGGCGGCCGGCGACGACGCGACGCGCCTGCTGGCCGAGGCCGCGGGGACCGCCCTGGACCTGGGACGTGCCCCGCTGATGGACGCGCACATCACGGCGGAACCGGGCAGCCGGTGGATCATGTTGCTGCGGATGCACCACATCATCCAGGACCACACCGCGCTGGAAGTGATGCTGGACGAGGTACGGGCGTTCCTCACCGGAAGGGAGGGCACCCTGCCCGCACCGTTGCCCTACCGCGCCTTCGTGGCGCAGGCCCTGCTCGGCATCCCGCAGAAGGAGCACGAGGCGCACTTCGCGGCACTCCTCGGCGACGTCACCGAGCCGACCGCGCCGTTCGGTGTGGAGCGGGCGCGAGGAGATGCCGGTGTCGTCGGCGAGGCCCGGGGCGCGGTGGACGACGGACTCGCGGCCCGGGTACGGGAGCAGGCGCGCCGGTACGGGGTCAGTCCCGCGACGGTCTTCCACGTGATCTGGGCGCGGACCCTGGCCGCTGTCTCGGGACGCGACGACGTCGTGTTCGGCACCGTGCTGTTCGGCCGGATGCGGGCCGGAGCCGGAGCCGACCGGGTCCCCGGCCTGTTCATCAACACCCTGCCCGTACGGGCCCGTACCCGGGGCGTGACGGTGGCGGAAGCGGTCGGCGCCATGCGGGCCCAGCTGGCCGACCTGCTCGTGCACGAGCACGCGTCCCTCGCGGTGGCCCAGCGCGCCAGTGGTGTCACCGCGCCGGCTCCGCTCTTCACCACCCTCTTCAACTACCGGCACAGTGACGCCCGCCGGCACGGCCGGGCGCTGTTCGACGGTGTCGAGGTGCTCTCGGCGAAGGGGCGGACCAACTACCCCCTCACGGTGTCCGTGGACGACCTCGGGTCGGGGTTCGTGGTCGTCGCGCAGGCGACGGAGCCGATCGTTCCCGAGTCGGTACGCACCCGGTTCCTGGCCGCGGCCGAAGGGGTGGTGTCCGCCCTGGAGTCCGCTCCCGGCACCCCGCTGGGCCGGGTGTCCACCCTGGGCGAGGCCGAGCGGCACCAAATCCTGGTGGAATGGAACGACACGGCCCGTGAGGTGCCCGCGACGACGGTGCCGGAACTGATCGCCGAACAGGCCGCTCGCACTCCCGGCGCCGTAGCGGTGGTGTCGGGCGACGCCCGGCTGACGTACACGGAACTCCAGGAACGGTCGAACGAACTGGCCCGGTTGCTCGTGGCCCGCGGCGTGGGACCCGAGTCGCGCGTAGCGGTGGTCATGCGGCGCTCCGCCGCACTGGTCGTCGCCTACCTGGCGGTACTCAAGGCCGGAGGGGCGTACGTACCCATCGACCCGGCGTATCCGGCGGAGCGGATCGCGGGCACGGCGGCCGACGCCGGGGTGGTCGCCGTACTCACCCACACCTCGGTGGCGGACCGGCTGGAGGCCGCGGTTCCCGAGGGGCCCGCGGCACCGCCCCGTATCGTCCTGGGCACGCCCGGGGTCTCCGCCGCGCTGGCCGCGGCGGGCAAGCAGGCGCTGGCCGGCACGGAGCGCCGGGGCCGGCTGCGGCCGGAGCACCCCGCGTATGTGATCTACACCTCCGGCTCCACCGGCCGGCCCAAGGGCGTCGTGGTCGAACACCGGTCGGTCGTCGCCTATCTGGCCCGGGAGCGTACGGTGCACGGCGATGTGGCGGGGGGCACCGCTCTGTGCCATGCCTCGATCTCGTTCGACGCGACGGTGACCGCCCTGTACGTCCCGCTGGTCTCCGGCGGGGCTGTACGGCTGGCTGACCTGGACGAGGAGGTGACGTCCGGACCGCGGCCGTCGTACATGAAGGTGACCCCGTCGCACCTCCCCCTGCTGGCGGCGCTCCAGCCCGGGGCATCCCCGTCGGGCACGCTGATCGTGGGCGGGGAGGCGCTGTCCGGCGAGGCGCTCGCCCCGTGGCGGCGGCGCCACCCGGACGCCGTCGTGGTGAACGCCTACGGCCCGACCGAGGTGACGGTGAACTGCCTCGACCACCGGATGGAGCCCGGTACACCGACACCGTGGGGGCCCGTCCCGATCGGACGCCCCTACTGGAACACCCGGGTGTACGTGCTCGATGCCGGACTGTGCCCCGTGCCCCCGGGCGTGCCCGGCGAACTGTACGTGGCGGGGGCCCATGTGGCACGCGGCTATCTGGGCCGGGCCGCGCTGACGGCGGAGCGGTTCGTCGCCGACCCCTACCGGTCCGGGGAGCGGATGTACCGCACCGGTGACGTGGTGAAGTGGAGCCCCGAGGGGCTGGTGGAATTCGTCGGCCGTGCCGACCACCAGGTCAAGATCCGCGGCTTCCGGATCGAGCCGGCCGAGATCGAGGCGGCCCTCGTGGCCGACGCGCGGGTCTCCCGAGCCGTGGTGGCGGTGCGGGAGGACACCCCCGGAGACAAACGCCTGACCGCCTATGTCGTCCTGGCCGCCCCTGGCGGGGAAGACAGCGCCGCGGAACTGCGGGCAGCCGTCGCCGGCCGGCTGCCGGCCCATATGGTGCCTGCCGCCGTGGTCGTGCTGGACGCACTGCCGCTCACGGTGAACGGGAAGCTGGACCGGCGGGCCCTGCCCGTGCCCGAGTATCCGGCCGGGACGACGGGCCGGGCGCCGCGCTCGCGCCGCGAGGCGCACCTGTGCGAACTGTTCGCCGAGGTGCTCGGCGTCGAGCGGGTCGGCATCGACGACGGCTTCTTCCAACTCGGGGGCCACTCACTGCTCGCCACCCGGCTGGTCCGGATCGTCAACGAACGTCTGGCCGCGGCCCTGCCGCTGAAGGTGATCTTCGAACAGGACACCGTCGCCGCGCTCGCGCCTCTGCTGGACGGGAGCCCGGCGAGCGCGGCGGCGAGCTTGCCCGCCGCCGCGGACCGGCTGATCGCCGACGTCCGCCTCGACCCCGCCATCACGGCCGAGGGACGCACACCCCGGGTCCCGGACGGACAGGCCCCGCGGAGCGTGCTCCTCACCGGCGCCACGGGCTTCCTCGGCTCGTTCATCCTCCGCGAGGTGCTGGACCGGACGGCCGCAGACGTCTTCTGCCTGGTGCGGGCGGCCGATCCGGACGAGGCCCGGAAGCGGATCCACCGGAGTATGGATGGATACGGGCTGTGGGAGGAGCGGTTCGAGGGGCGGATCGTCCCCGTACCGGGGGATCTGGAGCGGCCCCTCCTGGGACTGGCCCGGGGGCGCTTCGACCTCCTCGCGCAACAGGTCGACGCCATCTTCCACAACGGCGCCCGGGTCAACCTCACCGAACCGTACGAGCGGCTCAGGAACGCCAACGTGTCGGCGGTACGGGAGATCTGCCGGCTGGCGGCCCTGCATCGGGTGAAGCCGGTGCACTATGTCTCCACGTTCAGTACGGCCATCGCGGGCCCCGACGACCCCGAGGTCCTGCCCGAGGCCTGGCGCGGCGATCCTGCCCTGCTGGAGTTCAGCGGCTACGCGGCGAGCAAGTGGGTCGCGGAAGGGATCATCCGCCTCGCGGGTGAACGGGGCATCCCGACGGCCGTCTACCGCCCGGCGCACGTCAGTGGCGACTCCCGTACCAGCGTGGCGAGCGGCGACGACGCGCTCTGGCACTTCCTCAGGGCCTGCGTCGAGCTGGGCGCACGACCGTCCACGCGGGTCGACTTCCAGGCGAACCTGGTCCCCGTGGACTTCGTCGCCAAGGCGTACACCCACCTCGCGCTCACCCGACAGGCGGACGGAACGGTCTACAACATCGCCGCACCGGCAGCGACCGAGATCGTGACCATGCTCGACCAGGTGTCCGCCCTCGGCTATCCCCTTGAGCCCGTCCCGTACGACGAGTGGCGAAAGAGGCTCGGGGACGCGGCGCTGACGACGCCGGTGTCGGAGCGGACCTCGATTCACGCTGCCCTGCTGCTGGACAGCGTTCCGCGGCCCACCACCGGGGCGTACCGGCTCCGCGCCGACCTGACCAGCCTTCTGCGCGGGCTGGCCGGCACGCAGGTCACCAAAATCCCCGTCGGGTCCGAACTGCTGGACCAGTACCTCACGTACTTCATCGGGACGGGCTTCCTGCCGCGGCCGCCGGAAGCCGTCCTCGACAGCGGTGCGTGATGCCGACCGGCCGGGCAGCGGGAACACCCTTCAACGTGAAAGCCTTTGCCCAGAACACCCCTGTCCAGAACACCACCGCCCGGACCACCGCCGTCCCGAAGTCACTCGAACGCCACTACGACCTCGTCTGCCGGGCCTGTGACCACACCATGGCCGACGACGGACTCACGCTGCGGTGCCCCGAGAACCACGCCCCGGCGTTCCTGCGCACGCGCTACCACGACCGGGTGCCCGCCGTGAGCCCCGAATCCGAGGGCCTGTACCGCTACCGGCGCTGGCTGCCGGTCGTACGCACCCTTCCCGGAGCGGGCGGGACGATCGTCTACCGGGCCGAAGGCCTGGGACGCGCTCTCGGGCTCGGTGACCTGTGGATCGCGTTCAACGGCTACTGGCCGGAACGCGGCGCCGATCTGCGGACCGGCACGTTCAAGGAGCTGGAGGCCTACGCCGTGTTCGGCCGCCTGCCCGAGCGGCCTCCCGTCCTCGTCGTCCCGTCGGTCGGCAACACCGCCGCCGCGTTCGCGTCCGTGTTCTCCAGGGCCGAGGTGGAGTGCCTGCTCGTCGTGCCGGACAGCGGACTGCACCGCTTCGCCACGGTCTCCGACATCGCGCCCAGCGTCCGGCTGGTGTCGATCACGGGCGGCGACTACGCCGACGCCATCGAACTGGCCGAGCGCGTTTCGGCGTTGCCGGGATTCCGGGCGGTGGGCGGGGCCTGGAACGTCGCCCGCCGCGACGGTCTCGCCACGGTCCTGCTGTCCGCGGTCGAGGCGATGGGAGCGCTGCCCGAGGTCTACGTCCAGGCCGTCGGGAGCGCGGTCGGCGCGATCGCGGTCCACGAGGCGGCCGCCCGGCTGATCGCCTCCGGCCACTACGGCTCGGCGACACCACGGCTGCTGATGTGCCAGAACGAGGGAATCGCACCGGTCCACCGCCTGTGGCACAAAGGCCCCGAAGCGCACCGCCCGGTCGGCAAGGAAGAGCGCCGCGCCGCGACCGGCCGCGTGTACGCGGACGAACTCGTCAACCAGCACCCTCCGTACCACCTCGGCGGAGGCATCGAGGAGGCGCTGCGCACGAGCGGCGGAGACGTCCTCCGCTGCTCCGGCAAGGCTGCCCGCGCGGCCACCGAACTCTTCGCGCGGACCGAGGGCATCGACATCGAACCCGCGGCCGCGGTCGCCGTCACCTGCCTCGGCCGCTCCGTACGGGAGGGCCGCGTATCCAGCGGCGCCCGCGTCCTTCTGAACATCACCGGAGGCGGCCGCGCACGCTTGTCCACCGGGCTACGGGACGACCGCCCCACCCGGCCGATCCTGCGCCTGCATTTCTCCGCGCTCGACTCCCCCGGCGTGCTCCATCAGATCCGGGAGCTGTTCCCCACGGCGGAGGCGTCCGGCTGAGTACTGCGTGGGGAGCCGGGGGGGTGCGGGACGGGGGTGTCGTTCGCGCTGTAGGCAGCCTGAGCCCCACCGGTGTTGACGGACCGGGTATCCGGCTCAGGCCGGGTCCTCCAGGGCTTCGATGAGGAGATGGGACAGACGGCGGAACTCCTCGGCGTTGGCCCTGCCGAACTTCTCCAGTACCGGAGTCAGTCGGGCCTCAATCTGGAGGAAGGTCTCATCCATCACCTGGTGCCCCTTGGCCGTGAGATGGTTGTCCACCATCCGGCCCCGGGCCGGGGAGCGCTCCACCAGTCCCTCCTCCTGCAGGGTCCGGACGAGACGGCTGACGGCCTGCGGCGTGTGGACCGCGGCGCGCGCGAGCTCCGAGGCGGAGGCGCCGGGTGTCCGCTTCAGCTCCCGCAGCACCGTCCACTGCCCGAGGGTGAGTCCCAGAGGGCGGATGACCTGCTCGATCCGGTCGGCGAAGTGGTGCCGGATGATCCTGGACAGCGCACCGATTTCGATCCCTTGGGGCAGCGGGTCACCCGAGTTCTTCATGTTTGACATGGTACCCGTTCGCGTTCTATGTTGAACCGAAGTTCAATATGGAACCTTGATTCTAGATCGGTCGGCTGCTCGCTCAAGCGATCGAGGTGTCCGATTCAGGCCAGGGCGCAGGTCCCGGGCCGGCCGATCCGTGGAGTCGACCCTGCTTCCGCCCCTCCCCGCGTCCGTATCCGGAGATGGACCATGCCCGTGCCCACAGCCGCCCGCGCCACACCGGAGTCAAACGCGCGACAGCAAGCCCCGCCCGGTTGGCTGGTCGTACTCCTGGCCACTTCCTGCGGGCTGACCGTCGCCAACCTCTACTACGCCCAGCCACTCCTGGAGACGCTGCGCCGGGCCTTCCAGCTCCAGGACTCGACCGCCGGCCTGCTGATCACCCTGACCCAGCTCGGCTACGCCGCCGGCATGGTGTTCCTCGTCCCCCTCGGCGACCGCATCGAGAACTCCCGTCTGGTCTCCGTCCTGCTCACCGTCACGGCGCTGGCCATGGCCACCGGCGGCCTCGCCCCCACCTTCACCGTCCTGCTCATCGCCGCGCTCGTCGCCGGCGCCACCTCCGTCGTCGCACAGGTCCTCGTCCCCTACGCCGCCGACCTCGCCCCCGATCACCTGCGCGGCGCCGTGGTGGGCAAGGTGATGAGCGGCCTGCTCGCCGGAATCCTGCTCTCCCGCACCGTCGGCAGCCTGCTCGCGGACGTCGCAGGCTGGCGCACCGTCTACCTGGTCTCCGCCGCCCTGATGGCGATCCTGGCCCTCGTCCTGCGCCGCGCGCTGCCCCGCCGGGCCCCCACCAGCACCGATTCCTACACCGCGCTGCTGCGTTCCACGGCCCGCCTGATCCGCGTGCACCCGCGGCTGCGCCGCCGGTCCTTCTACCACGCCTGCATGTTCGCCGCCTTCAGTGCGTTCTGGACGACCATCTCCTACGTCCTGACCACCGCGCCGTACAACTACTCCCAGCTCCAGGTCGGCCTGTTCGCCCTCGTCGGCGCCGCCGGCGCGCTCGTCGCCCCTCTCGCGGGCCGCCTCGCCGACCGCGGGCTCGCCCACCGGCTCACCCCCGTGACCTGCCTGCTAGCCTCCGCCACCCTCATCTGGGCCGGCCTGGCCGCCCACCAGATCCTCGCCCTCGCCGCCGCCGCAGTTCTCCTGGACTGCGCCGTCCAGTGCTCCCTGATCTTCGGGCAGCACACCATCTACCAACTCGACGCAGCCGCCCGCGCCCGGATCACCAGCGTCTACATCGCCACCTTCTTCATCGGCGGCGCCATCGGCGCCCAACTCGGCACCCTCGCCCACCACTTGGGTAACTGGCATACGGTCACCCTCACCGCGGCGGCCTTCCCCGTCATCGCCGCCCTCACCTGGACCACCGACCGCACCCACACCAGCAGGAAGCGCCGGGCAACAGGGGCCGTATGAATCCTGCTCCGCCCGCCCTTGCCGTCTTCGAGGCCAGCTGCGTAGCCATCAAGCTCCCGGTCGGTACCGAGGCTCCCGAAGGCGTCCGGGGCTGCCCGCGGTCTTCTGGCCGACGGCCAACGGCTCATCCCCCTGGGCCGTGCCCCACTACGACACCACCGCGCAGCTTGCCGCCGAAGCCGGCTGAACCTGGCGACGCCGGTGTAGGAGGGACGGCACGACGCCGTACCACCGGCTCAAGCAGACCGCGCAGGCTCCGACCCGGTCACACTTCACGCGCCTGTCCACGCACCTGGAGTGGCCGGACAAGGTCGGCGGCACCGCGGTGTGGGTGGACGGCGTCGCCGCGCTGGGATGCAGCCGAGCGTAACGATCCGTGCAGGAAACCTCGAAATCCGACAGGCCCCGACTGCGTCCTCGTCTGCGATCAGACACATTACGGAGTGGGCCGCCGGACAGGTCGACCACCGAATCCTGCTGACGCATCGAGGTCTACGCCTGAATTCGTCCCTCCGGATCGACGAACCGTGAGCATCAAAGGGCTGCCGACTCCATGGCGGGAACTCGCGTCGGCGAGGAAAGCGGCCAGCCACCCCAATGCGTCCAACGACCACTCGGCGAGGGTGCCGTGCAGTGTGGTCCGGTGGTGAGCGGGCCCCATCCACAACTCGTCGGTGACGGCGGGTTCCAGGACCATGGCTCCGTCGCCCGCCAAGGAGAATGAATGGCACGAGAAAACATCCTGCTTGAATTCTCGCGCCCGCTCGACGATGTCCGCTGCCGCTGAGCGAATGGACGGACTCTGTCCGCTGTCCAACGTGATCTGCACCTGTGTTCTCTGATCCGGGTCACAGTCGGCGAACCAGCCGGCGTCCTGGAGCAGAGTCATCACGGCACCCGCGCGCGAGGACGCGGTGAGACTTTGCACAGGCAGCAGGATCTGGACCGCCTGCAGGCTCGGAGTGCCGATACGTGCCAAGACATCGCCCGCACAGGCGAGGAATGCCTGAACCGGCAACGGCCCGCCGTCGGGGACCGGCTCGGTCAACGACACCTGGAACCACGCGATGCGTGCGGGTGATGATCCGGAGCTTGAGTCCGGGTCCTGCCCGGCATCATTCATGCCCCAGACCCCGCCGGACGCATTCTCCTCGGCCGGAGTGAGCCATCCCATCGCGGACGACCTCGCGACGAACAGGCTGTAGGCGTCCGAGGAGCCGACGGCGGGGTCTCGCCACGGGTGCAGGACCAGATGGCCGAACAGAGCCGTGAACATGGTGCTTTCGGGCATGATGCTCAATACCGTCGGCAGTTGATGTTACGAGCGGGCGTGATGAGCTTTTCCGGGGTGTCGGCGACGCCGACCAGATCCACATCGACGACGCTGCGCCAGCCCGTGAGGGTGTTGTTGTCGCATCCCGCTCGCCCGGTTGCGCGGTTGCCGGCGCCGCCGCCGGACCTCACTGTCGCCTGGCCCACCGTGCCCTTGGTCCGCCACCTGCCATCGTTGTAGTACTCCTGCAGTTCCACCGTGACGACAGCCGTGGAGGTAGGGCAGTTGCCGTTGACCCACCAGCCGTGCCCGGACGCCTCGAAGGCGGACGAGGAGACATGGACGTAGTCACCACGGGTCTTGAAGGTACACACCGCCTCGGGCCCCCGGGCCTCCGCCGAGGAACCGGAACCCGAACGCTCCAGGCTCGCCCCGCCGCTTCCAGGAGCAGTTGCGGGGGCGGCGGCGGGTGTGGGATTGGACTTCACCGGAGTTGCGGCCGCCGAAGTCTGTGACGCTCCCAGTAACACCGCGCTCATGATGCCGGCGGTAAGGGAAATCTTACGAATTGAGTGATGCACAACTGCGCCTCCGAGTCGAGACCGACATCCAGGTGAGCCAGGGACCGCTGTGCACCCGGCCACCGTGGGGAATCACATCGCAGGGAATCACGACGTACGCATCAGAAAACCATGACGCCGAGTGAGGGACTATCCTCCTATCGGGCACCTTGGTGTTTCCTCCGCGTGCGTCAAACAGAGAATGACGGCGACCTCATTCTTCGTGCGGATTGCAGTAGTACTCGCGGAACAATAGCGGAGTAGTCCTCAATCTGCGGGTGCTCCCCGTTCACCCTCAGCCGCTGTCGAGGGTGCTGATGGGGTCTGCGTATTCGCGGCGGGTCTTTCGCTGGGCCGGGACCGCTGGGGCGCTCTGGCCACGCCGTATGATCACCCCGGTCGGGCGCGTCCCGCTCGGCGGGCTCCAGATCGGACGCGCAGAGGAAATACGCGACCTTGCCCGGCATGTCGAGGGTGACCGGCAGCTCCGGAGCGGGGGTGTCCTCCTGGGAGATGACGTTGTGGCCGGGCATGAGGGGGGGCGGGCGGTGAAGTCCTCGCGGAGAACACGGCGTCGCGGATGCGCAGGGCGAGGCGGTCGCGGTGGAGGACGTACCGCTCATCGAGGATGTGCCCGGTGCCGCGTAAGAGGCGGAATTTTTCAGAGATGTGCACGGTGTCATCCGGCCGCGCCTACATGAGCAGCTCGCTGAACTTCAGGCGCTCAAGCGGGTAGAGCCAGAAGGAAGATCGGCCCTATCTGTCGCCAAACGATCGTCGGACGACACGGGTCCTAGAGGGGGCAGAGGCAGATCAGCGCACGCCCGGATGCCGCGGACATGACCCGATGTCGCCCGGCCGCCTCGGCTCCACCAGGGAAAATACGTCGGCGACGCCCGCCGGCCGCAGCAACTGCGCGAACGGGGTGTCCATCGCCGCGTCCTGCCACTGAGGCCGTCGGCGCGTCGCCATCGCCCGCTCACGCCTCTCGGTAGCCCTGCTCCCACATCGCCCGCGGCCTGCCCACCCCCCGTCGCCCCAACCCCACAACTGCACGGTCCGCTCGGCATCGCCTGGCCGGCCGCGCGGACGTCTTCCCCGTGGTTGACATCGCTGTTCCTCCTGGTGGAGATCACGTCAGCGGTGTTCATCAGCTGTTCGATGGGAAAGGCCAACAGGCCGACGACGATGCCCCTGGCTGATGCGCCGACGGTGACGGTGCCGCCCGGGCTGGTGTTCTCCATCATCCGGTCGATGCTCTCATCGAGTGCGCCGTGCGGGGTGTTCGCTACGGTCCACATGGCGGGGCTGGATCTCCTTGCCCACCGCCTCGTCGGCATCCGTCGTATCCGCCAGCCGGGAGTCCGTGGCCTCGTCCAGGAGTGTCAGCCCGATATGGGCCAGCCCCGCGCCGGCAGCCAGCGCCGCCTTCGGATGGATCTGCTTGTCCGTGTGGGCGGCGAGCAGCTGACCGGGAATGATCGGTTCGGGCTGCTTCCCCTTCGAGGCGGGCTTTCCGCCTTTCCGCCTCGGAGAACCTCCAACGCATGCACCGCGTCCCGTTGGCGCGGAGCCGCAACTCTTACGCATCAGGAGCAGGAGCAGATCGCCGTTTGCGTCGACGAACACGACTGCCCCGCTGGGCCGATCGGCTCGACCGGGCTGTGGAGAGCGCAGATGGCGGTCGCGGCCTGCGCCGGCAGTGCTGTCACCAGTGCCCGAACATCCCCCCGTTCCCGTCGTAATGGGCGCCGATCGAGCCGAGCGTGACCTCGGCGAAAACGCCGGCCTCCACGAGTTCGGGCACCTCGTAGTCGCTCACTTCCAGTTCGTCCTGCATGACGCACCGTCCTCTGCCCAGTGATGTGTACGCACCTGTTGTGCGCTCACGTCCACCATGCCCGCCCGCTCGGCCCCTCCCGCTCCCCCTTTGGAGTGGCCACAGGGTGCGCGGGCGTACCGGAGAGTCGGAGCGCGATCGGCGGCTGCGCCCGGTGGCTCCGGCACCGCGGGACTGTCCGCGCGCCGCTCGTCACTCTCCCGGGCGAATAGCTGCCCTGGCGTGCTTGGCCGCGGCGCGCCCTGGTCAGGCTGATTGTGCGGAGGGGTTCTGTCTCGGTGCCTCTTTCAGTGTCTGCACGCGGTGCAGTGCTTTTGCTGAAGGTTCACCGGAGTTTGGGGGGCACGTGTCTTCTGGGGCGCTGATCGTCGTCGGGACGGGCATCAGGGGCATCGGACAATTGACGTTTGAAGCCGCGGGATGGATCACGCAGGCGGACCGTGTCGCGTACTGCGTGTCCGATCCGGTGACCGAGGTGTGGATCCAGCAGCGGGCCCGGTCGTTCGAAGACCTGTATGCGCTGTACGGCAACGACAAGCCGCGCCAGGAGACCTACGGGCAGATGGTGGCCGCGCTCACCGGGCCGGCGCGCGAGGGACAGACGGTGTGCGGGGTCTTCTACGGGCATCCCGGGGTGTTCGCCGATCCTCCGCACGAGGCGATCCGGGTCCTGCGAGCCGAGGGCATCCCCGCGATGATGCTGCCCGGTGTTTCGGCGGCGGACTGCCTGTTCGCCGACCTGGGCGTGGACCCCGGCACGGTGGGCTGCCAGGAGGTGGAAGCCACCGAACTCCTGCTCAGCGGCCGCCCGTTGCTCACCGACTCGCACGTGGTGATCTGGCAGGTGGGCTGCGTCGGTGACCTCGGATTCCGTTTCGGCGGCTTCGACAACGACGACAACCGCCAGGTGCTCCTCGCCTACCTGGGGCGGTTCTATCCCCCGGAGCACCAGGTGACGCACTATTCCGCGGCCCAGTACCCGGTGTGCGGACCCCTCGTCCGCACCCTGGCCCTGCGCGACCTGCACGACGAATACCTGACCGGCGTGAGCACCCTGTACGTACCGCCTGTGGCGCCGCCGGCCACCGACCCCGCCATGGCCGACCGCCTGAACCTTCACCGCCCCCGGCCCCGGACGGACCGCGCTCCCCGAAACAGCGCCCCGGCGCACCTCGACCGCTACCTGCCCACCCGTGAGAACAGTGCCCTGGCGGCCTACCTGGCCCGGCTGGCGTCCGATCCTGCCGCGCTCGGTGAGTTCATGCGGGAGCCCGAGGAGGCAGTCGCGGCCCTTACCGGTCTGGGTGACGACGAGCGCGCGGCGCTGCTGTCCGGCGATGCCGGCGCCATCCGGATGGCGATGAAGGACACCGCCCCCACGAAGGGCACCCAGACTCCCTCCGGGGCACCGGAGGAACGGGGCGAAACCAAGCCCCACCAGCACACCGCCGACTGACAGGAGGCCCACCGTGTCCACCACGCCCCCGAAAGCCACCCCCGCGAGCGAGCACAGCGCCACCGACAGCAACAGCCTGCAGGCCGCGGTCCTGGACCCCACCCGCTGCGCTGTCCGCTCCCTGCCCCAACCGGGCACGACGCAAGCGGCGATCATCAACGTCCACGTCACACACGCCGTCCGCCGTCCCGCCACGTGACCCGGTTCCCGGTCATGGGTGACCGGTAGTGCTCCAGCGCCCCTGCCGCGTCGGGAAGGTCGGGAACGGTCGTCATACGGGCCGCACCTCCGTCAGCCAGTCGTGCAGGTTCGCCGAGATCAGGTCGGCGTGCTGGGACAGGAGGGTGAAGTGGTCGCCGGGCAGCCTGCGTACGCGGTGCGCCAGTTCGGGCGGGAACGGGTGGTCCTCCGAGCTGGTGGGCACACCCGCGACGACCTCGCTGGCGAGCAGGTGCAGGATCGGCGCCTTCAGTGGGCCGGGCCGCCAGCCGCTGTAGATCCTGCTGTAGCCGCCCATCGCCGCGATCTGGCCGCTGGTGGTCACGGTCCGGTCCGGACGGTCGAGCGACATGCCCATGAGGTCACGTCGTCGGATCTGCTCACGCATGAACTCGCTGCGGGTCTCGGTCTGGTCCATCTCCTCCTCCGGCAGGTACGAGTCCAGGAGCAGCAGCGCGGTGACGGGGACGCCGGTCTGCTCCAGGTGCGCGGCCAGGTCGTGCGCCGGCCAGCCGCCGGAGGAGTAGCCCGCGATGATCAGCGGGGTGCCGGACAGCTCACGGCGCAGCGGTTTCGCCAGCATCCGCAGCAGGGCGGCACGGTCGGCGGGCAGCGGAGCCTCGCCCGCGAATCCGGGCGACCACAGCGACCACACGTCGGACGCGGGGTCCAGCCCGGCGTGCAGGTAGGAGTAGGGCAGGTCCAGGTTGGGGAAGATCGGCGGGGTGAGGCCGACGACCGTGGGGCCACCCGCGCCCGCGCCCACCTTGCGCAGCTCGGCGAGATCGCGCGGATCGTCCTGGTCGAACGTGTCGCGGGTCTCGGAGGCCGCGCGGGCCAGGCGGAGGGCGACGTTGATCCGGCCGGTGCGGATCGCCCGGATGTAGAACGAGGCCAGGCTGCCGTCGCTTTCGTCGGCGTTCTCGGGCGCCGGGTCCACCGGCCCGGTGCCGGAGTCCGGGACCTCGTTCCCGGACCGGGCGGTCCCCGCGATCTCGTCGAGCGTGCCCTCCTCGGCGCGGGCGGCCAGCTTTTCCAGTACGCGCTCGGTGAGATCGGCCACCGTGGGGTAATTCAGCACGTCGGAGAGCTCGATCTCCACACCGGTACCGGTGGTGAGTTGATCGCGCAGATCCTCCGCGCCCAGTGAGTCCATCCCGAGATCGCGGAACGTGTCCTCGGCGTCGACCTGGTCGTCCGGTCCGTTGCCCAGCGCCCGGTCCAGGCACTCACGAACCAGCGTCTCGACGCTGCGCGTGCGCTCCTGCTCGTCCAGTGCCCACAGCAGAGCCGCGGGCGAGCGCCGATCGGGCTCGCTCGTCCCGGGGGCGTCGGAGATCAGCACGGGCATGGTCCACTCGCGCTCGATCCAGTACCGGCTGCGCTGGAAGGCGTAGCCGGGCAACGGGATGCGCCGCGCACCGGCGCCGGCCAGGACGGCACGCCAGTCCACCGCCGCGCCCATCACGTACGCGCGGCCCAGCGCGCGCACGATCGCCGCCGTACCGGTCACCGCGCCCTCCGTCTCCTCCGGCACGGCCAGCACGGCGGGACCGTCGGACAGTGCGGCGGCCATGCCCGCGGTGTCCCCACCGAATACGAGCAGCAGTCGGTGACCGTCGGCCCGCAACTCGCGCGCAGCCGAGCCGGGTTCGGCAGTCGGCGCCGTGCGGTGGTCGTCCTCGGCCGGACGGTCCCGCAGCCAGCGGCCGGTGTCCCCGCACAGCACCGGCACACCGGGCGCGAGGGGCGGGACATCCACGACGCCGGGTTCGACGCCCGCGGGGCACCCGGCGGCGATCCGCAGCGCCGAGGACAGGGACAGCCACCCGACCGCCCAGGACGCGGCCAGCCGGCCGGATCCGTGTCCCGCCAGCGCCGCCGGGCGCACCCCGGACGCGCACCACACTCGGGTCACGCCGGTCAGCACGGCCAGCGTGGCCGGGACCAACACGTCCGGCCGGTCCAGTGGTGGCGCGTCCGGGTCACCGCGCAGCACATCCGTCAGGGACCAGCCGACCAGTCCGTCCAGCACTGCCGCACATGCGGAGAGATGCTCGGCGAACGGCTCGGCCTCGGCGTACTGCGTGGCCAACGCGCGCACCACGGCCGGGGTGCACTCGTGCGGGTACAGGAACGCGGTGGTGCCGTTGCGCACGGCGGTGCCGGAGACCGCCACCGTGGCGTTCCCAGTGTCGTTGCGGCCCGTGCTCAGCGCGGTCAGGCCCGCGGCGAGGTCGGCCGGGCGGGAGCCGAACACCACCGCGCGGTGCGGCAGGTGCGCCCGGGTGGTGGCCAGCGACCACGACAGGTCCAGCAGATCCGGGCGCGCCCGGTCGAGGTACTCGTGCAGCGCGGCCGCCTGCGCGGACAGCGCCTGTTCGGTCCTGCCCGACAGGGTCCAGGCCAGCAGTGGCGGGACGGTCCGGTCGCTGGGCTCGGTGTCCGGGTCGGGCCCTGGGTCCTCCAGGATCACGTGGGCATTGGTGCCGCCGACTCCGAACGCGGACACGCCCGCCCGCCGGGGATGCCCGTCGCGCGGCCACGGGACCGCGCTGGTGAGCAGTTCGACCCCGCCCTGTGCCCAGTCGACCCGGGGGGTGACCGTGTCGATGTTCAGGGACCTGGGCAGCGTGCTGTGCCGCATGGCCAGCACCATCTTCACCACGCCGGCGACTCCGGCCGCGGCCTGGGTGTGGGCGAGGTTCGACTTCACCGCGCCGACCAGCAGCGGCGGCCGGTCGCCGCGGTGGCGGCCGTACCCGGCCAACAGCGCCTGCGCCTCGATCGGGTCGCCGAGCGCGGTGCCCGCGCCGTGCGCCTCCACCGCGTCGACGTCCGCGGGCGACAGGCCGGCCGAGGCGAGCGCGTCGGTGATCACCTGCTGCTGCGCGGTTCCGTTCGGGGCGGTCAGCCCGGAGGAGGTGCCGTCGGAGTTGATCGCCGATCCGCGCAGCAGCGCGAGCACCGGGTGGCCGTTGCGACGTGCGTCGGAGAGCTTCTCCAGCACCAGCATCCCGGCGCCCTCGCCCCACGCGGTGCCGTCGGCGGCCGACGAGAAGGGCTTGCACCGCCCGTCCGGCGCCAAGGCGCGCTGCCGGGCGTAGTCGATGAACAGCAGCGGGCTGGACAGGATGGTCACCCCGCCCGCGAGCGCGAGGGTGCACTCGCCCGCGCGCAGCGACTGCACGGCCAGGTGGATTCCGACCAGGGACGAGGAACAGGCGGTGTCCACCGTGAGTACGGGCCCCTGCAGGCCGAACACATAGGCCAGCCGGCCGGAGGTCACGCTGCCCGCGTTGCCGATGGAGAGCTGGCCGAGCATGTCCTCGGGCATCTCGCGGACCGCCGTGGCGTAGTCCGCGTTGGACAGTCCGAGGAAGACGCCGGTGCGGCTGCCGCGCAGCCCGGCCGGATCGATGCCGGCGGACTCCAGCGCCTGCCAGGTGACCTCCAGCGCGACCCGCTGCTGCGGGTCCATGCCGAGCGCCTCGCGCGGCGAGATGCCGAAGAACTCGGCATCGAAGTCGGCCGCGTCGTCGAGGAAGGCACCGTGCCGGACGTAGGAGCGGCCCGGCGTGCCCGGTTCCGGGTGGTAGATCTGGTCCTCGGTCCAGCCGCGGTCGGCCGGGAACCCGGTGATCACGTCCCGCTCCGCGGCGAGCAGTTCCCACAGCTCCTCCGGCGAGCCGACCCCGCCGCCGAACCGGCAGCCCATGCCGACCACGGCCACCGGGTCGTCGACCGGGTTCTCCAGCTCCCGCAACCGCTCCCGGGTGCGCTGGAGTTCCGCGGTGACCCGCTGGAAGTACTTGACGAGCTTCGCATCCTCGCCCACGGCTTTCGCTTCCTCTCCGTTCGGCCGGGCGGCCCCGGCTGCCGTCTCACGCATCGCCGAGCTCCCGGTCCACGAAGGCGTAGAGCTGGTCCACGGAGGCCGAGCTCAGCTCTTCCGCCCCGGGCCCCGGCTCGCCGTCCAGCGCGCGCAGCGCCGCCCGCAGTCGTCCGCGCAGCGCGTCGCGCTGCGCGTTCTCGCCGGCCAGCGCCTCCTCGACCGCCTGCGCGAGTCCGGAGAGCTGATCCGGGCCGGGCTCGGCAGGGCCGTCCGCCGGTTCCTGCGTCCCGGCGGCATCCGGCGCGACCTCCGTACCGAGGTGCGCCGCGAGGATGGCCGGAGTGGGGTGGTCGAACACCAAGGTGGCGGGCAGGTTCAGACCCGTGGCGGTGTTGAGCCGGTTGCGCAGCTCGACCGAACTCAGTGAGTCGAACCCGAGGTCTCCGAACGGACCGTCCGCGGGCACCCCGTCCGCGGACGGGTAGCCGAGTACGGCCGCGATGTGACCGAGCACCAGGTTGAGGAGTTGCCGGTCCCGTTCGGCGGGGCTCAGCCCGCCCAGCCTGCGGGCCAGGTCCGCCGGGGACTCGGCGGGCACGGCGGACCGCGCGGAGCGCCGGCGGCGGGCCGGGCGGACCAGATCGCGCAGCAACGGCGGAATGCCCTCCTCTCCCAGGCCGGCCACGGTGACCAGATCCAGCCCGATGGGCACCAGGTGGACCCTGTCCGAGCCGGTCGCGGTGTCCCAGAGGGCCAGGCCCTGCGCGACGGTCAGCGCGCGGATTCCGGTGCGGTCCATGCGGGCCCGGTCCGCGGCGGCCAGCCCGCCGCCCATCCCGTCGGTCGCGCCGGTCCCGCTGTCCGGTGCCCACAGGCCCCAGCCCAGCGAGCGGGCCAGGAGCCCGGCGGCGGCCCGCTGGTTCATGAGGGCGTCCAGGAAGGCGTTCGCCGCGGCGTAAGCGCCCTGGCCCGCGGTGCCGAACACGCCGGCGGCGGAGGAGAAACACGTGAACCCGGCGAGATCGAGATCCCGGGTCAGCTCGTGCAGGTGCCAGGCTCCGTCGACCTTCGGCGCGAGCACGTTCTCCACTTGCCCGTCGGTCAGCGACTCCACCAGGCCGTCGTCCAGCACACCGGCCGCATGGACCACGGCGGTGAGCGGGTGTGCCGCGGGCACCTCGGCCAGCACGCGGGCCACGTCGTCCCGCCGGGCGACGTCGCCGCGCGCCAGCTCGGCGTGCGCGCCGAGCTCGCCGAGTTCGGCGACCAGTTCCGCGGCGCCGGGGCTCTCCGCGCCGCGGCGCGAGAGGAGCAGCAGCCTGCGGGCGCCGCGGCTTGCCAGATGCCGGGCCAGCGTGCGGCCCAGCGACCCGAGCCCACCGGTGATCAGCACGGTGCCGTCGGGATCGGGCGTACGGGCGGCCGAGCCGCCGTCGCTCTCCGCCGGACGGTCGTCGCGGTGCAGCCGGGGCACCAGCAGCTCGCCTGCGCGGAGCGCCACTTGGGGCTCACGCGCCGCGGACGCGACGGCGACCGCGGCGCGCAACGCGGTGTCGGCCGGCTCGTCGACGTCGACCAGCAGGAGGCGACCCGGGTACTCGTTCTGTGCCGAGCGGGCCAGCCCGTGGGCCGCGGACAGTGCCAGGTCGGGTTCGTCGTCCGCACGCACGCCGAGCGCCCGCTCGGTGCAGACCACCAGCAGCGAACCGGCGAACCGCTGGTCGGTGAGCCACATTCGCAGGTGACCGGTCAGCTCGGTGAGCGCGGCGCGGACCCGTACGGTGACGTCGTCCCCGGCGGGACGGGCCGGGCGTAGCACCACCACCGGCGGCACCGGGTCCTCCGCGTCCGCCAGCGCGGCGAGGTCGAGCCCACCGATTCCAGGGTCGTGCCACCCACCGGAATCGTCCACGGTGGCCGGCGGGCGCACGGGCACCCAGTCCTGTGCGAGCAGTTCCGCGCCGTCCTCGGCCGGTCCCAGCAGGTAGGACTCATCGGCGGGCAGCGGCCGGAACACCAGGGAGTCCGCCGTGGCCACGGTGGCACCGGTCTCGTCCGCCAGCGTGATCGCCACGTCACCGTTACCGCCGGTGGCGTGCACCCGCACCGTCGAGGCTCCGGCCCGGAACAGCGACAGCCCCGACCACGAGAACGGCATCGAGCCGCTGCCCTCGTCGATCCCGTCCAGCTGCGGGCCGAGACCGACCGCGTGCAGTGCCGCGTCCAGCAGCGCCGGATGCAGGCTGTAGCGCTTCGCGTCCCCCGCCGCTTCGGCGGGCAGGGCGACCTCGGCGAACATCTCCGAGCTCCCGTCGGGGTGGTCGCGTTGCCAGAGGGTCCGCAGACCTCGGAACGCGCCCTCGTAGCGGAAGTGCCTGCCCTCCACCACCTCGTCATAGACGTCCGCGACCGGGATCTCCCGCACGTCCCGCGGTGGCCACTGCGCGAGGGCCGTGTCCGGCGTCGCGGTGCGGATGCCCAGGTAGCCGAAGGCGTGTGACCGCCATGGGCCCGGCTCGGCCCGGCCCACGCCCTCCGGCCGGGAGTACACCCGCACCGGGCGGCGGCCGGTCTCCTCGGTGGTGCCCACCACCACCTGTACCGACACCCCGCCGTGCGCCGGCAGGATCAGCGGTGCCTCGACGGTCAGCTGTTCGAGCAGGTCGCAGCCGACGTGCTCGCCCGCGGCCAGTGCCAGTTCCACGAAGCCGGTGCCGGCCAGCAGGGGGATGCCGCGCACCAGGTGGCCCCCCAGCCAGGAGTGCGACTGGAGGGACAGCCTGCCGGTGAGCAGCGCGCCGTCGCCCTCGGCCGCGGGCACCATGGCGCCCAGCAGCGGGTGGCCCACCGGGAGCAGCCCGGTGGAACGCAGGTTCAGCCCGTTCCCGTCCGGCACCAGCCAGTACCTCTCGTGCTGGAACGCGTAGCCGGGCAGGTCCGCCGTCCTGGCGGGCGCGGCGGGCAGTACGGCGGGCCAGTCCACCTCCACGCCCTGCGTGTGCAGCGCGCCGAGGGCGAGCAGCACGTCCTTGGTCTCGTCACGATCGGCCCCGCGCAGGGTGGGCACCCTCGCCTCGTCCGGCCAGGCATCCCGCCCGGCCAGCGCGGAAAGCACCGCGCCCGGTCCCAGTTCGAGCAGGACGCGTGCGCCGGCCTCGCGTGCGGTGCGCAGCCCGTCGTGGAACCGCACCGCCTGCCGGACGTGCGCGGTCCAGTACTCCGGCGAGCGCAACTGCTCCGCCGTGGCCGGCTCGCCGGTGAGGTTGGAGATCACCGGGATCTGCGGATCGTGCGCCGTCAGCCCGGCCACAACCGTGCCGAACTCGGCCAGCATCGGCTCCATCAGCGGCGAGTGGAACGCGTGGCTGACCCGCAGCCGCCGGGTCCGCCGTCCCCGGCCCGCCCAGTCGGCCTCCAGTTCCGTGATGTCTTCGTCCGCACCGGAGACGACCACCGCGTCCGAGGCGTTCACCGCCGCGACGGACACCCGCAGCGCGCGCCCCGCCAGCCAGGGGGCCAGGTCCTGTTCGGTGCCCTGTACGGACAGCATCGCGCCGCCCTCGGGCAGCGCGGCCATCAGGCGGCCTCTGGCGGCCACCAGCCGGACCGCGTCCGGCAGCGACCACACCCCGGCCACGTGCGCCGCGCTGATCTCCCCGATCGAATGTCCCAGCAGCAGGTCCGGGCGCACACCCCAGGAGTGCATCAGCCGGAACAGCGCGACCTCCAGCGCGAACAGGGCGGCCTGGGCGTAGTCGGTGCGGTCGAGCAGGTCCGTTTCGCCGTCGAGCGCGGTCCGCAGCGGACTCTCCAGCTCCCGGTCGAACAGCTCGCACACCTCGTCGAACGCCTCGGCGAACACCGGGAAGGAGGCGGCGAGCTGCCGCCCCATGCCGGGCCGCTGCGCGCCCTGGCCGGTGAACAGCATGCACACCCCGCCGCCGGCCGCGGCGCCCACCGCCACATCGGAGACCCGGCCGGTGTCGAGGTGGCCGCGCAGCGCGGAGATGAGTTCGGCTCCGTCCCGGCCGGGCACGGCCAGCCGATGGCGGAAGTGGGTGCGGCGGGTGGCCAATGCGTACGCCAGCCCCTCGGCCGAGGGAGCGTCGCCGGACTCGGCGAAGGCCAGCAGCCGGGTCGCCTGGGCGCGCAGCGCGTCCTCGGTCCGGCCCGACACCGTCCACACCAGACCGGCGGACGGCACGCCGGGCTCCGGCGCCTCCGGCTCGACGTGCTGTTCCAGCACGACATGGGCGTTGGTGCCACTGATCCCGAAGGAGGAGACGGCGGCGCGGCGCGCCCGGCCGGTCTCCGGCCAGGGCATCGCGTCGGCGAGCACGCTGACCCCGTCCACTCCCCAGTCCACCTTCGGGGTGGGGCTGTCCACGTGCAGCGTCTTGGGCGCGAGACCGTGCCGCATCGCCATGATCATCTTGATGATGCCGGCCACGCCGGCCGCGGCCTGCGTATGCCCGATGTTGGACTTCAGCGAGCCCAGCAGCAGCGGTCGGCCGGGCGGCCGGTTGTGGCCATAGGTCGCCACCAGCGCGGTGCCCTCCACCGGGTCACCGAGCGGGGTGCCGGTGCCGTGCGCCTCGACCACGTCGACGTCCTGGGTGGACAGTCCGGCGTCGGCGAGCGCGGTACGGATCACCTCCTGTTGGGCGGTGCCGTTGGGGGCGGAGAGCCCGTTGCTGGTGCCGTCGGAGTTGACCGCCGAGCCGCGCAGCACCGCGAGCACCTGATGGCCGTGCCGCCGCGCGTCGGAGAGCCGCTCCAGTACCAGCAGGCCCGCTCCCTCGGCCCAGATCGAGCCGTTCGCCCCGGCCGCGAACGCCTTGATCCGGGCGTCCCGGGAGGTGACGCCCTGTCCGCAGAACTCTACGAACGTCTCCGGAGTGCTCAGCACCGTCACACCGCCCGCCAGCGCGATCGGGCACTCGCCGGCGCGCAGGGCCCGCATCGCGAGGTGGGTGGCGACCAGGGAGGACGAGCAGGCGGTGTCCACGGTGAGGGCCGGGCCGTGGAAGCCCAGGGCGTAGCTGATCCGGCCCGAGATCACGCTCATGGTGTTGCCGGTGATGCCGTACTGGGAGAACTGGTCGGTGCCCTGCCAGAGCATCTCGTAGTCGTTGCTGGACGCGCCGACGAAAACCCCGGCCCGCTCGCCCACCAGCGAGTCCGGCAGGATGCCGGCGGACTCCAACGCCTCCCAGGCCAGCTCCAGCACCAACCGCTGCTGCGGGTCCATCACCAGCGCCTCGCGCGGGGAGATCCCGAAGAACGCGGGGTCGAATTCGCCCGCCCCGCCGAGGAAGCCGCCCTCGCGCACGTAGGACCGCCGCGCCTGCTGGGACTCCGGGTCGGGGTCGTAGAGCTCCTCGATCGGCCAGTGCCGGTCCCCGGGGAAGGGCGAGATGGCGTCCGTGCCCGCGGCCACCAGGTCCCACAGCTGGGCGGGCGAGGCCACGTCGCCGGGCAGCCGGCACGACATGCCGACCACCGCGATCGGCTCGGCGGACCGCTCGGTCGCGTCCCGCAACTGCTCCCGGGTGCGTAACAGATCGGTGGTGACCCTTTTCAGATATTGCCGGAGCGTGCTGACTTCATCGGGGCTGACTTCATCGGGCATGGACGACTCCCTGCGACGGACGGCCGGTCAGAGTTGGAAGGTGATCCGCTCGGTGTCGAGGCCGCGGACGACCACGTGCCTGCGATAGCTCAGTGAGTCCTCGTGCACGTGGAAGCCGCGCAGCCGGCGGGCCAGCTCACCGAACACGATCTCCGCCTCCAGCCGGGCCAGACTGCTGCCGAGGCAGAAGTGCGCGCCGGCGCCGAAGGCGAGGTTCATCACGGCCGGTTTGCGGTCCGCGATGAACCGATCCGCCCTCGGGTGCACCCGCTCGTCCCGGTTGCCGGACGCGAGGACCAGGGTGACCACCGAGCCCTCGGGGATGTCGAGGCCGTTGATCCGGTCGGACCGCAGCGCGACCCGGCCGGTCAGCATGATCGGGCAGTCGTGGCGCAGCGCCTCGCCGACCACGTCGCCGACGATCGCCGGATTCTGCCGGAGCAGCTGGAACTGCTCCGGGTGGCGCGACATCGCGAGCAGGCCGTTGGTGATCAGGTTCGTGGTGGACTCGTGGGCCGCGGTGAACACCGTCACCACGACGTTCGTCACCTCACGCCGGCTCAGCCCGCGCCCGTCCTCCTGCGTGGCGAGCAGGCTGGAGATGAGATCCTCGCCGGGGTTGCGGCGGCGCTTGTGGATGAGGTTCGCGAAGTAGCCGTGCAGTTCGGTGGTGGTGCGGATGATGCGGACGAGTTCCTCGCGGTCGAACATCGCGGCGGAGTGGAAGCTGGCCACCAGCGTGGGCAGCTCCGTGGACAGCGCCATGTCGCTGGACCACTCCCGCAGCATCGGGATGTCCTCGCGCGGGATGCCCAGGAGAGTCGCGATGACCCGCAGCGAGAGCACCGAGGCCAGATCCTGCACGCCGTCGAACTCGCCGTCGGCCAGGCAGTCGCGGAGCAGTTCGTCCACGATCTCGCGAATCCACGGCTCGAAGCGCGCGGTGATCCGTGGCGTGAATGCCTTGCCGACCAGGTTCCGCTGCCGCCCGTGGTCGGGATCGTCCATGAAGAAGATCGAGTTGAGCACCGGCTCGTCGCCGCGGTCGCCGAAGAGTTCCCGCATCCCCGGCGCGTTGAACGTGTCACTGCCCATGGTCGTGTGGCTCTTGAGCACCGCCATGCAGTTGGCGTGGTCGCTCAGCAGCAGGGAACCGTCCGACGTCCACATCGGACCTTGCTCCCGCCACCGCTCGAACAGCGGGTAGGGGTTCGCGAGCACCTCCCGGTCGAGCAGGGCGTGCAGCGGGTTGTCGGGCACGGTGGCCGGTGGGCGGCTCGGCACTGACATGGGCTAACTCCTCTCCGTGGCACGGCCGGCAGTGCGACCGGTGTCCGATGTCGCGTCGTCGAGCACTCCGTCGATCAGCGTGAACATCTCGTCGTCCGTGGCGCCGCTCAGGTCGGGCACCGCGGCCCGCTCGTCGGCGGTGCCGTCTTCCTGGCTGCGCAGCAGTCGCCGCAGTGTCGTGGTGATCTCCTCGGGGACGGGTACGGACGCAGGCCGCCGGAGCAGGGCCGCCTCCAGCTCCCTCAGGCGGTCCAGCACGGCCCGCTCCGCCGGGTCGCCCTCGTCGACACCGAGCGCGTCGCCGAGGTACCGGGCCAGCGCGGCGGCGGTGGGATGGTCGTAGACCGCGGAGGCCGCCAGCGGCACTGCGGTGTCCGCGCCGAGGAGGTTGCGCAGCCGGACCCCGGCCAGCGAGTCCAGGCCCAGTTCCTTGAACGGCCGGTGCGCGTCCAGGTCTCCGGCCGGCCGGCCCGAAACGGCGGCGACCCGGGCGGTGACCAGCTCCAGCAGTACCGACGACCGCCGCTCCGGCGCGGTGGCCGCCAGCTGTTCCCGCAACGCGCTCGCGGGTTCGGGCCCGGTGTCCGCGCCCACACCCGGCAGTCCGGAGCACAGCCGCCCCGGCCGTGCGGCGGCGAACCGCGGCCAGTCCACGGCACCGACCGCGTACTGCGCCGCACCGCCGGACAGTGCCCGCTCCAGCGCGTCCAGCGCCCGGTCGGCGGGCATCGGCGTGGCGCCGCTGTCCGACCGCGATCCGACGGGCCAGGACGTGGTCATCCCGGTGTCCAGCCAGGGGCCCCAGGCCAGGCTTGTCGCGGGCAGTCCGCAGGCCTGTCGATGGGCTGCCAGCGCTTCCACGACGGCGTTGGCCGCGGCGTAGTTGCCCTGCCCCGGCGAGCCCGCGGTGCCGGCCAGCGAGGAGCACAGCACGAAGAAGCGCAGCGGAAGGCCGGCGGTCAGCTCGTGCAGGAACCGCGCGCCGTCCGCCTTCGCCGCGAACACGCGCGTCAGCCGGTCCTCGGACAGCGCCTCCAGCACCCCGTCGTCGAGCACCCCGGCGGCGTGCACCACACCGGTGAGCGACCGCCCGGCGAGCAGCCCGGCCAGCGCCTCGCGGTCCGCCACGTCGCAGGCGGCGATGTCGACCTCGGTACCCAGCGCGGTGAGTTCGGCGCGCAGTTCCGTCGCGCCAGGGGTGTCCACACCCCGGCGGCCGACCAGCAGCAGGCGGTCCGCGCCCCGGGCCGCCAGCCGGCGGGCGACGTGCGCGCCGATGCCGCCCAGCCCCCCGGTGATCAGTACGGTGCCGACGGGCTCCGTCGTGGCGGGTTCGGTGCGGGGCACCGGGACCAGTCGCCTGGCGTACAGCAGCCCGTCCCGGATCGCGATCTCGTCTCTGGCAGCCAGCGCGGCGGGCAGCGCGGCCAAGTCCTCCACGGCCGGCCGCAGGGGCAGGTCCACCAGGCCGCCGTGCAGCCGGGGCGCTTCCATGCCCGCGACCCGGGCCAGCCCGCACACGGCGGCCTGCTCCGGATTCGGCACGGTGTCCGCCTTGTCGGCCCGCACGGCGCCGCTGGTGATCGACCACAGGGGCGTGTCCGCGCCTCTGGACAGCAGCGCCCGCAGCAGCGCCAGGGTGGCGGCCAGACCGGTCGGCACCCGCGCCGTGTCCGAGCCCTCGGCCATCGCCAGGAGGGACACGATGCCGCCGCCCGGCAGTTCGGGCAGCAGCCGGTCCCAGTGCTCGCCGTCCACGGCGTCGCCGCGTACGGTACGGGTTCCTTCGCCCAGTACGCCCGCCACGTCCTCGGTGAGCCGGTCCCAGTCCGCGCCCGGCGGGGCCACCACCAGCCACGGACCCGGTGCGTCGGCGACCGGGCCGGGGACGGGCAGCGGCGGCCACTCGACACCGTGCAGCAGAGGGTCGGCGGTGGCCCCGTCGTCGTCGGGCAGCCAGAACCGCTGCCGGGTGAACGCGTAGCCGGGCAGTGGCACCGCCCGCCCGCCGGCGCACCAGGCCGCCCAGTCCACGTCGACCCCTCGGGTGTACGCGGTCGCCAACGCCGTCAGCAGGCCGTGCACCTCGTCGGCGTCCTGCCGTAGCACGGGCAGGAAACCGTCCCCGCCCAGCGCCTCCTGGCCGAGCGCGCTGAGCGTAGCGCCCGGTCCCAGCTCCAGGTAGGTGCTGGTGCCCGCCGCGTCCAGAGCGCGCAGGCAGTCGTGGAAGCGCACCGGTTCCCGCGCATGGCGGACCCAGTACTCCGGGTCACGGAGCTCTTCGGTGACCCGCGCGCCGGTCACCGAGGACACGACCGGGATCTCCGGTGCCCGGAAGTCCAGTCCGGCCAGCACCTCCCGGAAGGGGCCCAACACCGGGTCCATGTGGTGGGAGTGGAACGCGTGCCGCACAGCCAGGCGATGCGCGTGGGCCACCCGCTGCGAGATCTCCCGCACCGCGTCCGCGTCCCCGGCGAGCACCACCGAGGCGGGCCCGTTCACCGCGGCCAGCGCCACCCGGTCCTCGCGGCCGCGCAGCAGTTCCGGCACGTCGGCTTCCGGTACCTGGACCGCCACCATCGCGCCCTCGCCGCCGAGTTCGCGCATCAGCCGTCCGCGCGCGGCCACCAGTGCGCAGGCGTCGGCCAGCGAGAAGACGCCCGCGGCGTGCGCCGCGGCGATCTCGCCGACCGAGTGCCCGGCCACCGCGTCCGGCCGCACCCCCATCGTGGTGAGCAGCCGGAACACCGCCACCTGGACCGCGAACACCGCGGCCTGCGCATGGTCGGTGCGTTCACCGGGTCCGTCCCGGAGGATCTCGGCGAGCGGCCGGTCCAGCAGCGGGTCCAGCTCGGCGGCGATCTCCTGGAGGGCCGCCGCGAACGCCGGTACCCGGTCGCGGAGCGATGTGGCCAGGTCCGCGTACTGCACGCCCTGGCCGGGGAACAGGAACGCGGTCGCGCCGTCGGCCGCCACTCCGGTGCTGCCGGTCCCGGCTCGCAGCGCGGCGGTCAGTTCGCCGGTGTCCGTGCCGAGCACGACGGTGCGGGCACGCAGCCGGGCCCGCGTGGTGGCCAGCGAGTACGCCACGTCCAGCGCGGACGGCGAGCCGTTCCCTTCCTCGCCGGCCAGTCGGCGGAGCAGGGCCTCGGCCTGCGCGGGCAGCGCCTCCGGGGTGGCCGCGGAGAGCACCCACGGGATCAGCGGCGGGGCCGGGGCGGTCGCCGGCTCCGGTTCGGGCCGGGGCTCGGGTTCCTCCAGGATCACGTGCGCGTTGGTGCCGCTGAGGCTGAACGAGGACACCGCCGCCCGGCGCGGACGGTCCTCGCGCGGCCAGTCCGTCGGCTCGTCCAGCAACCGCACCGCGCCGTCGTCCCAGTTCACGTGCGGGCTCGGGGCATTCAAGTGCAGGGTCGCGGGCAACCGGCCGTGCCGCATGGCCAGCACCATCTTGAGCACACCCGCCAAGCCCGCCGCGGCCTGGGTGTGTCCGAGGTTGGACTTCGCGGACCCCACCAGCACGGGCCGCTCCCGGTCCTGCCCGTAGGTGGCCAGCAGCGCGGTGGCCTCGATCGGGTCGCCGAGCGGCGTGCCGGTGCCGTGCGCCTCCACCGCGTCCACCTCGCCGGGCGCCAGGCCCGCGACGGTCAGCGCGTCCCGGATCACCCGCTGCTGGGCCGCTCCGTTCGGCGCGGTCAGCCCGTTGGACGCGCCGTCGGAGTTGAGTGCCGAGCCGCGCAGTACGGCGAGCACCCGGTGGCCCCGTTCGCGCGCGGTGGAAAGCCGCTCCAGCACCAGCAGACCGGCGCCCTCGCTCCACGCGGTGCCCTCAGCGGCCGCGTCGAACGGTCTGCACCGGCCGTCCGGGGCGAGCACCCCCACCTGGGAGAACTCCACGAACAGCGTCGGCGTGGTGAGCACCGTGACGCCGCCCGCCAGCGCGACCGTGCACTCACCGGCCCGCAGCGCCTGCGCGGCCTGGTGCATCGCCACCAGCGCGGAGGAACACGCCGTGTCCACCGTGATCGCCGGGCCGTGGAAGCCGAACGTGTAGGCCAGCCGCCCCGACGCGACGCTGCCCGCGTTGCCGATCGAAACGTCGCCGGTGAGGTCCTCGGGCGTCCGGTGCGCGCGGCGCGCATAGTCGTTGCCCATCAGCCCGAGGTAGACACCGGTACGGGTGCCCCGCAGCGCGGTCGGGTCGATCCCGGCGTCTTCCAGCGCGTGCCAGGCCAGTTCCAGCAGGATGCGCTGCTGCGGGTCCATCGAGACCGCCTCGGCCGGGGCGACGCCGAAGAAGCCGTTGTCGAACTCGGCGATCCCGTCCAGGAAGCCGCCGTGCCGCACGTAGCTGCGCCCGCCGCGGCCCGGCTCCGGGTGGTAGACCTCGTCCAGGTTCCAGCCGCGATCCGCCGGGAACTCGGTGATCGCGTCCCGCCCGGCGGCCAGCAGCGCCCACAGCTCGTCCATGGTGGACACCCCGCCGGGGAAGCGGCAGCTCGCGCCGACCAGCACCACCGGGTCGTCCATGTCGTGCGGGCCGGGCCCGGCGACCGGTGTCCGGCCGCCTGGTAGCGCGTCGGGGAGCTGCCCGGACAGGTATCCGGCCAGGGCCGTGGGGGTGGGGTGGTCGAACACCGCGGTCGCGGAAAGCCGTACCCCGGTCGCGGCGGTGAGCCGGTTGCGCAGCTCCACCCCGGACAGCGAGTCGAAGCCGATGTCGCGGAACGCCCGCGCCGGGTCCACCCGGCGCTCCACGCCGAGCACGGAGCCCACCGTGGCCAGCACGAGATCGAGAACCGACCGCTCGCCACCGGAGACGAGCACGGGCGCCGCGGCCACGGGGACCGGCCGGGCCGCGCTCCGCCGGACGCCGAGCAGCCCGGCCCACACCGGAGCCCGCTCCGGGCCTGCCGCCCGCACGTTGGCCAGGTCGAAACGGGCGGGCACGGTGCACGCCAGGTCGGTGCCCAGCGCCGCGTCGAACAGCGCGAGACCGTGTTCGCGGGACATCGGCACGAGCCCGGTTCGCCACAGCCGGGCCCGGTCGGTGTCGCCCAGCCGCCCGGTCATGCCGGTGTCCTGCGCCCAGAGTCCCCACGCCATCGACGAAGCGGGCAGTCCCCGCGAGCGGCGGTGCTGCGCCAGCCCGTCCAGCCACGCGTTGGCGGCCGCATAGTTCGCCTGCCCCGGCGTGCCGAGGACACCGGCCACGGAGGAGAACAGCACGAACGCGGCCAGGTCGAGGTGTTCGGTCAGTTCGTGCAGGTTGCGCGCACCCTCGACTTTCGGTCGCAGCACCGCGTGCAGCCGTTCGGCGGTGAGGGAGCGCACCGTGCCGTCGTCCAGCACCCCGGCGGCGTGGATCACCGCGGTCAGCGGGTGCTGCGCGGGGATCGCCGCCAGCAGCTCGGCGAGGGCGGCCCGGTCGGCGACGTCGCACGCCACGACCGTGATCTCGGCGGTGCCGGTCAGGTCCTGGAGACCGGATTCCAGTTCCGTCGCGCCGCCCCGCCGCCCCGCCAGCACCAGGTGCCGCACCCCGTGCCCGGTGACCAGGTGCCGGGCCAGCTCCCGGCCGAGTACGCCGGTCCCGCCGGTGATCAACACCGTGCCTCCGGCGAGGGCGGGCCGGTCCCCCGTTCGCGTCACCCGGGCCAGCCGCGGCGCGAACGCCTGCCCGCCCCGGACGGCGATCTCCGGCTCGCCGGTGCCCAACGCCAACTCCAGGGCAAAGCCGTCGTCCTCGGGGTCGCCGGGGCGGTCCAGGTCGACCAGCACGAACCGGCCGGGATGTTCGGTGCGTGCCGTGCGGACCAAGCCCCAGACCGCCGCGGCGTCGGGGTCCTGGTCGTCCTCCGGGGCGATCGCGACCGCACCACGGGTCCGCACGATCAGGGGCCCGCCCGTCGCGTTCTCGTCGTCGGTGCCCAAGAACTCGTGGACCCGCGCCAGTGCCTCTTCGGGCCCGGCCACGTCCACGACCGGCGCGTCCACGATCGCCGGGGCGGGCCGCCGCGCGACCGGCACCCAGTCCAGCCGGTGCAGTGCCCGGTCCACGCCCGCCGCCCCCGACCGCACGGGCCCCACGGGCCGGAGCGCGAGCGCGCTGATCGTGGCCACCGCTTCCCCCGCCGCGTCGGCGAGCGCCACGGCGAACGAGTCGTTGCCCTGCGGAGTCAGCCGCACCCGCAATGCTGTGGCCCCTACCGCGTGGAGTGCGACCCCGCTCCAGGAGAACGGCAATCTCACCGGCTCGTCCTCCGCATCCAGCAGCAGCGGGTGCAATGCGGCGTCGAGCAGGGCCGGGTGCAGGCCGAACCGCCCGGGATCGACCGGCAGTTCGACCTCGGCCCAGCGCTCCGCACCGCGCCGCCAGGCCCGCCGCAACCCCTGGAAGGCCGGCCCGTACTCGTAGCCTCGCTCGTCGAGCTGTGCGTACGCGCCGTCGAGGTCGATCTCCTCGGAACCGGCCGGCGGCCACTCCGTCAGGATCGCGCCGCCGGGCCCCGCGGCCCGGAGCGTCCCGGTCGCGTACCGGGTCCACGGCGCGTCCGGCGCGGACCGGCCGTACATCGCCAGCGTGCCCGGATCCGTCTCGCCGACCGCGATCTGCAACTCGGTCTCGCCCCGCTCGGGCAGCACCAGCGGGCTCTCCAGCACCAGTTCGTCCAGCATCGGCAGCCCTGCCCGCTCCCCCGCGTGCAGCGCCAGTTCGACGAACGCGGCCCCGGGCAGCAGCACGGTGCCGCGCACCTCGTGCTCGGCCAGCCAGGGGTGCCGGGTGAGAGAGAGCCGACAGGTGGCGACCAGGCCACCGCCGGCGAGCTGGACCACCGAATCCAGCATCGGATGCCCGGCGGCGGGCCCGGTGGCGGCGGTGGGCAGCATCCAGTACCGCTCCTGACGGAACGGGTAGGTCGGCAGCCGCACACTCCGGGCACCGTCGAACAGCCCGTTCCAGTGCACGTCCACACCGTGCACGGCCGCCTCGGCCACCGCCGTCAGGAAGCGGTCGGTACCACCGTCGTCGCGTTTCAGGGTCTCCAGCACCACGCCGTCCCCGTCGTGGTCCTCCTGGTGGTCACCGAGGATCTGCCGCACGCCGCCGGCGAGCACCGGATGCGGGCTCGACTCCAGGAACGTGGTGTGCCCGGCGGCGACCAGCCCGCGCACCGTCGCCTCGAACTCGACCGTGGCGCGCAGATTGCGGTACCAGTAGTCGGCGTCCAGCCCGGTGGTGTCCAGCGGACCGCCGGTCACGGTGGAGTGGAAGGGAACCTCGGCCGCCATCGGAGTCACCGGCGCCAGCAGTTCGCGCAGCTCCGCACGCAGCAGTTCGACCTGTGCCGAATGCGAGGCGTAGTCCACGGGCAACAGGCGCGCCCGTACGTCCTCGGCGACCAGTGCGGCGGCGAACTCTTCGACCGCCTGGACGGCGCCCGAAACCACCGTCGCGCTGGGCCCGTTGACCGCGGCCACCGACAGATCCTCGCCCCAGCGGGCCATCGACTCCTCGACCGCCGCTCTCGGCAGCCCCACCGACAGCATCCGGCCCGTACCGGAGAGCGCCCGCAAGGCCCGGCTGCGCAGCGTGACGATCCGCGCCCCGTCGTCCAGGGACAGCGCGCCGGCCACGGTCGCGGCCGCGATCTCGCCCTGGGAGTGGCCCACCACCGCGGCCGGCCGCACCCCGTGTGCCCGCCAGAGTCCGGCCAGCGACACCATGACCGCCCACAGGGCCGGCTGCACCACGTCCACCCGGAGCAGCGCGTCCGCGTCGGTGAGCACGTCGCCCAAGGTCCAGTCCACGTACGGCGCCATCGCGTCCTGACAGGCCGTCATGTGTCCGGCGAAGACCGGGCTGGACTCCAGCAGTTCCGTGGCCATCCCGGTCCACTGCGTGCCCTGGCCGGGGAACAACAGCACCGGACCGGTGTCCCGGCAGGGTGACCCGACGACCGTGCCCGGTGCCGAACCGCCCTCGGCGAGCGCGTCCAGTCCGTGCACCAACGAGTCGCGGTCCCGGCCGACGACGGCGGCCCGGTGCTCGAACCCGGCCCGGCCGGTCGCCAGCGTGAATCCGGCGTCCAGCAGGCCGACCCGGTCCGGGCGGAGCCGCTCGGCCAGCCGGCCGGCCTGCTCCCGCAGCGCCTCCGCCGACCGTGCGGACAGCAGCAGCGGCACCGCGACCGGCGTCCGCGGTGCCGCGGCGGGCGCGGGTTGCGGGGCCTGTTCCAGGATCACATGGGCATTGGTGCCGCTGATGCCGAACGAGGACACCCCGGCCCGGCGCGGGAGTCCGGTCTCCGGCCACGGCGTGTCCGTTGCGAGCGGGGTGACCCTGCCGGACTCCCAGTCCACGTGCGGGCTGGGCTCGGTCAGATGCAGGATGCGCGGCAGCACGCCGTCGCGCATGGCGTGCACCATCTTCAGGATGCCCGCCGCCCCGGCAGCGGCCTGCGTGTGCCCGATGTTCGACTTGACCGACCCCACCAGCAGCGGGCGCGCCCGCTGCGGGCCGTGCACCGCCAGCAGCGCCCGTGCCTCGATCGGGTCGCCGAGCCTGGTGCCCGTGCCGTGCGCCTCCACCGCGTCGACGTCCGCCTCGGACAGTCCGGCGTCGGCCAGCGCCGCCCGCAGCACCCGTTCCTGAGCCGGCCCGCTGGGCGCGGAGAGCCCGTTGGAGGCCCCGTCCGAGTTGACCGCGGTGCCGCGCACCAGCGCGTGTACGGTGTGCCCATGGCGCAGGGCGTCGGAGAGCCGTTCCAGCACCAGCATTCCGACGCCCTCGGACCAGGCCGTACCGTCCGCGGTCACGGAGAACGGCTTGCACCGGCCGTCCGGGGCGAGACCCCGCAGCCGCGAGAACTCCACGAACATCTCCGGGGTCGCCATCACCGTCACCCCGCCGGACAGGGCCAGGTCGCACTCGCCGCTGCGCAGCGACCGCACCGCGAGATGAGTGGTCACAAGCGACGAGGAGCAGCCGGTGTCCACCGTGACCGCGGGGCCGGTGAGACCGAGCACATAGGCCACTCGGCCGGACACCACGCTGGCGGTGTTCCCGGTGATCAGGTACCCCTCCAGCCCGTCCGGGACGGTGTGCACCCGGGGCGCGTAGTCGTGCATCATCGAGCCGGCGAACACGGCCGTGCGGCTGCCCCGCAGCGAGGTGGGGTCGATGGCCGCGTTCTCCAGGGCCTCCCACGCCGTCGTGAGCAGGAGGCGCTGCTGCGGATCGGTGGTCAACGCCTCGCGGGCGGAGAGCCCGAAGAACTCGGCGTCGAAATGGCCGGCGTCGTAGAGGAAGCCGCCGTGCCGGACGTAGGAGGTACCGGGCCGGTCCGGGTCGGGATCGTAGAGGGCCGCCAGATCCCAGCCCCGGTCGTCGGGTAACTCGCCGATCGCGTCGATCCCGTCCCTGGCCACCTGCCAGAGCTCTTCCGGGGCGGCTATTCCGCCCGGATAGCGGCACGCCATTCCCACGATCGCAATCGGTTCGCCCGGCATCCGGTGCCCTCCAGAGCAGTTTGGACGTTGTCGACTACCGTGGACGCAAAGTCATTCACCGAACCCGCGACCATCCAACCAAACGCCGATAAATCGAGTTGCATGGCCATGATGAGCGCCCGGGCTCATGCCACACAACATCTCCGGCCGGCGAAAGTCTGGGGCTTTCACCAGGAACTTCGGCCCGTTGTCGAGAATTACCACCACTACCGCGACGCATAGCAGATCCCGGAGAATTCCGCTACCCATCAAAAGCGAGACACGATTACCGGGCAGCAGGACGACTCGCCTTCACCCTGAACTCAAATATCAGATCAGGCAACAAACCATGGATACGTATGTGCCTCCGTCACCAGGTAACCGGGAGTGCCGATACCGAGAACCCGGAGCCGTTGACGAAGCGCAGTTCGTCGCATGGCGTGGCCAGGCGGAGAGTGGGGATGCGCCGGAACAGAGTGTCGAGGACGATGCGCAGCTCCAGCCGGGCCAGATTCTTGCCGAGGCACTGGTGCGGCCCCGAGCCGAACGCCAGGTGCCTGCGGTTGTCCCTGGTGACATCGAACCTGTCCGGGTCGGCGAAGACCGCGGGGTCCCGGTTGGCGGCGGCGGACAGGGCGGCGACGCCCTCACCCGTCCGTACCAGAGTGCCGCCGATCTCGACGTCCGCCGTGGCGCGGCGTATCAGGGACAGCTCGGCAACGGAGAAGAACCTCAGCAATTCATCCACCGCCCCCGGGGTCAGGTCCGGGTCGGCGGTGATGAGGGCGAGCTGCTCGGGGTGTTCGAGGAGAGCCAGGATACCGAGTGCGGTCATCGTGGCGGTGGTCTCCAGGCCCGCGACGACCAGGAGTATGCACAGTTCGACCATGGACCAGCGGCTCTCGCCACCGCTGAAGAGCTGGTGGCCCGCCAGCCTGCCCAGCAGGTCCTCGGGCCGCTCGGTCATCTTGGTGGCGCACAGCGCGTCGAAATACGCGGTCAGGGAGCGGAAGGACTCGGCGCGATCCGCGTCAGTGGAGTCATGGGCTATCAGCACCGTGGTGTGGGTGGTGAACTCCTGCCGGTAACCGGTCGGAATGCCGAGCAGCTCACACAGCACCAGACCGGACATCGGCACGGCCAGCGCGGACACCAGGTCGGCGGGCCCGGCGCCGGCCAGCACATCGTCGAGCAGACCGTCGACGATGCACTGGACCTTGGGGCGCAGTTCTCGCAGGCGGCGGATGGTGAACTCGCCGGCGACCGCACGACGGGCGGGCCCGTGCTCGGGTGGGTCCATCTCGATCAGCGAGGGTCTGAAGCCGGGGAACACGGTCTCGCCGACGCGCATCCACGGGAAGTCCGGGTGCGAGCGGTCGGAACTGAACCGGGCGTCGCCGAGCACGGCGCGGACGTCTTCATGGCGTGCGGCAACGAACACGGTGCGTCCGCTCGGGCCCGTCAGCCTGGGCAGGCCGGGGTGCTCGCGCAGACCGGCGTAGTCCGGCGGCGGGGAGAACGGGCAGGTCCGCGGCATCGGCCAAGTCTCGGCGCGCAACGGGCTCTGGTCATGCATGGTCACCACCTCGACTCTCTCGGAAATCAAGGACAACCGGACCGTATGGCTGGTGACAGCCGATTTTCCCTAGAATTCCGTTGAGGTCGGAATTCAGCCGTCCGCATCCGGCACGCGACATACGAGACGAAGCTGGACACGGACTTCGCCTCGCTACGCGTCACTTCGCGGCGATGAGCACGGGGCCACGACCAGGGGGCCAGACAACTGTGGTCCGACCAGACAACTGTGGTCCGACCCGCGGTCAGCGTGCGCGCTGGTCGATGAGTGCGGCCAGGCCGTCCAGAATCCGCTGCAGGCCGAACTCCCATGCCTGGTCCTGCCCGTCGGACTGGGCTGCCGAAGCGAGGGCCGCGGCGAGCGCGGGGAACCGCTCGCCGTGCGCCTGCATCAGATCGCCGAGGAGAACGCCGAGTTGGGCCTCGGGGTTGCCTGGGAGGCCGGCCGCCCGGGCCTGCTGGGTGATGCCGCGTACGTGCCCGACCAGCAGGACAGCCACGTCCATCCGCTCGGCACCGCTCAGCCCCGTACCGTCCAGGGCCGAGACGGCGCGCTCCAGCCAGGACAGCTCTCCAGGCCCCATGATCCGCGGCCCGACGGTGGCGTCCAGCACCCAGGAGTGCTGACGAAAGACCGCGAGCAGCTGGTGGGCCCACTCCCCCAACTGCTCACGCCACCCACCGCTTTGCGCTTCCGCCGCCGGGCAGGGGCCGATCGCGGCGTCCACCATGAGGGGGCGCCACGGCTTCCGGCCCACCGTCGTCGAACTGGCCCCGGGCCTGCGCCAGGGCGGCCAGGCGGTCGACTTCCGTGGCAGAACGCACCTTGGTTGCATTCCAACGTCCGCCGCCTAGCCTTCGGGCCGGAGGAGGATTACGTGAGCCACCTCGGTTACTACGCCGCCACCTGGCAGCTGCCCAACGACCTGGGAGTGGAGCGGGGTTCGGTCGGATACAACGTGCCGGGGCGGCTCGCCTCCGTCGGCGCCGGCCACCGGGACCCGGCACGGGCAGGGGCATTCTTCGTCTTCGCCGCGCCTGAGCTGCCGTACGACCGCCACAACCCCGAACAGCAGAAGCGGCTGGTCTCCGATGCGTTCTCCGGCCTCGGCTGGGAGGTGCCCCGTCTGCTCGCCTCGCTGCACCAGGCCCCCGACCTGTACTTCGACTCGATCAGCCGGGCGGACGTGGACACCTGGTCCACCGGGCGGGTGTGCCTCGTCGGTGACGCCGCCTGCGGGGCCACCATCGGCGGCATGGGCACGGGAACCGCGCTGGTCGCCGCATACGTCCTGGCCGGCGAACTCGCGCGAGCCCACGGCGATCACCGGGCGGCCTTCGCCCGCTACGAGAGCAGGCTCCGCACGTACGCCGAGGGCTGCCAGGCAGGCGGTGACCGCACCGGGAAGTTCCTCGCCCCCGCCACCGCCACCGGCATACGTCTCCGTAACGCCCTGCTGTCCCGGCGCCCGTTCCTGAACGGCATGCTCAAGCTGGGCGAGAAAGTCAGCAGCACCGTGGCCCTGCCCGACTACCCGGCCGACCCCAGCCGCGTCAGCCGGTGACCGACGCGGCTACGGCAGAGACCCATCGCCGCCACCACCCGCGAGCTCAAGCGGGTACAGTCCCGGCGAGCCGATCGGAGCCGGGGGACAGCGTGAACAGCTCAATCAGCCAGATCGTGATCGCGGTGCTGGGCATCGGCGGCACACTCGCGGCCGCCGTGATCACGCAGCGCGGCGCCGACCGTGCCAGGGCCCGCGAGCTGGAACACACGAGGCAGCTCCAGCGAGAGGAACGCGAGTACGCCACGCACCAGGCCCGGTTCGAGGCGCGGCGCACGTGTTACGCCACTCTCAGCGCCGGCACGCGCGACTTGGCCAACGTGATGACGAAGGTCCTCCATGCCCTGGAACGAGGCGAGGTGGCCGAGGAGTTGCGGTCGGATCTGGACCGGGCGCGCCGTGAGCACCGTTTGCGTCACGCCGAGGCCCAGATGGTGCTGCCCGACACTGTGGCGGAGGCGGCCAGCACGGCAAACCGTCACCTTGGTGATCTCTACGGCCTGCTGATGCGCCTTGATGGAGGCACTGCACGGCAAGGGGAGAGCCTGGAAGCCGCCTGGGAGAGCATGGGCAAGTTGTGGGATTCCTTGTGGAGATTGCGCCACATCATGCGTGTCGACCTCGGGATCACGGCGCCCGACCAGGAGCCGTAGGGCACCACACGCTTGCCGGTTCGCCGATCAGGACGTCGTCCTGGCCGTGGCTTTGCCGGACAGCCGCAGCCAGGGTGGCGAACCGGTGTCCCTCCCCCGCCCGCGCCGTGGCCCCGGTACACCGAGCCGTATGCCACTCCTCTCCGGGAGCGGCTCCCGCCCCTCCCCCCCCCACCCCCCCCAGTTCAATCCCGATCCACCTCAGTCCTGATGCACCTCGTTGCGGCCGGGGCCGCCGGAGAGCTTGTCCATGCCCGGGCCTCCCCACAGGATGTCGTCGCCGCTGTTGCCCCACAGCGTGTCGTTGCCCGCCTCGCCGTAGAGCTTGTCGTTGCCCTTGCCGCCGTAGAGGACGTCGGCGCCGCCCTTGCCGTGCAGCACGTCGTCGCCGTCGTCGCCGTGCAGGTTGTTGTCCTCGTCGGTACCGGTCAGGGAGTCGTTCCCCGCTTCGCCGTAGCAGTCCTGCCCGCAGTGGGTGAGGGTGTCGTTGCCCGGGCCGCCGTAGGAACCGAAGCCGAACGGGCCACCGCCGCCGTCGAGACGGTCGTCACCGTCGCCGCCGTGGAGCATGGCGCCGGCGGAGGCCGTGAGCACGTCGTTGCCCCTGCCGCCATGGACCCGGGCCCATGCCTGGCTGTCGGGTCCGAGGGTCACGGTGTCGTCCTGGTCGCCGGTGTCGATGGCGTAGGTGTCGGAGTCGTCCGAGTTCTCCGGGATCTTGACGGCGCAGCGTACGGCGGTGTGGTCCCCGGGCGTGGGGTACACGCACTCGTCCGCGTCCGCCGCGTTCGGGGCGATGGCGATCTCGTACCGGTCGTGGAAGGTAAGGACGTAGTACGACTCGAACTCGCCGCGCCGCTCGATCTTCTCGTCCACGGACAGCTTGTTCCGCTGGCCGGGGGCGGCCCTGTACAGCAGTTTCTCGCCGTCCTCATGGACGACGGTGGCGGTGGACGCTGCCCAGGCAGTCGGCGCCGACGTCGCGAGGGCGGCGGCGCCGAGCACGAGAGCGAAGGTGGTGGCAGCAGCAGCGGCGATGGGGCGGCAGGTACGCATACGGAAGTGACCCTTCGGGACGTCAGTGTGCCGTGGTGTTCGTGGTCACCCGGTTGGACCGGGGCGCCGAGAAGGGAGTTGTGCCATGGAGGATGAACAGCGGCGGGCGGGACAGTGACCCGGACGTGGCTCGCCCGGACCACCGGTTCGGCCTCGACCACCCTGAATCGGCGACGCCCCGGTGATCGCCCTTGTTGCCACCGAGTTGCGGTCGGCCTTCTGGACGAGATGGTGCCCACGCCTCCGGAGAGAGGGCCGGGCGCTTCCGATATGCGGCGTGACAGCCGCTCGGCGAGCGCCGGTTGATTCGAACCGCAGTCGGTATTTCTTCCGGCCGACTTCGCGCAGGCGGCGATGCGGGCCACGCGGCGCCCGTCCGCGCAGTTGAACGGCGGTCTTCGGCCGGTGGCTTGTCATGTCCGACGCCGCACGTCGGCCCTTCTTACCGGCTTCACGTGGGAATGCCCGCCCGTCGGTTCCGTCGGATCTGTAGACCGGACGAGCCGGAACGAAGCGCCCAGGTGGCGCCCTCCCCGTGAGCCGGAGCGACCGCGACGCGCCGGGCGCCTCCGGCAGCCATGCTGAGCCAGGGCGTCGCCTGCGGGACGTAAGTGATTTATGGCCCAAAAACCCTCCATATTCCATGAAACATGCATTTAACATTCCGAGAGTCCTGACGCTCCTCCGGGCCGTCGCTAGCGTGCGCCGCACAGCCCAGCCCGATGATGGGGAGAGTCGTATGTCGACAGAGACAGGTCACACGGGTTCGGAGGGCACGTCGGAGCAGGTCACGGCACAGACCGCGTTGAGCACGGCGGCGGCCAGGAACCTGGCGACGACCACGAAGACACCCCCGCAGATGCAGGGCATCACCTCGCGATGGCTGCTGCGGGTACTTCCCTGGGCGCAGGTCTCGGGAGGGACCTACCGGGTGAACCGCAGGCTCAGCTACACCGTCGGCCAGGGGCGGCTGAGCTTCGTCCAGACCGGCGCGGAAGCCCGGCTGGTACCGCCGAGCCTGGGCGAACTGCCCGTGCTGCGGGGCCTGGACGACCAGGAGCTGTTCGCCGAACTGGCCGGCCGGTTCACCCAGCGCGACGTCGAGCAGGGCGAGGTGGTCGTCGAACGGGGAGCCGCCGTCGACCAGGTCTTCGCCGTCGCGCACGGCAAGCTCAACAAGATCGGCGAGGGGCCCTTCGGGGACGCCGAGCTGGTGCTCGGCGTGCTGGCGGACGGCGACCACTTCGGTGACGAGGCGCTCACCGAGACGGAGAGCACTTGGCCGTACACCGTGAAGGCGGCCACGGCCGCCACTCTGCTGGCGCTGCCCCGGCAGGCGTTCGTCAGCCTGCGCGAGCGCTCCACGGCGCTCCAGGAGCAGGTCCGGCGCCACCTCGCCGATGCCGCGCAGCCGCAGAACCGCAAGGGCGAGGCGGATATCGGCCTGGCGGCGGGCCATGTGGGCGAGCCCGCGCTGCCCGGCACCTACGTGGAGTACGAGCTCAGGCCGCGCGAATACGAGCTGAGCGTCGCGCAGACCGTACTGAAGATCCACACTCGGGTGGCCGACCTCTACAACCAGCCCATGAACCAGACCGAGCAGCAGCTGCGGCTGACCATCGAGGCGCTGCGCGAGCGCCAGGAACACGAGCTGGTCAACAACCCCGACTTCGGGCTGCTGCACAACGCCGCCTACGACCAGCGCATCAGCACCCTCACCGGGCCGCCCACGCCGGACGACCTGGACGAGCTGCTCTCCCGGCGCCGCCGCACCAAGGTGCTGCTGGCCCACCCGCGTGCCATCGCAGCCTTCTTCCGCGAGTGCAACCGGCGCGGCGTCTACCCGTCCAACGCCGAGCTGAACGGCCGCTCCGTGGCCGCCTGGCGCGGGGTACCGCTGCTGCCGTGCAACAAGATCCCGGTCAGCGACGCGGGAACCAGCTCCGTCTTCGCGATGCGCACCGGCGAGGAGGACCAGGGCGTCGTCGGACTGCACCAGACCGGCATCCCCGACGAGTACGAGCCCGGCCTGTCCGTGCGGTTCATGGGCATCGACGACAAGGCCGTCATCAAGTACCTGGTCAGCGCGTACTACTCGGCCGCCGTCCTGGTACCCGACGCGCTGGGTGTGCTGGAGAACGTCGAGGTCGCGCGCCACGACTGACCGGTGAGCGGCGAGCGGTCGCCGCTGCGTCGAAGAGCCCACCGCGAGGTACGGAGACAGCGATGGACGATCACACGGACGCCGGCCCCGGGCCGAAGCCTCCGGAGTTCCACCTCCCGGGCCCGGCGCGGCTCAACCCCCATGTGGAGGAGGCACGCGGCCACTGCCGGGCCTGGGCCGCGCGCATGGGAATCCTGCGGGCCGGTACGCGCGGCGACGGCACGGCGAAGGCGGGCACGCCGGACGAGACGGCCGGACCGCCCGCGGACGAGGGTGCCGCGGGGCGGTCGGCGGACGAGGGTGCGCGGGGCTGGGACGAGGAGGCCTTCGCGGCGGCGGACTACGGTCTGCTGGCGGCGCTGGGCCACCCGGACGCCCCGGCGGAACAGCTCGGCCTGCTCGCGGACTGGTACGTCTGGCGGTACTACTTCGCGGACCGTTTCACGGCCGACCACCTGCTCGGGCGGAACACGGCGGGAGCCGCCGCGCACGCCGCCCGGCTGCGGGAGCTCATCGCCGACGGCGGCGGTGACGGGGGTGAGGCGCGGACCGCCGGGAGCGAACAGCCCGACGGCGACCCGGTGGAACTCGCCCTGGCCGACCTGTGGGCCCGTACATCACGGAGCCACGGGGCCGAGTGGCGCGCGCGGTTCGCCGAGGCGGTCCTCGGTCTCGTCGACGGCGCCCGCTGGGAGCTGGCCAACCTCGACGCCGGACGGGTACCCAACCCGATCGACTATGTCGCGGCCCGGCGCGGCGCGGGCGGCGGACCATGGTCGGCCCACCTGGTCGAGCACGTCACGGCGTTCGAGCTGCCCCGCAGAATTCTGGCCACCCGCCCGGCAAGGGTGCTGGTGGACACCTTCGCCGATGCCGCGGGGCTGCGCGCCGACATCATCGCCTACCTCGACGGGCGGTGGGCATCGGAGGCGCCGAGCAACGGCGCCCGGGTGGTACAGCACTTCCTGGAGTGCGGGCCGCAGCAGGCCGTCGATGCGGCGAACCGGCAACTCACGTCACGCTTGAGGCAGTTCGAACGCACAGCGGTGACGGAACTGCCGTTCCTGTTCGGCGAGCACGGGCTGCTCGTCACCGAGCGCGCCGCCGTCCTCGACTACGTGTCCGGGCTACAGGACTGGCAGGCGGGTTTCCATGAGTGGCTGACGCGGACGGCGGATGCCCCGCGTACGGCGCCGGGCGGGCGCGTGGGCGAGGGGTGGCCACCACCACCGGGTGGCGCACGGGGGTTCGGCGGCGCCGCCGGTCGGCTGACTTCGGTACGTGCCGTGGAGCGAGCACCACGGGGACGGGCAACCGCCGCCACCGGCCCTGTCCCCCAACTGCCGGTCTACCGCGTTCCGTTCCGGACGACGGTCAATCCGTACGTGGACGCCGTGCGCGCCCACTCCGCTCGGTGGGCGCGCGAGATGGGAATGGTGCGCGCCTCCGAGGGCTCCGGTCCCGGGCTGTTGCGTCCGTACGCGACGTTCGACGAGGAGTCCCTGACGGCGTCCGACTTGCCCCTCGTGTCCGCCCTGTCCTTCCCTACCGCGTCGCAGGCGCGCCTGGAGCTGGCCGCCGACTGTTCGGTGTGGGGAGCGCACGTGGGCGACTTCATCGACGAACTCAAGCAGAGGAGGGATCTGGCAGCAGCACGGGCCCTGGTCGAACGGCTGAAGTGGTTCACCCCGGACACGCCGGGCGCGTCCCCTCTCCCGGCCCATCCGGCCGAGCGCGGGCTGGCGGATCTCTGGCGCCGCCTGCTGCCGACCGTGTCCACAGAGCAGCGTCAGCGCTGGCGCGACGACTTCGCCGCGTTCGGTGACGCCCTGCTGTGGCAGGCCGGCAATGCCGTCCTGGAGCGGCTGCCCGACCCGGTCGACTACCTCGAAACGCGCCGTGCGTCCTTCGGCGGGCGGCTGAACGTCGACAAGGTCGAGTACTGCCTGGAGCTGGAGTTCCCGGACGACCTCTGGAACGCCGCCCCCGTCGCCACCCTCCGGGACATCACCTGCGATGTCCTCGTCGTGAACAACGACGCGGCCTCGTACGCCAAGGAGATGGTGGTGGAGGGCGCCGTCAACAACATCGTCTCGATCATCCGGGACTTCCTGGGCGGCGACCCGGTCTCCGCCGCCCGGGTCGCCGCCGATCTGCTGGACGCCCGGGTGGGCGAGTTCCGGTCGGTCTCCGACGCGCCCCTCACGGCGCTCCTGGACCAACGCCGCGCACCGGCCCCGGAGAGGCAGGCCGTGCAGTCCTTCGTGACCGGCCTGGAGTCCCTGATGGCGGGCGTGCACCAGTGGGTCGACGACACCGGCCGCTACGGAAGTCCCGCGTCGCCGGGCCGGCGCACCCGTCCACGGATTGGCTCCGGCCCCCGTCCGGCCGGATGAGGAGCGGGCCGAGCATTCCAGGAGGAACCGTGTCCACTCAACTGACCGCCGAAGAGATCACCGGGTCCGGTGAGGTCTTCGACTATTACGCGAAGAAGATGGCCGACGTCATGCGCAAGTACGGCCCGGGGCCACGGGTCCATTTCCACCTCGGGCTCTTCCCGGCCGACGCGGTGCCCAACACGTCGGTGCCGAGGGAAACGCTGCGCCGGAGGCTGGTCGAGGCCCAGGAGAACATGCTCGATTTCGCCGCCGAGGTGTGGGGAGTGGCCGAGTCCCCGCCGCGTCGCATGCTCGACGTGGGCTGCGGTCTGGGCGGCGGGTCGATCTACTGGGCCCAGCGCTTCGGGTCCGCCGTGACAGCGGTGACGAACATGCCGGGGGACGTGCCGCTGGTCAAGGAACTCGTCGCCAGGGCCGAGGTGTCGCAGCTGGTGAAGCCGCTGCTCATGGACGCCCACGACATGGCCCTCCCGGTGCGGCACAACGCGGCGGTCGCGTTCGAGAGCGTCTGCCACATGGACCGGCGGCGGGTGTTCCCCGCCGTGGCCCGGGCGCTGGAGCGGGGCGGCTGGTTCGCGCTGGAGGACCATTTCCTGCTCCGCGGCGAATGGGCCGGCGCGATAGACGGCTACTACCGGACGAATCTCGGAACCGTACAGGAATACCAGGAGATCGCCGCTTCCTCGGGCTTCGTCCTGGAACGCAACACGGACATCACCGACCGGGTCGTGGAATTCTGGGTGCAGAGCATGGCGTGGACCGCGTCCGAACTCGACCACGCGTATGCGACGCAGCAGTGGTCACTGCCCGAGCGACGGCTGACGGACTCCGCGATCGCGCACGGCAAATTCTTCCGTGCCTGGCGGGAGCGGGCGGCCGAAACGCGGCTGCTGCTCTTCCGTCTCGGCGGCTGACCTCCCCGCACCGATCCGTCCGCGAGCAACCGACCGACAGAGGACGCGATGAGCCCAGCAGATGCCCCCGTGGACCGCCCGCCGATGGTCGACGATCCGCACTTCCCCGCCGATCCCTATCCGACGTACGCATGGCTGCGCACCCACCGCCCCACCCACCGCATCCCCCTGTCCCGCGGCGGACACGGCTGGCTGCTGACCCGTTACGCCGACGTGCTGGCGGCACTGTCCGACGAGCGTCTCAGCAAGGACAACCACTACATCGGCCACGGAGTCAGCGACCCGTACGCGGAGTCCCGGCTCAGCGCCAACCTGCTCTCCCTGGACCCGCCCGACCACACCCGGCTGCGCCGCCTGGTGTCGCGGGCCTTCACCCCCCGGCGCATGGAGCGCATCCGGCTGCGGGTGCACGACATCGCCCGGGAGCTGATCGGGACGCTGCCCCGCACCGGGCCCGTCGACCTGATCTCCTCCTACGCCCTGCCGCTGCCCTTCCGCGTCATCTGCGAACTGCTGGGCGTGCACGGGCTGATCCACCGGGAGGAGTTCCACGCCTGCGTCCTGCGGGTCTTCGCGCCGCCCGCGGGCACCCCGGCCGGCCATCTCACCGAGCATGTCGACCGGCTGGAGCGGTACTTCGCGCAGCTGATCGCCGACAAGCGGCACCGGCCGGGAGACGACCTGCTCAGTGCGCTGATCGCGGCCCATGACGCCGCGGACGGCTCCCTGTCCGAGGACGAACTGCTGTCCATGACCATGCTGATGCTGGTCGCCGGCTACGCCAACACCGTCAACCTGATCGGCAACGGCGTGCACACGCTGCTCGCCGCGCCGCGCGCCACGGCCGAACTGCGGGCCGACGCCACGCTGATCCCCCGGGCGATCGAGGAGATGCTGCGTTACGAGTCGCCCATCGAACGCGTACCGACGCTGGTGACGCGCGAACCCGTCACCTACAGCGGAGTACGGATCGACCCGGGCGAAGTGATCTACGCGTGCGTGGCCAGCGCCAACCGCGACCCGGAGCGGTTCGCCGACCCGGACCGCTTCGACCCGCACCGCCGCGACATCGGGCACCACCTCGGCTTCGGCCAGGGCATCCACTACTGCCTGGGGGCGGCGCTCGCCCGTATCGAGGGTGAAGTCGCCCTGGCCGAACTGCTCCACGCCTTCGACGACATGACCCAGGCGGTGCCGGAGGCGGAACTGAACTGGCGCTCCACCTTCCTCTTCCGCAGCCTGGCCGAACTGCCGGTCACGCTCACACCGAGCCGGGCACCGGCGGGGGCCGAGCACGGCGCGCACACCGGTCCGTGAGCCCGCGGCCTCGCGGGGGCCGCGGACCGCCGCCCCGCAGGCCGCCCGGTGGCTTTCCCTACGTCGACGCTGGGGGACGTTCATGCAGACCAGAGCAGCGGACCAGGCCACGTCCCAGGCGGCCGAAGTGCTGGCCCGCACCCGCGCGCAGGTGGATCCCGTACTACGGGCCGCGGTCGGCACCCTGCCGACCCGGATGCGGCACATCGCGGGCTACCACCTGGGCTGGTGGGACACCCACGGCACCCCCTGTCACGACGGGGGCGGCAAGGCGCTCCGCCCGGCTCTGGTGCTGGCGGCGGCCCGGGCCACGGGCGCGGACGGCACGGCCGGTCCGGGCGGGGCCGGGCTGAGCGCCGCGGCGGCCGTGGAACTCGTCCACAACTTCACGCTGCTGCACGACGACGTGATGGACGGCGACCGGATGCGCCGCCACCGGCCCACCGCCTGGTCTGTCTTCGGTACCCCGGACGCGATCCTGGCCGGCGACGCCCTCCAGGCGCTGGCCCTGCGGCTGCTGGCCCGGAGCACCGGACGGGAGGCGCGGGCCGCGGGGGCGCGGCTGGCCTCGTGTGTGATCGAGCTGTGCGAGGGGCAGCACGCGGACTGCTCCTTCGAGGAGCGCACCGCTGTCGGCATGGCGGAATGCCTGGTCATGGCGGAGGCCAAGACCGGTGCTCTGCTGGGCTGTTCCTGCGCGCTCGGCGCCCTGTCCGCGGGGGCCTGCGACACGGTCGTCGACGCCATGGACGCCTTCGGACGCCGCCTGGGCATCGCGTTCCAGCTCATCGACGACCTCCTGGGCATCTGGGGCAACCCGCGGACCACCGGTAAGCCCGCAGGTTCCGACCTGACCGCCCTCAAGAAGTCGCTGCCGGTGGTCGCGGCACTGGCGTCCGGCACCGAGGCGGGCCGCGAGCTGGCCGCCATCCACGCCTGCGGCACGCCGCTCTCCGACGTGCAGCTCCCGTACGTGGCGGACCTCGTGGAGCGGGCGGGCGGCCGCGCCTGGGCCCGCGACCACGCGGACGAGTTCGCCCGCCGGGCGCAGGACAGCCTGGCCGAGGCGGTCCCCGACCCGGACGCCACCGGCGAACTCCTGAGCCTCGCCCGGCTCATCACCCGAAGGGACCGCTGATGGCCACCACACCGCGTGCCCCCGCACCGCCGTCCCCCGCGCTCCCCTCCGCCCCGCCGCCCCGCCGGCCCCTGCTGGCACGCATCGAAAGCCCCGCCGACCTGCGGGCCCTGCCCCACCACCGGCTCGGGCAGCTCGCCACGGAAATACGGGACTTCCTGGTGACCAAGGTCTGCGCCACCGGCGGCCATCTGGGCGTGAACCTGGGCGTGGTGGAACTCACCCTCGCCCTGCACCGGGTCTTCGACTCGCCCCGCGACGTCCTCCTCTTCGACACCGGCCACCAGACGTACGTCCACAAGCTCCTCACCGGACGGCGGGCCGGTTTCGACCGGCTCCGGCAGCCCGGCGGCCTGTCCGGCTATCCCGCCCGCGCCGAATCGGCACACGACTGGATCGAGAGCTCACACGCCTCGACCGCTCTCTCCTACGCCGACGGCGTGGCCAAGGCCCTCGGCCTGCGCGGCGAGACCGGCCGCCGGGTGGTGGCGGTCATCGGCGACGGAGCGCTGACCGGCGGCCTGGCCTGGGAGGGACTGAACAACCTGGCCGCCTCCCCACACGCCGGTCCGGTCATCATCGTCCTCAACGACAACGGCCGTTCCTACGCGCCCACCGTCGGCGGTCTCGCCCGCCACCTGGACCGCCTGCGCGGGCACAGCGCGGACGCCACTGCGGAGGGGACCGTGTTCGGCCACTTGGGCCTCACCTACCTCGGGCCGGTCGACGGCCACGACACCCGTGCCGTGGAAGCGGCCCTGCACCACGCCCGTTCGCTCGACGGGCCGGTGCTGGTGCACTGCGTCACGGCCAAGGGCAAGGGATACGCCCCCGCCGAAGCCGACGAGGCCGACCGGATGCACGGCGTCGGCGTGCTGGACCCCGCCACCGGGCGGCCCCCCGCCGCCGTACCGGGCAAGGAGTCGTGGACCTCGGTGTTCGCCGCGGAGATCACCGCGCTCGCCGCGGGGCATCCCGACCTGGTCGCCGTCACGGCGGCGATGCTCCGGCCCGTCGGCCTGCACCGGCTCGCCGCGGCGTACCCCGGCCGGGTCTTCGACTGCGGCATCGCCGAACAGCACGCGCTGTGCTCGGCCGCCGGCCTGGCGATGGCCGGACTGCACCCGGTCGTGTGCCTGTACGCCACCTTCCTGAACCGGGCCTTCGACCAACTGCTCATGGACGTGGCCCTGCACCGGCTCCCGGTCACCCTCGTACTGGACCGGGCGGGCGTCACCGGACCGGACGGCGCCAGTCACCACGGCATGTGGGACACCACGCTGCTGTCCGCGGTACCCGGCATCCGGCTCGCCGCGCCCCGCGACCCCGCCACCCTGCGCGAACTGCTGCGCGAGGCCGTCGAGTACGCCGAAGGACCCACGGCACTGCGCTTCCCGAAAGCCACCGCAGGGCCCGACCTCCCCGCCCTCGGCACCATGGACGGCATCGACGTCCTGCGCCGCAGCCCCCACCGCCCCTTGGACGTCCTGCTGGTCAGCGCCGGGGCCATGGCCGTCCCGTGCCTGGAGGCCGCCGCCGCGCTGGAGCGGGACGGCCACGGGATCACCGTCGTCGACCCCCGCTGGACCCACCCCGTACCCGACGCGCTGCCCGCCCTCGCGGCCCGGCACCGGCTGGCCGTCACCGTGGAGGACGCCCTCGCCGACGGCGGCATCGGCAGCGCCCTGTGCACCGCCTGCGCGGACCGGCGCATCACGACCCCCGTACGGGCACTGGGCCTGCCCCTCGCCTTCCTCACCCACGGCGAACGTCCCGGGCTCCTGTCCCGAGCGGGACTGGACGCGCAGGGCATCACCCGCACCGTCACCCGACTCCTCACGCCCCGCTCCACACCCTGACTCGCAGGAGCACCCCATGTCCGCCACCGACCTCGGCATCCCCAGCCCACGCACCCCCGGTGTCCCGATCGCCCCCGGCCACGGCGCCCGGCCCCGGCGGCGCCCCTGCCGGCAGATCTCCGTGGGCGACGTGGCCATCGGCGGCGGCGCCCCCGTATCCGTCCAGTCCATGACCACCACCCCCACCCACGACATCGACGCCACCCTGCGGCAGATCGCCGAACTCACCGCCGCCGGCTGCCAGATCGTCCGCGTCGCCGTCCCCACCCAGGACGACGCCGACGCCCTGCCCGGCATCGTCCGCAAGTCCCCGATCCCGGTCATCGCCGACATCCACTTCCAGCCCCGCTACGTCTTCGCCGCCATCGACGCCGGCTGCGCGGCCGTACGCGTCAACCCCGGCAACATCAAGGCGTTCGACGACCGGGTCCGCGAGATCGCCCGGGCCGCCGCCGACGCCGCCACCCCCATCCGGATCGGTGTCAACGCCGGGTCCCTCGACGCCCGTCTGCGCGCCAAGCACCGGGCCGCCACCCCCGAAGCCCTGGTGGAATCGGCCCTGTGGGAGTGCTCCCTGTTCGAGGAGCACGGCTTCACCGACCTGAAGATCTCCGTCAAGCACCACGACCCCCTGGTCATGATCGACGCCTACCGGCGGCTCGCCGACGCCTGCGACTACCCGCTCCACCTCGGCGTCACCGAAGCCGGCCCACCGCCGCAGGGCACGATCAAGTCGGCCGTCGCCTTCGGCGTCCTGCTCGCCGAGGGCATCGGCGACACCATCCGGGTCTCCCTGACCGCGCCGCCGGTGGAGGAGGTCAAGGCGGGACAGCAGATCCTCGCGAGCCTGGGCTTGCGGGAACGCACCCTGGAGATCGTCTCCTGTCCGTCGTGCGGACGCGCCCAGGTCGATGTCTACGCGCTCACCGCCCGGGTCCAGGCCGCCTTCGACGGTTTCCCCCACCCCTTGCGTATCGCGGTCATGGGCTGCGTCGTCAACGGACCGGGCGAGGCCCGCGAAGCCGACCTGGGAGTCGCCTCCGGCAACGGCAAGGGCCAGATCTTCGTCCGTGGCCGGGTCGTCGCCACCGTCCCCGAACACCGCATCGTCGACACCCTCCTGGAACACGCCCTGCTCCTGATCGAAGACCCGCCACCCGGCGGGTGACGACCAGGCCCCGCCGTGGCGCCCCGATGATGCCCGGTGCTGGACGGAGACGGTTTTGCGTCGTTGGCCCGGGGGCGGGAAACGGCGTACGGTCTTGGACACCAGGGCTTTTATATCGTTTCGACAGACACATTGCTCCGATCCGGCCAATCACATGACTCGGGAACCATTGCCCACGTTATGTCCCGGCGCCTAGCGTCAGCGGACGCGAAGGATTGCCGGACCACATCCGCATTCCCTCGCCACCGCCTGCCACAGGTGTAACACGTCGCACCTTCAACGTCTTTGGGCCGCCTCGCCCTTGCGCGAACCTGCCGAATACCGACGCGATGAACGGTGTCTCCATGCGCCTGACCTCCTCTCCTGCCCCACCCCGCCACGAAAACGACTCGGCATCAGCGGCCGACCGGATCGTGGTCATGGCGAACACCGTGATCGACGTGATCGACGCCTTCGTCGCCGCGGAGACAAATCCTCGGTTCCGTACCGCGATCGGGGAATCGTTGCGGGACCTGCCCGACGCTCGTCTGCCGCGCCCGATTTTGTACCGGCCTTTTTCCCGGCCCCATCCGTACGGCGGCGGACGGGCCGCCCGGCGCCGCGCCGCCGCCTGCGGTCGGCTGCCGGGCCCGGCCTCCAGGCCGACCGACATCACTGATCAGGAGACCCGATGACCACTCCCGCCACCGTGCCCATCGGCACGATCACCACGGTCGCCGGCACCGGCGCGGCAGGCTTCGACGGGGACGGCGGACCCGCTGTCCAAGCCAAGCTCAGCGGCCCGCGGATCGCCTTGGACCGGGCCGGGAACCTCTACATCTCGGAGGTCCACAACCACCGCGTCCGCAAGGTCGGCACCGACGGCGTCATCACCACGATCGCGGGAACCGGCACACGCGGTTTCGGCGGTGACGGAGGGCCCGCCACCGCCGCCCAGCTCGACCAGCCGCTGGGCATCGCGGTGGACGAGGCCGGGAACGCGTACGTGGCGGAATGGAGCAACTGCCGGGTGCGCAAGGTGACGCCGGAGGGTGTCATCACCACCGTGGCGGGCGGCGGGTCGGGCGGGGACGGCGGACGCGCCGTGGACGCCTCACTCAACTACCCCTTCGCCGTGGCCGTGGACACGGCCGGAAACCTGTACGTCACCGAGCGGTTCGGCCAGCGGGTACGCAAGATCACGCCGGACGGGATCATCCACACGGTCGCCGGCTCCGGAACGGCCGGATTCGGCGGGGACGGCGGGCCGGCCACCGCCGCCTCGCTCAACAGCCCCAAGGGACTGAGCGTGGACAGCGCCGGCAACCTCTACATCGGCGACCAGGACAACCAACGGATACGCAAGGTCGATACGCACGGCATCATCACCACCGTCGCGGGCAACGGGTCACCCGGCTACGTCCGGGACGGCGGCCCGGCCACCGACACCCGGCTGAACGGCGCCGAGGGTTCGGTGGTGGACGGCGCCGGCAATCTCTACATCGCCGACGTCGGCAACCACCGCATCCGCAAGATCCGTACCGACGGCACCATCATCACCCTCGCGGGCAACGGCACCGGCGGCTACGAGGGGGACGAGGTACCCGCCGACACCACCACGCTCTACTTCCCCAACACGCTGGCGCTGAACGACGCCGGCGACCTGTATGTGGCCGACGTCGGCAACCAGCGCATCCGCAAGATCGTGGGAGCGACCCGGTACGATCCGGCCGCGCCCGCGGTCGCCGACCTCTTCGGCGAGGTCGTCAGCCCGCACACCCTCCAGCGCGGCCAGGAGTTCGACCTCGGCGCCCGGATCAGGAACCGGGGCCCGTCGACCGTCGACGGGCAGCAGGTCACGGTCGTCCTCACCCTGGCCGACGGGCTGACAGGCGGCCCCGGCACCACCGGGCGGCGCCTGACCCGCACCTTCCCCGGCGCCCGGCTCATCCCCCAGTACGCCTCGCTGGACGGGGTGTTCCGGGTCACCGCCCCCGAGACCACGCCCCCCGGTTCGTACGAATCCACCCTGGAGATCCAGTACGCCGGGGAACTCAACCTGAAGGACAACACCTTCACCCTGCCCGTCGTGGTCGTCGCGCCGGCTCCGGTGACGGACGAGACCGCGCTGGAGATCCGTCAGGAGAGCGTCCCGCGGACGGCGGCAGGCCAGAGCGCCAAGTTCAACGTCGTCTTCAACTCGCCCACCGGCGAGCCGGTCAACCCCGGGGACATCGTCCAGCGGTTCTCCGCGCCCACCGGTTTCGTCTTCACCGGCCAGCCGTCGTACGGCTACTACAACACCATCCACGGGGTGATCGCCGGCAACCTGCCGTACGAGATCGAGGATGCCGGCCGGACTCTGATCATCACGGCCAACCCGCACGTCAACACCACGTCCAGCGACACCGGCCCGCTCGTCTACACGCTCGGCGTCCAAGCGCTCGCCGACGCCCGGCCCGGCATCCGGCACGACGGCAGCGCCAGCGTCGGCAAGCACGCCCCCGTACAGATCTCGGCCGAGATCACCGGGGACTCCCAGGACGAGCTGACGCTGCGCGTGACCCAGGAGAGCGTCCCCGAGGCGAAACCGGGCGACAGCGTCTCGTTCAACATGGAGATCCGCTCGCTGAACAACCAGCCGGTCAACCCGGGCACGCTGACCCAGCGCTTCACCGCCCCCACCGGCTTCGCCTTCACCGGCAGCGTCTCCTACGGCTACTACTACGTCCAGCCCGCGGTCACCGGAAACCTCGACACCCGCCTGGAGAACGACGGCAAGACGCTGATCATCTCCTCCAACCCGCACGTCAACACCGGAACCACGGACAAGACCGCACTGATCTACACCATCGGCATCCGCGCCCTGCCCGACGCGAAGCCGGGCACCCGGTCCGACGACGGCACGGCCGCCATCGGCCGCCTGACACCCGTACCCCTGAGCGCCCGCGTCAGCTGACCTCCCTTCCACCGCGGCCCGAGGGCCCCGAC
>NZ_JBHWHY010000021.1:118694-163278 GCF_042732265.1 Streptomyces sp. NPDC059788 | reverse complement strand
GGTCCGAAGACAGACCCGCCCGGCCCCGGCCGGTGCTCCGCTGAGCCGTGGCTACTTCTTCGGCAGCCACTTCTTCCAGATGTCCGGGTGCTTCTCCACCCAGCGCTTGCCCGCCTCGTCGGCGGACAGGCCGTCGGAGGCGATCATCTCGGAGACCTCGTTCTGGTTTTCCTTCGTCCAGTGGAAGTTCTTCAGGAAGGCCGCGGCCTCGGAGCCGCCCTTGGCGAATTCCGTGTTGAAGAACTTCTGGAGGGGGGTCGTCGGATAGGCGCAGTCGACGGACGCGGGGTCCTTCGCGCCCTTGTCCGCGCAGGCGTCGGTGTACTCGGGGAGTTTGACCTCGACCATCGGCACCTGGTTGAACAGCCACTGCGGCTCGTACCAGTACGTCAGGAACGGCTTCTGCTGCTTGGCGAACTGCTGGATCTGGGTGATCTGCGCCGCCTCGGAACCGGCGAAGACGACCTCGTAGTCCAGCTTGAGGTTCTTCACCAGCGCCTTGTCGTTGGTGACGTAGGACGGCGAGCCGTCCATCAGCTGGCCCTTGCTGCCGCTCTCGGAGGTGCGCAGCTGGTCGGCGTACTTGTTGAGGTTCTTCCAGCTGGTGACGTCCGGGTGCTTGTCGGCCCAGTACTTGGGGACCCACCACCCGATGTGGCCGGTGACGCCGTTGCCGCCGCCCGCCGTGATCGTCTTCTTCTCCTTGACGTAACGCTTCTCCTGGTCCGGGTGGCCCCAGTCCTCCAGGATGGCGTCCACCCGGCCCTGGCTGAGCGCGTCCCAGGCCGGGATCTCGTCCACCTGGACGGTGTCGACGTGGTAGTCCAGCTCGTGTTCGAGCAGGTACTTGGCCACCGCGACATTGGCCTGCGCGCCGACCCAGGTCTGGGTGGACAGCGTCACGGATTTGGCGCCGCCGGGCGCCTGGAAGGGCGAGCCCTGCTTGGTCATGTCGGCCTTGCCGCAGCCGGAGAGGGCGAGCAGCGTCGCCCCCGCCAGCACCGCGGCACCGGCGACTCGTATACGGGTACGGGACATGGTCAGGCTCCCTTCCCCGTGGTGCGGCGTTGCGTCGGCTGGGTGACCCGGTCGAGCATCAGGCCCAGGCAGACGATGGCCACACCCGCGACCAGCCCGAGGGCCAGGTCGCCGGTCGCCAGGCCGGTGACGACGTCGTAGCCGAGCGCGCCACCGCCCACCAGGCCGCCGATGATGACGACGGCGAGGACGAGGACGACGCCCTGGTTGACGGCCAGCAGCAGCGCGGGCCTGGCCAGCGGGAGCTGGACCTGCCGCAGGGTCTGCCAGCGGGTGGCGCCGAGCGAGCGGGCGGACTCCATGGCGGCCGGGTCGACCTGCCGCAGGCCCTGGGTGGTGATGCGGATGACCGCGGGCAGCGCGTACACGACGGCGGCGGCAGCGGCCGGGGCGCGGCCCACGGCGAACAGCGCGACCACCGGAATCAGGTACACGAACTGCGGCATGGTCTGCATGACGTCCAGGACCGGGCGCAGGATCGCCTCCAGGCGCTTGCTGCCCGCGGCGAGGACGCCGATGCCGAAGCCCAGCACCAGGGTCACCGCGAGGGCGGCGAGGACCTGGGAGAGGGTGTTCATGGAGGGCTTCCAGACGCCCAGGACGCCGATGGCGGCCATCGCGAGCGTCGCGGTCAGCGCGGTGCGCCAGGTGCCGATCAGCCAGGCCAGCGCGGCGACGATCAGCAGCGCGCCCCACCAGGGCAGCGCCGTCAGGCCGTCGCGCAGCGGGTCCAGGACCCAGGAGGTGAAGTGCGCGGCCCAGTCCGCGGTGCCGCCGACGACCGGGACGCCGGAGTAGAGGTGGTCGACCATCCACTCCTTGAAGTCGTTGACCGGGCGGGCGATGGCCACCGTCCAGCCGGACGGCCAGACGGTCGAGCCGGCCAGCCGGCCCGCGACGGTCACCAGCGCGGTGAGGACGGCGATACCGGCCCAGGCGCGCCGGCCGCGCAGCAGCTCGGGGCCGCGGGCGGCCGGGTCGGCGCCCATCCGCTCGCCCGCGGCGGCGGTCGTACGGTCCATGACGATGGCCAGCAGCACGATCGGTACGGCGGCGGCGAGCGCGGCGCCGACGTCCACCGAGGCTAGGGCCTGGTAGACGCGGTCACCGAGGCCGGCGGCGCCGATCATGGAGGCGATGACGGCCATGGACAGCGCCATCATGATCGTCTGGTTGAGGCCGAGCAGCAGTTCCTTGCGGGCCAGCGGCAGGCGGGCGGTCAGCAGCCGCTGCCGGCCGGTCGCGCCGAGCGAGGAGACCGCCTCCAGGACGCCGGGGTCGGCGCCGCGCAGGCCGAGCGCGGTCAGCCGGGCCATCGGCGGAGCCGCGTAGACGACGGTGGCCAGCAGCGCGGCGGGCACGCCGATGCCGAAGACCAGCACGACGGGCAGCAGGTACGCGAAGGCCGGCAGTACCTGCATGGTGTCCAGCACCGGCCGCAGGATCTTGAACAGCCGCTCCGAGAGGCCTCCCGCCAGGCCCAGCAGCGCGCCCACGACGACGGAGGCGAGCACCGCCACGATCATCAGGGCGAGGGTCTGCATGGTGGGCAGCCACATGTCCAGGACGCCGCTGACGGCGAAGGAGATCAGCGCGGTCGCGGCGATCCGGACGCCCGCGACGCGCCAGGCGACGAGGGTGACGCCCGCGGTGACGCCGGTCCAGCCGAGCAGCAGCAGGAACTGGTAGACGGCGCGTACGGAGATGACGACGGCGTTGCTGAGGTGGCCGAGGAAGTACACGAACAGCGGGTGGCTGTCGCGGTTGTCGATGATCCAGTCGCTGGTCCGGCCGAGCGGGCCGGTGAGGTCGACGGTCAGGTCACTCGGCCAGGTGCCGCTGGACCACTTGGCGTGGGCGAGCGGTACGAGGACCGCCGCGGCGACGGCGAGGATGAGGATCTTGCGGAGGCCGCGGCTCTGGAGGGCGGCCCGCAGGGCGCCCTGCTGATCGGGCGCGGCGGTGGTGTGTGCGGTGGGAGTGGCGGCCGTCATGCGCGCCCCCGCTTCACCGTGCCGGCCGGGACCTGCATCGCCGCGGCGCGCTGGGCCTCGTGCCAGCGGTGCCGTACGGCGGTGCGGAGCCGGTCCGCCAGGGAGCGGGCGGCAGGGACACGCCGGGTACGGTTCCTGGTCGGCGGATCGAGGGTCCGTACCTGGGCGGGGGCGACCCGCACGGGCCGCCGCGTCGGGGGCCAGCCGGCCGCCGCGAGGACGGAGTCGGCGGTACTGGTATGCGCGGACATCAGGCAGCCACCTCGCCGGCGTCTATTCGGGCGACGACGTTGAGCAGGCAGGTGCTGTCCACGATGCCCAGGCAGCGCTTGCCGTCCATCACGCGGGCCGAGCCGCCGGAACGGGCGACGGCCTCGATGGCGTCGGCGACCAGGGTGTCCGGCGCCAGCGCGGCGCCCGTCTCCGACTCGCCGTCCTCGGCCGGGCGCATGGCACGCCGTACGGTCAGCACCTGTTCGCGCGGTACGTCCTGGACGAAGTCGCGGACGTAGTCGTCGGCCGGGGAGCCCACGATCTCCTCGGGCGTGCCCAGTTGAACGATTTTTCCGTCGCGCATCAGGGCGATCCGGTCGCCGATCCGCAGCGCCTCGGCGAGGTCGTGCGTGATGAAGACCATCGTGCGGCCCTCGTCCTCGTGCAGCCGGACGACCTCTTCCTGCATGTCCCGCCGGATCAGCGGGTCGAGCGCGCTGAACGGCTCGTCGAACAGCAGGACTTCGGGGTCCACGGCGAGCGCGCGGGCGAGCCCGACGCGCTGCTGCTGCCCGCCGGACAGCTGCCCGGGGCGGCGGTTCTCCAGCCCCGCGAGGCCGACCTTCTCCACCATCTCGGCGGCGCGCTCGCGGCGTTCGGCGCGGGGCATGCCCTGGATCTCCAGGCCGTACGCCACGTTGTCGATCACCGAGCGGTGCGGCAGCAGGCCGAAGTGCTGGAAGACCATGGCGGCGCGGCGGCGGCGCAGTTCGCGCAGCGTGGACTTGTCCATGGCGCGCACGTCCTCGCCGTCCATGTCCAGGCCGCCGCTGGTCGGCTCGATGAGCCGGGTCAGACAGCGCACCAGGGTGGACTTGCCGGAGCCCGACAGGCCCATGACGACGAAGACCTCACCCTTGTGGACGTCGAAACTGACGTCGCGGACGGCGGCCGTGCAGCCGGTCCGCTCGCGCAGCTCCTGCGCGGACAGACCGGTCAGCTCGGCGTCGTCCGGGACGCGCTCGGCCTTCGGGCCGAAGACCTTCCACAGGTTGCGGACGGAGAACACGACGTCCCGGGGGTCCCGGGGGTCTTCGGCCGGCGCGCTGTCGGCGGCCTCGCGGGGCTGGGGTATACCGGCTTCGGGGGCGGTGGCGGCCATCAGGCACCACCTCCCTGGGTCGGGGAGTCAACCAGCAGCTCAGCTGCCTTCTCCCCCACCATCAGCACACCGATCATCGGGTTCACGGCGGGCATCGTCGGGAAGACCGACGCGTCGGCGATGCGGATGCCGGACAGGCCGCGGATCTTCAGCTCGGGGTCGACGACCGCGAGCCTGTCGTCCGCGGCGCCCATCTTGCAGGTACCGGCGGGGTGGTAGACGGTGTGCGCCGCCTTGCGGACCAGCTCGCTGATCTGCTCGTCGTCGGTGACATCCGGGCCGGGGAAGACCTCGCGCTTGAGCCACTTCTTGAACGGCTCGGCCTGGGCGACCTTACGGGCCAGCTTGATGCCGTCCACGAGGGTCCTGCCGTCGTAGTCGCCCTCGTCCTCGAAGTACTTGAAGTCGAGTGCGGGCTTGACCTCGGGGTCCTTGGACGTGAGGTAGATCCGGCCGCGGGAGCGGGACTTGGGGATGTTCGGCGTCATCGACACGCCGTGCTCGGGGCGTTCGTAGCCCAGCCGCTCCGGGTTGTCGGTGAACGGGATCTGGTAGAAGTGGAACATCAGGTCCGGGCCCTTGTGGTCCGGGTCCCGCTTCACGAACAGGCCCGCGTCGGAGTCCATCGCGGAGTTGTCCGGGAGCGGCCCGTTGGTCTCCCAGACGATCACCGACTCCGGGTGGTCGATCAGGTTCTCGCCGACGCCCGGCAGGTCGGCCTTGCAGTCGATGCCCAGCGCCTCCAGGTCCTTCTTCGGCCCGATGCCCGAGTGCATCAGCAGCCGCGGGGTGTCCACCGCGCCGGCGCACACCAGCACCTCGCGCGCGGCCTCGACGTAGACCTCCTCGCCGTCCTTCGTCCGGACGTGCACACCCTTGGCGGTGGTGCCGTCCAGCTCCAGCTTCGTCGCCCAGGTCTCCAGCATCAGCGTGAGGTTGGGGCGGTCACCGGCCTCCAGGTGCGGATGCAGGTACGCGACCGAGGCGGAGGAACGCTTGTTGTTCTCCGGGTGGTACGAGAGGTCGAAGAAGCCGACGCCCTCGTCGAACGGCTGGTCGTTGAAGCCGACGACCTCGGGCACGCCGAGGGCGCTCTTGGTGGCCTCGATCCAGTCGGTGGCGATCTGGTTCTGGTCCTTCTTCGCCACCCGCACGATGTTGTTGCGCAGCTTGCCGAAGTAGGGGTCCATGTCCTCGGCGCCCCAGCCGGCGGCGCCCGCCGCCTCCCACTCGTCCCAGTCGGACGGCAGCGGCTTGAAGGAGATCAGGGTGTTGTGCGACGAGCAGCCGCCCAGCACCTTGGCGCGGCTGTGCAGGATGTGCGAGTTGCCGCGGGGCTGTTCGGTGGTGGTGTATTCGTAGTCCAGGTCGCCGCCGAGCAGGCCGAGCCACTTGCGCAGCGTCAGCACGTCCTCGCGGTCGATGTCGGACGGGCCGCCTTCGATGACGGCGACGCTGATGCCGGGGTCCTCGGTGAGCCGGGAGGCGATCACCGATCCGGCGGTGCCACCGCCGACGATCACGTAGTCGTACACGGGCATGAGGTGGTGCTCCTTCTGCAAAGTTCGTGCGAGCGTGGTGCGATGAACAGACGGGCCCTCAGCCCGCGAACCAACGGACCGGCTCGGGCCGGAGGTTCTCGTAAACGTGCTTGCTCTCGCGGTACTCGTCCAGACCCGCGGGGCCCAGTTCCCGGCCGATGCCGGACTTTCCGAAGCCGCCCCACTCGGCCTGCGGGAGGTACGGGTGGAAGTCGTTGATCCAGATCGTGCCGTGCCGCAGCCGGGCGGCGACGCGCCGCGCGCGGGCGGTGTCGGCCGACCAGACCGCGCCGGCCAGACCGTATTCGGTGTCGTTGGCCAGCGCGACGGCCTCGTCCTCGGTCGTGAACGTCTCCACGGTCAGGATCGGCCCGAAGGTCTCCTCGCGGATCACCTTCATGTCGCGGTGGCAGCCGTCCAGGACCGTCGGGCTGTAGAAGTAGCCGGTGGCCGGGCGGACATCGCTGGGCTCGGGACGGCGTCCGCCGCACCGCAGCTGAGCACCCTCCTGAAGGGCCGAGGCCACGTACGCCTCGACCTTCTCCAGCTGCTGCTGCGAGACGACCGGGCCGCACTCGACGCCCTCGGCGGTGCCGCGGCCCAGCTTGATCTTCTCGGCGCGGCGGGCCAGTTCGGCGACGAAACGGTCCCGCACCGACTCCTCGATGATCAGGCGGGCACCGGCCGAGCAGACCTGGCCGCTGTGGATGAAGGCGGCGTTCAGCGCCTGGTCCACGGCCGTGTCGAAGCCCTCGTCGGTGGCGCAGGAGTCGGCGAACACGACGTTCGGGTTCTTGCCGCCCAGCTCCAGCGCGATCTTCTTCGCGCCCGCGACCGCCGCCGAACCGGCCTTCGTACCGCTGACCAGCCCACCGGTGAAGGAGAACAGGTCCACATCCGGGTGCTCGGCCAGCCGCTGGCCGACCGGCAGGCCCGCGCCGGTGACGATGTTCGCGACCCCGGCCGGCAGCCCGGCCTCGACGAGCAGCTTGACGAGGTACACCGTCGAGAGCGGAGTGACCTCACTCGGCTTGATCACGAAGGTGTTGCCCGCGACGAGCGCCGGGGCGACCTTCCAACTCGCCTGGAGCAGCGGGTAGTTCCAGGGCGTGATCATCGCGCAGACGCCGACCGGCTCGTGCACGACGACGCTGTGCACGTCGGGGCTGCCCGCGTCCACGACGCGCCCGCCGCTCTCGTTGATCGCCAGATCCGCGAAGTACCGGAAGGCGTTGGTGACGTCGTCCACGTCCACCCGGCCCTCTTCGAGGGTCTTGCCGGTGTCCCGGCTCTCTATGAGCGCGATCTCCTCGCGGTCGCGCTGGAGCAGGTCGGCGACCCGCCGCAGCAGCGCGGCCCGCTCCGCGACGAGGGTGCGGGGCCAGGCACCGGCACCACCGTCGAAGGCACGGCGCGCGGCCTCGACCGCCGCGTCGGCATCCTCCGCGCCGCCCTCGGCGACGACTTCGAGCGTCTTCGCATCGGCGGGGTCCAGGATCTCCCGAGTGGCGCCGGATACGGCGGAGCGCCACACCCCGTCTACGTGAATCGTCTCGCTTGCCGACACGTCTGTTCTGCCTTTCGACTACCGGTTTGTTCCCACTGGTTCACACCAGCAACGAGGACCCCTCCCCGGAAGCCCTTTACCTATGCCGAAACTTCCGGGGAAAGTGACCCGACTCACTCTTCCGGCCCCCGAAATGCATGTTTGCCTGCTCCGAACCGGGTCACCCGTCGGTCCTTACGGCCCTGGGGGCGGCCACCGGGCCGGGCCTCTGGGCCGCCGACCTGAACGAATGGGACCGTGGCGACCGCCGCCAGGTGTCGTGGGGCGTCGCTGCCATCTTCAGGCCGTCGGGTGTGAGGTCACGCCGCCGCCCTGGCGGTGACCGCGAGGGCTTACCCCCCGCACCCGTTTGAAAGCGGCGCTCAAGGCGAAGGGGCTGCCGTAGCCGACTCGGCGGGCCACCGCGCTGATCGTCACGTCCGGTTCGCGCAGGAGGTCGGCGGCGAGCGCGAGCCGCAGGCTGGTCAGGTACGTCATGGGTGGCTCGCCTACGAGTGCGGTGAAGCGGCGGCCCAGTGCGGCCCGGGAGACGCCGGACGCGGCGGCCAGTCCGGCGACGGTCCACGACTGTGCCGGGTCGTCGTGCAACAGTTGCAGCGCGCGGCCCACCACAGGGTCGCCGTACGCGCCGTTGCCGCCCGGCGCCGCCGCCTCCGGCCGGGCGAACCACGCCCGCAGGGCAGCGGTCAGCAGCAGGTCCAGCAGCCGGTCCAGGACGACTTCCTGGCCCGGTTCGTCCCTGCCGATCTCCGCCTCCAGGAGCGGCACCAGCGACGAGTTCCAGGCGTCGGAGGGCAGCCGCACCAGCGGCGGCAGCGCGCGCAGCAACCGCTGGTTGACCTCGCCGCGCATCTGGTACGTACCGCTGAGCAGGACCACCGGACCGTCCGGGCCGTCGCCCCAGGTCCGTACGCCGAGGCCCATCGCCTCGCACAGCGCCGCGCCCTGCGGCGTCGCGGAGACCTGGCCCGGGTGGATGACGACGCGCGGCGGGGTGGCCGGGTCGTCGGCGACCGTGTACGGGTCGGGCCCGCGCAGGATCACCACGTCACCGGGCAGCAACCGCACCGCGCCCTCCCGGGCGGCTCCGTCCGGGACGACCCACCCGTCCCCGCGCGCCACGAACACCAGGGTCAGCGGCGCCTCGTCCTGGATGCGCAGCGACCAGGGCGGCGACAGGACCGAGCGCATCAGGAAGGCGCCGCGGGCCCGCGGCCCGTCCAGCAGACCGGTCAGGGTGTCCATGGCGTGAGCGTAGGACACGGCTGGACGTACGGACATGCGAGTGAGCCGCCCGCCGATGGTCCGGCCCGGCGCACCGGCCTTGACTGGACGGGACAGCGCCGGAGCCGCCGGACGCCGTGAGCGGAGGACCGCCAGCCATGTACGACTCGATCCGCACCGCGGCGCTGAGCGCCGCCACCGTGACCACCGGCCTCATCGCGGGCCTCTTCTTCGCGTTCTCCTGCGCCGTGCTGCCGGGCCTGCGCCAGGCCGACGACGCGACGTTCGTCACCGCGATGCAGCGGATCAACAGCGCCATCCTGAACGGCTGGTTCGCCCTCGCCTTCGTGGGCGCCCCACTCCTCATCGTCGCCGCCATCGCCCTGCACCTGCGCACCGGCACGGGCCCCGCCCTCCTCTGGCTGACGGCCGCGCTCGCCCTCTACGCGGTGATGCTCGCCATCACCTTCACCGTCAACGTCCCCCTCAACAACACCCTCGAAGCCGCAGGCACCCCGGACGGCCTCGCAGCCCTCCGCACGCACTTCGAAGCAAGGTGGACCCACTGGAACCACATCCGCACCCTCACCACCACAGCAGCCTTGGCTTGCCTGATCCGGGGGCTGCTGCTGCACGGAAGCGTCAAAGGCGGGGGTATGTGAGCCCGGCCCGGCCGGCCCGTGGTGCGGGCCGGTTATTCGGCCGGTTCGTCAGCGCGCCCAGGCTCAGCGAGCCTCGAAGAACCGCAGTGCCGTCTGTTGGATGCGGCTCTGGGCGGGCCAGTCGGCGTCGGGGCCGAGGACCAGGATGGCGAACTGGCGGCCGTCGGGGACGGTGAAGGCGCGGTCGGTGACGCGGGCGCGGACGCCCAGTTTTTCGCTGTCGTAGGCGTAGACCAGTTCGGTGGTGCCGGAGCTGAGGCCGACGTCCGTGGTGGGGCCGAGGCTCATCTGCACGTAGCCCGGTTTGTCGGCGAGGCTGTCGGAGGTGGCCTTGAGGGCTTCGTACGGGGAGATGTCGGGTTCGGTGATCTCGAAGATCTGGAGGAGGTAGCGCTGGTCGGGGGCGGTGTAGAAGACGCCGTCCTTGCGTTCGGTGCGCTGCCACTTCTCCGGTACGGCGAGGGTGAAGCCGGCGGTGTCCCGGGCCAGGCGGTAGCCGGTCGGGACGGTGCCCGAGGGGAAGCCGGACGCCGAGTCGCCGGTCGTGGGGGCGCCGCCGGAGCCGGGCGGTGTGGCCGGGGCGGTCGAGCGTCCGTCCGGCGCGGCGGGGGCCGAGGCGGACGTGCGGGCGTCGGAGCGGACCGTGGCGTCCTCGCCGCCCCACAGCAGCCAGCCGCCGCCGAACCCCGCGGCGACCACGGCGACCGCCGCGCCGACGACGAGCGGCGTCGGCCAGGACTGCGGGCGGGCGGCGGAGATCCCGGTGCCGGGGGCCGCCGCCGGGTCGTGGCCCGGGGAGTGGGGCGACGGGTGGGCCGGATGGTGCGTCGCGTCGGCCGTGGCGTCGTCGTGGAAGTCCGTACCGGGCGGCGGCGTGGGTCCTGGGACGTGGCCGGGCCTGGACGGCGGCGGGCTCGTGTACGGCGCGGGGGCCGGGCCGCCGGAGTCCCAGCGCTGTTCCTCGTCGTTCCAGCGCGCGCCGCCCGCGCCGCCCCCCTGCTCGCTCATGCTCAGCCTCCCAGCAGCGCGGCCACGGCCTGCCCCACGGCGGCGCCCGACGCCAGCATTCCGGTGACCGTGCCGGCGTCGGACAGCGCCGCGCGCAGCCGGTCGAGCCGGCCGGGGGCGGTGCGGCCGGTGGTCTCGATCTCTTCCTGGGCGTCGGTCAGCTCGGCGGTCAGCAGCGTGACCTGCGGTGTCTCGATGACCCTGGCCAGATCCTCGCGCAACTGCCGTACGGCGGCGAGCAGTTCCTCGTGCGCGGGGTCGGGGCCGGGGCGGCCGGCCGCGTTCTCGTGGTGGGTGACCGTGTTGTGGTCGCCGATGGCGAAGGCGCCGTGCACCTCGCCGATGTGGATGCCGCGGTCGCGACCGTCAGCCGTTGCCATCTCTGCCTCCCCGTTCGTCCGCTGTGGTGCCGTGCGCGTTGGCCGTGGTCACGATTGTGCCCCGGCGGCGGGCGGGTCCGTACCGGCGCCGCCCTTCACCAGCCCGTGTCGGCGGGTTTGGCGGGGTGGGCGGGTTTGGTGGGCTTGGCGGGATTCCCGGCCGCGTTTCCCGCCGCGCCGGCCGCCCCGCCCAGCCCGCCTCCGCTGCTGCTGATCGTGTTGTGGTCGCCGATGCCGATGGCGCCCTGCGCGGACTCGATGAACACCCCGCCGTTGCTGACGTTGACGATCCGCTGCTCGAACTCGTCGGTCTGCCAGCCCGCTTCGTACAGCGCGCTCCGCACACCGCTCGCCACCCGGTCCTGAATGCTCTTCAGATAGCGGGTGACGTCCATCTCCTGGAAGAGCGAGGCGTCACCGTCGGAGCCCAGTTCGCGGACCGAGGCTGCCGGGCCGTCGGGCAGCGCGCCGCCGTGCCCGCCCGTGAGCAGGCTCCACGCGAAGACGAAGCCGCGCCACAGGCTCGCCACCGCGCGCCCGGCGGAACGCGGCGTCTGCGCGAGCGCCCACACCGCCTTGCCGAAGGGGTTGTTGTGCCGGTAGCGGTGCGCGATGCGGTCGGCCTCGCGGTAGAGCGCGCGCACCGGCCAGAGCACGTGCGGCACGACCTCCAGCATGAGCATGCCGCCCTGCGTGTGGACCCGTACGAAGACGGTCGTGACGATGCCCTCGCCCCAGCCGCCGACCCGGATGCGCAGGAAGTGCCGCCGGGTCTCACCGCCCTCCTCGACCGCGCGGGCCCGGTGGGCGGCGAAGCCCTCTTGGCCGTAGGGGGCGGCGGCGCGGGACGGCAGCCCGGTCACCGGCAGGAAGACGCACTCGTCGATCTCCAGCTCGCGCAGCCGGTCCCGCACCGGGGCGGCGGCCTCCGGGGAGCCGTGTGCGGAGGGCTCGCGGAGCGCCGCGACGAGGGGGATGATCCGCTGGAGGACGGTGTCGTTGTCCAGCGGCACCGGCCCGCCGCCGGCATCCCCGGTCCCGTCCGGCGCCGCGTCCTTGCGCGGTCGCAGCTCGACCGACAGCGACCAGGTCTCGTACGGGGTGCCCGCGCCGCAGAACGGGTCGGCGGCGCGGTACATGACCAGCGGCCCGTGCTGCTCGGTACGGATACGGTGCCGCAGCCGCTGGAACCGGCCGCCCTCGGCCCGCTCGGCCGGGTCGGCCGCCGCGTCGGGGAAGCGCGCGCGGGACAGCTCGGTGGTCAGTGCGCCGGCGACCTGGTGTTGCCGGGCGCCGACGGCCCAGGCCAGGACGAAGGGGAGCGCGAGGGCGATCCAGGCGTGGAGCGGCTGCGCCGCGCCGATGCCCTGCCCGAACAGTCCGGCCGGCAGGAACGGCAGCGCCGGGTTTCCGGACAGTCCGGAGGAGCTGCCGGAGTAGCCGTACGGCGAGCCGCCGGACCCGCCCGAGTCACCGCCCCCGAACACCATGACCAGCAGCAGCACTGCCACGGCCAGCGCACTGAACCGCCCGTACCAGCGCAGCAGCCAGCCCGCGGCCCGCCGGTACCAGGGCGGGCGCGCGGCGCGGCCCCGTACGAAGGAGGCCACCGAGAGCAGCAGGACCGGCAGCAGATACAGCAGGGTCAGCGCGGAGGACAGCGGGACGGACACCACCCACAGCAGCAGGACGGCGGCCGCCCAGGCCAGTTCGATGCGCCGGGCGCGCAGCGCGTGGGCCAGCACGCGGGCCGCGTCGAAACCCAGGGAGGGGGCCGCGAGGCGCTCCTCGTGGACGTACAGCTCGTCGATCACCGCGTCGCGGTAGGCGGGGTCGAGGTAGGTGCCCGCGCACAGCAGCCGGGTGGCCTCGCTGGCGCCGGGGGCGGATGGCGGGCTGCCGGGCGGCGGCTGCGGCGGCGCGGAGCGCGGGCCGTCGGCCGTGCCGGGCTGCTGCGGCACGTACGGATGAGACACCTGATTCCCCCCAAGGCACCGAACGCCCACTGTCACAGGTGGGTTGCGCGTCGTGAAGGCCGCAGCATAGAGGAGGCCGATCCGCTCTGTCAGGCGGCTGCCCGGAAGGTCCCACGATGGTGTGACACAACGACGGAGCCCGTACGGGAACCAAGGTTCCGTACGGGCTCCGGTCGGGCCGGACGTACCGCGGGGCGGGGCCCCGCGCGTCACGGAGAGGTCAGAGGAGACCGAGGGCGCGGACGGCCTCGCGCTCCTCCGCCAGCTCCTTGACGGACGCGTCGATGCGCTCGCGCGAGAAGTCGTTGATCTCCAGGCCCTGGACGATCTCGTACTTGCCGTCCTTGGTGGTGACCGGGAAGGAGGAGATCAGGCCCTCCGGGACGCCGTAGGAGCCGTCCGAGGGGATGCCCATGGAGGTCCAGTCGCCGTCGGCGGTGCCGTTGACCCAGGTGTGGACGTGGTCGATGGCGGCGTTGGCGGCGGAGGCGGCCGAGGAGGCGCCCCGGGCCTCGATGATCGCGGCGCCGCGCTTGGCGACGGTCGGGATGAAGGTGTCGGCCAGCCACGCCTGGTCGTTGACGGCCTCGGCGGCGTTCTTGCCGGCGACCTCGGCGTGGAAGATGTCCGGGTACTGGGTCGCGGAGTGGTTGCCCCAGATCGTCAGCTTGCGGATCTCGGAGACCGGGGTGCCGGTCTTCTGCGCGAGCTGCGAGATGGCGCGGTTGTGGTCCAGGCGGGTCATCGCGGTGAAGCGCTCGGCCGGTACGTCCGGGGCGGCGGCCTGGGCGATCAGGGCGTTGGTGTTGGCGGGGTTGCCGACGACCAGGACCTTGATGTCGTCCGCCGCGTGGTCGTTGATGGCCTTGCCCTGCGGCTTGAAGATGCCGCCGTTGGCCTCCAGCAGGTCGCCGCGCTCCATGCCCTTGGTGCGGGGGCGGGCGCCGACGAGCAGGGCCACGTTCGCGCCGTCGAAGGCCACGTTCGGGTCGTCGGAGATGTCGATGCCGCGCAGCAGCGGGAAGGCGCAGTCGTCGAGCTCCATGGCGGTGCCCTCGGCGGCCTTCAGGCCCTGGGGGATCTCCAGGAGGCGCAGCTTGACCGGCACGTCCGCGCCGAGCAGATGACCGGAGGCGATGCGGAAGAGGAGTGCGTAACCGATCTGACCGGCCGCGCCGGTGACGGTGACATTGACGGGAGTGCGGGTCATGGCGATCTCCTGCGCGATGTTTTCTGGGGGCAAGCCCCCGTGCCGCGTTGGTGGCGGCGGGAACCCCTGCCCGTTTACCGAGATCTCTTGGTATCGAGAGACCCGGCCGTCAGGCTATCGGACCGCCGCACCGCACGGCCGCCGGGCCGGTGTGGAACGCCTCACCGGCCCGCCGGCGAAGCTCCAGCGGGCCCCCGCGGGTGCGTGGCGGGCGGCCGCCCGCTCAAGGAGGGGGAGCGCGGACGGCCGCCGAATGGTGCCGCACCCGTGGGGGGTCATCTCTGCCCCTGCCCCCGATTCGCGGGCGCAATCCCCCGCCGGTACACCTTCCCGTAACGCGCGTGATGCGGCCTTCGTCCGGAATGCTCCCGACGGCGACGGCCTCCCGGGCATCCCCGGCACCCCGTCCGCCTCACCCGGCGTCGCGTCCCGACCCCGCCGGCACCGGCTTCGCGCAGCCCTTCACGCCCGCCGCCGTCGTCCCGCACGCCGTGATCTTCGCCGGGTCCCCGGGCACCGGAACCATCGCGGTGTACGCGTCGCCGTCCTGCCCGGCCTTGGTCCTCTCGGTCCGGCCCGACGCGCTGATCGCCGCCTCGTCGCCCGGCGCGGCCCCGGTGATACGGGCCCAGGCCGCACCGCACACCTTGCTGTACCGCACTTCTATCAAGGAGCCCCCGGCGAACCCCCGCGACGGGCTGCCCGCGTTCCGGCCGCCGCACCCCATCGTCTCGGGGTCCTTGCCCGCGCAGTCGGCACCGGCGCACTTCACCCCGGCGGGCAGCACCGGCTTCTTGCTCGGGGACGCCGACGGCGCGGGCGCCGCCTGCTTGCCCTCCTTGCCGCCGGTGTCCAGCAGCAGCACCGCGGCGGCGATCACGAGCAGCGCGCCGACGACCCCCGCCAGGAACATCGTGGCGCGGCGGCGGCGGAGCTGCCGTTCGGTGGCGTCGGGGGAGTCCGCGGACGGCGCGGGCTGCGCCGGACCGCCACCTGCTTCGGGGCGGGCGTCCGGTCCGGGCGCGTCGTACGCAGGCGCTTGCCGCTGCGCGGGGGGTTCATGCCGCGGCGGCGGGGCAACGGGGGCTGCGTCCGGGTAGCCGGCCAGGCGGGGCCAGGTCACCCGGCCCGGCCCTTCGGTGTCGTCCGGGTCCCCCGCGGGCTTCAGCGGCGACGTGCCCGGTGCCGTCGGCGAGGACGCCGGGGCCGTGGACGACGCGGCGAGGCCGGGGAAGTCAGCGGCGGACGGCACCTCGTCGCCGCGCTGCTGGGACGCTGCGGGTGCCGGGGCGGCCTGCGCGGCGGCCCGGCCCTGGTCCGGGTCCCCGGCCTGCGCCGCGTCCCGGTCGCCCGCCCGGTCCTTTCCGGCTTCCCGGTCCTTCCGTGCCTCCCCGTCCTGCTCCTTGCCCCGCTCCTCGGTCTTTCCCTTGACGCGGTCCCTGATCTTCTCCTTGGTACGGGACTTCGCCTTGCCCGGCGCCGGGCCGAACTCCCCGAGCGCGGCCCGCGCCTGCGCCACCCGGATGGCCTCCATCGTGACGTCGTGCCGCATCTCCGAACGGCTCCAGGCGCGTTCGGCCAGCTCCCACATCGTGGTGAGGTGTCCGGCGTGCGCTCCGGTCGCCTCGGCCAGCGCCACCACCGCGCGCTGTGGCGGCAGCAGACGCCCGTTGAGATAGCGCTCCCACGAGGTCTTGCTGTAGCCGGTACGGTCCGCGACGGCGGCCACGCTCAGGCCGCTGCGTTCCACGAGCCTGCGCAGCTGACTGGCGAACTCCTTGACCTGCGGATCGAGTTCTTCCGGTAGCGCCCTCCAGCGAGGCATTGCCTCCCCCTAACCCCCCATATGCGCCTGGTTGCGCCTGTCCAGTGCTCTTGCGTCCGCTCCTTCGCCGGGGCGCGACCCCCCGCAGCCCGCCCCGGTGGTTACCCAAAGGGATGCTCAGAGCCAGGATGCCAGTTCCCATCTCCGGGGCGCACGGGAGCATTCGGGCATCGGACACGCAGGCCCGCACGCCCGTACACTTCCGCCCGCCCTGGCCGGAACCGGCCGTTCCCGACCGTCTCGACACGGGGGGCTGCAACATCCGGGGAAGCGGGTGACTTCGGGGGGGGCGGGCGCGAGGCCGACGTACGGGCGCGGGAGGAGGGTGACTTCGGAGGGGGCCGGGCGCAAGGCCGACGTACGGACGCGGGGGGGGGAAGGGGCGCGTACGAACAGAGCAGCGGGCGGGGGGGAGGACCGGAGCGCGACGCCCCTCCCCCGTACCGCCCCGGCTCACCAGACCGTGAAGTGCACCAGGTCGTCCAGGAACGGGATCTTCAGCCACGGCTTGGGCTGCGCCATCAGCGCCAGCAGGATGATGGCCAGGCCCAGCCCGCCGTAGGTCGCCATGTCCGTGAAGCGCGACCGTACGGCCAGCATGCCCACCTTCGGCAGCACCCGGCGCATCACCGCCCCGGCCAGCAGGGACAGCCCGATCAGGAGCGTCCCGATACGGAAGCCGTCCAGGGCGACGATGAACAGTCCGAGCGCCACGCCGCCCATGACGGCCAGCAGCGGCCACTGCCGGGCGGGCGGGGCGGCGCTGCCGGGGGCGGTACGGGCGCCGCCCTCCGGCCGCGCGGTGTCGGTGGTGATCCGCGGGAAGCGGCGCGAGGTCCGCTGCGGTTCGGAGGCGCCTTCCGCGTGCGCTTCGGCACTCATGGGTGGCAGTCCCTTTCCGTATCCGTTCCGGTGCTGCGTGGGGTGCGGGCTCAGCCCGCGGCGCGCTCGGCCGCCTCGACGACGTTGACCAGCAGCTGGGCGCGGGTCATCGGGCCGACGCCGCCCGGGTTCGGGGAGATCCAGCCCGCGACCTCGGCGACGCCGGGGTGCACATCGCCGACGATCTTGCCGTGCTCGTCACGGCTGACGCCGACGTCCAGGACGGCCGCGCCGGGCTTGACATCCTCCGGCTTGATGATGTGCGGCACACCGGCGGCGGCCACGACGATGTCGGCCTGCTTGAGCTGGGCGGCCAGGTCGCGGGTGCCGGTGTGGCACTGCGTGACGGTGGCGTTCTCGGACTTGCGGGTCAGCAGCAGCGGGATCGAGCGGCCGACGGTGATGCCGCGGCCGACCACGACCACATGCGCCCCGTTGATCACCACACCGTGGTGGCGCAGCAGCTGGATGATGCCGTACGGGGTGCAGGGCAGCGGTCCCTCGATGCCCAGCACCAGCCGGCCCAGGCTCACCGGGTGCAGGCCGTCGGCGTCCTTGGCCGGGTCCATCAGCTCCAGGACGCGGTTGGTGTCGATGCCCTTGGGGAGGGGGAGTTGGACGATGTAGCCGGTGCAGGCCGGGTCCTCGTTCAGCTCCCGTACGACGGCCTCGATCTCCTCCTGCGTGGCGGTGTCCGGCAGCTCCTTCTGGATGGAGGCGATGCCGACCTGGGCGCAGTCGCGGTGCTTGCCGTTGACGTACCAGCGGCTTCCCGGGTCGTCACCGACCAGGAGGGTGCCGAGACCGGGCGTGACGCCCCGGGCCTTCAGTGCCTCCACGCGGACGGCGAGTTCGGACTTGATCGCGGCTGCGGTGGCCTTGCCATCGAGAATCTGGGCGCTCATACCCCCCATCCTCCCGGATGAAGCCACTTCCGTTCCAATCAGGGCGCGCTATGGCCACGGACATGAGTGATGACCGGAGATGACCGAAATGCATTTACGGAATCGATCATTGCACTTGCACAACACATGAGGACCTTGACTGGACAACGATATTGCGCAACTAGAAAGATTGCCCGTCAGTGCCGCAGGCATCATCGGGGGGCGGGGCACTGATCCCAACGTTTTCCTCCGAGCGCGCCCTGCCGTCCCCCACTGAACAACAACGGAGGAAACCAGCCAATGAGCTTTGGCGACCCGAACAATCCCTACGGGCAGCCGCAGGGGCAGCCCGGCCCGTACGGCCAGCCCCCGCAGGCGCCGCAGGCCCCCCAGGGCCCGTACGGCCAGCCGCCGCAGCCGCCGCAGGCCCAGCCCGGGTACGGTTACCCGCAGCAGGCACAGCCGCAGCCGGGTTACGGCTACCCGCAGCAGGCCCCGCCGCAGCAGCAGTCCCCGTACGGCCAGCCGCCGCAGGTGCCCCAGCAGCAGGCGTACGGCTACCCGCAGCAGGGCGCGCCCTACGGCCAGCCCGGCATGCCGGGAATGGGCGCGCCGATGGGGTACGCGAGCTGGGGCGCGCGGGTCGGCGCCTACCTGCTCGACGGCCTGATCGTCGGCGTGCTGCCGGGCATCCTGTACATCATCGCCATCATCGTGGCCGCCAGCTCCAAGCCCACGGTGCCGGACACGTCCTACTGCGCCCCCGGCGACTACCAGTGCATCACGGATGCTTACCACAACATGGACACCGGGATGCCCGTCTTCGCGGTCATCCTCGTCGCGCTGGCCGCGCTGCTCGGCCTGGCCGGCGGGCTCTTCCTGATCGCCAAGGAAGGCTCCACCGGTCAGACCCCGGGCAAGAAGGCCCTGAAGATCCGCGTCATCCGCGAGTCGACCGGGCAGCAGCTCGGCTTCGGCATGGCCCTCGTGCGCAAGATCTGCCACGCGGTGGACGGGCCGCTGTGCGGTCTCGGCTTCTGGTGGCCGCTGTGGGACGAGAAGTCGCAGACCTTCGCCGACAAGATCGTCGGCTCGGTGGTCGTCCGCACCCAGTAAGCGGTACGCACGCCCCGGGGCCCCCTCACGCGAAAACCGCGCGAGGGGGCCTTCGCCGCCCCGTAGGCTCTTACCGATCTCTTACATCACCCGGGACCGCCGGAACCGTGCAGCACCGGCTGACACCAGGTCACACCGCCCGAAGGACACCGCTCGTGAGCTACCCGAACCAGCCCAACCCCTACGGACCGCCGCAGGGGCAGCCCCAGGGCCCGCCCCAGGGCCCGCCGCAGCCCCAGTACGGCTACCCGCAGCAGCAGCCGATGCAGCCCTACGCGCCGTTCCCCGGCGGCCCCGCGGGGATGCCCGGCATACCGGCGCCGACCGTGATGCCGGGCGGTGTGAAGGCCGCCCGTGTGCTGCTCTACGTCATGGCGGGGCTGACGCTGATCGGCCTGGCCCTGGTCGTGTTCCTGCTGAGCACCATCAACAAGGCCAGCAACTCCGGGTACGTCTCCGAGAGCAACATCGAGAGCTTCCGGGTCGGCAAGGGCCTCCTGATCGCGATGATCATCGGCATGGTGATCTGGGGCGCGGCGGCGATCGTGTCCGCCACCCAGTTCTCCAAGGGCGGCAGCGGCGCCCGCGTCATGGCGATCGTCGTCTGCGCGCTCGGCATCCTGTTCAGCTTCGTGTTCATGCCGTTCGGTCTCGTCTACGACATCATGTGCGTCGTGTGCATCGTGATGGTCTCCAAGACGGACGGCGCGGCCTGGTTCACGCGCCCGCGCTACTGAGCCGCAGGGCCGTACGCGCCGAGAGCCGCACCCCGGGTCGGGATGCGGCTCTCGGCGCGTTCAGGGGCGTACGGCCCTCGGCGCGTTCGCCGGCGTACGGCTCGGGTCCAGGCCGGGGCCCGGGCTCCGGCTCCGGCTCCGGCTCCGGCTCAGTGGAAGAAGTGCCGGGTCCCGGTGAGGTACATCGTCACGCCCGCGGCCTTCGCCGCCTCGACGACCTGCTCGTCACGGACCGAACCGCCGGGCTGCGCGACGGCCTTGACGCCCGCCTCCAGCAGCACCTCCAGTCCGTCGGGGAACGGGAAGAACGCGTCGGAGGCCGCGTAGGAGCCGCGCGCCCGCTCCTCGCCGGCCCGCTGCACGGCCAGCTTCGCCGAGTCCACGCGGTTGACCTGGCCCATGCCGACGCCGACCGTGGCGCCGTCCTTGGCGAGCAGGATGGCGTTGGACTTCACGGCGCGCGACGCACGCCAGGCGAAGGCCAGTTCGGCCAGCTCGGCGTCGGACAGCGCCTCGCCGGTCGCCAGCGTCCAGTTGGCCGGGTCGTCGCCCTCGGCCTGGAGGACGTCCTTGACCTGGGCCAGGCCGCCGCCGTCGATCGGCTTGAACTCGGCCGGCGTCTGCGGGCCCTCGGGGCAGCGCAGCACCCGGATGTTCTTCTTACGGGACAGCACCTCCACCGCGCCGTCCTCGTAGTCCGGGGCGACGATCACCTCGGTGAAGATCTCCGCGACCTGCTCGGCCATCGCCACGGACACCGGGCGGTTGACGGCGATGACGCCGCCGAAGGCCGACAGCGAGTCGCAGGCGTGCGCCTTGCGGTGCGCCTCGGCGACATCCGCGCCGATCGCGATGCCGCACGGGTTGGCGTGCTTGATGATGGCCACGCAGGGCTCGGTGTGGTCGTACGCGGCCCGGCGCGCGGCGTCGGTGTCCGTGTAGTTGTTGTACGACATCTCCTTGCCGTGCAGCTGCTCGGCCTCGGCCAGGCCGCCGCAGCCGCCGGTGTAGAGCGCGGCGGCCTGGTGCGGGTTCTCGCCATAGCGCAGCACGTTCTTGCGCTCGTACGTCACGCCCAGGAAGTCGGGGAACTCGCCGCCGTCACCCGCGTAGTCCCCCGCGAACCAGGAGGCCACGGCCACGTCGTACTCGGCGGTGTGGCGGAACGCCTCCGCCGCCAGCCGCCTGCGCTCCTGGAGGTCGAAGCCGCCGTCCGCGACGCCCTTGAGCACGTCCGCGTAACGCTCCGGGTTGACGACGACGGCAACCGACGGGTGGTTCTTCGCGGCGGCGCGCACCATCGAGGGGCCGCCGATGTCGATCTGCTCGACGCAGGCGTCCGGCTCGGCGCCGGAGGCCACGGTGTCGCCGAACGGGTAGAGGTTGACGACCACCAGGTCGAACGGCTCCACGCCCAGCTCGTCGAGCTGCCGCCGGTGGTCCTCCAGCCGCAGGTCGGCGAGGATGCCCGCGTGCACCTTCGGGTGCAGCGTCTTGACCCGGCCGTCCAGGCACTCGGGGAAGCCGGTCAGCTCCTCGACCTTGGTCACCGGGACGCCGGCCGCCGCGATCTTCGCGGCCGTCGAGCCGGTCGAGACGAGCCGGACGCCCGCCGCGTGCAGCCCCTGGGCCAGTTCTTCGAGGCCCGTCTTGTCGTAGACGCTGACCAGCGCCCGGCGTACGGGCCGCTTCGTTGCTTCGGCGGTCACGGGATCAGTACCTTTCGTCCCTCAATGCGGTAGCCGTGCCGGGCCAGCAGCCCCACGACCTCGACGAGCAGCTTGCGCTCGACTTCCTTGATGCGCTCATGCAGCGCGGATTCGTCGTCCTCGTCCCGGATGCCGACCACGCCCTGGGCGATGACCGGACCGGTGTCGACGCCGTCGTCGACGAAGTGGACGGTGCACCCGGTGACCTTGGCGCCGTACGCGAGCGCGTCGCGCACGCCGTGGGCCCCGGGAAAACTCGGCAGCAGGGCCGGATGCGTGTTCACGATCCGGCCGCCGTGACGGGCGAGGAAGTCCTTGCCCAGGATCTTCATGAAACCGGCCGAGACGACGAGGTCGGGCTCGTACGCGGCGACGGCCTCGGTCAGCGCGCGGTCCCAGGCGGCCCGGTCGGCGTGGTCCCTGACCCGGCACACGAAGGTCGGCAGGCCGGCCCGCTCGGCGCGCTCCAGCCCGGCAATGGCGTCGCGGTCCGCGCCGACGGCCACCACCTCGGCCCCGTACGCGCGGGCTCCTTGTTCGGCGATGGCGTCGAGCAGCGCCTGCAGGTTCGTACCGGAACCGGAGACGAGCACGACGATGCGGGCCGGGGAAGCGGCGGGGACGGCAGGTGAAGAAGAAGCGGAGGCCACGGCGGGGCTCTTTCTCGCGCGGTGCTGCTGTACGGCGGTGTGCGATGTTGTGCGGTCGTACAAAACCATGGGTCACCGAAAACCGGGGAACCCTACGAAGGCGCCGACCGTCAGCAACGATACCGGCACACCGCGCGGCCCCCACGGGACGGGGGCGCACGCGAGAGGTAGCGTCGGGCGTGAGAACGCACGCTGTTCGTGGTATCCGCCCGCCCGGCCCACCCGTCGGACGTACGGACGAGACAAGGGGAAGACACACTCCAGATGCCGGACCGACACCGCCGCGCGGCCCTCCTCCTCCCTCCCCCAGCCATCGCCGGGAGGTGCCCCCAGCCCGTCGGCGCCCCCGGGGCGGTGCTGCTGCGCGAGCGCAAGCCGTCCTCCGAATCCGCGGGGGCTCCAGGTTCGTCGGGCTCGTCCGGCTCGTCCGGCTCGTCCGGCTCTTCCGACTCTTCCGGCTCTTCCGGCTCTTCCGGCCCTTCCGGCCCTTCCGGCCCTTCCGGCCCTTCCGGAGCGTCCGGTGGGGCGGGGGGCTCCGGGGGGTCGGGGTCGGGCTCGGGGTCGGGCTCGTCAGGTGGCTCGGGCTCCTCGGGTACATCGGGGTCGTCGGGTACGTCGGGGTCCGGGGGCTCTCGTGGTCCGGCCAGGGAACGGGCGCACTCCCACCCCTCCGGGCAGGACGGCGCCGGGCAGGACGGGCAGGACCGGGACAATCCGTTCGCGGCGCCGCCCGCCGACGCCCCCGACCAGCCGTGGCAGCCCCGCCACCACGGACAGGGCCAGGACCAGGGCGGCGAGCAGGACGGGTCCGGGGACCGGCAGCAGCCGTCCTGGGGCAGCCAGTGGAGCAGCCGGCAGCCGGGCCGCCAGGGCGGCGGCTTCGGCAGCCGGCCGGGCAGCCGCAGCGGTCAGCAGGGACCCGGCGGCCAAGGCGGCCAGGGCAGCGGCCCCGGAGGGTCCGGCGGTCTGCGCTGGGACCCGACCGACCCGGCCCAGCGCCGCGCGCGCTACGCGCTGCTCGCCGGCATGTGGGGCTTCTTCTTCGTCCTGTTCAACCTGCCGGAGATCGCCCTGCTGCTGGCGGCGCTCGCCCTGTACTGGGGCATCAGCTCCCTGCGCGCCAAGCCGTCGCGCGCGGGCAGCGGCGCGGGTACCGGTGGCGCGCGCGCCACGGCTGCCGACGTCTCGGGCCAGAGCGCGTCCCGTACGGACTCCGGCGCCTCCGGCACGGGCTACGCACCGGCGCCCGGCTCGACCCGCCCGCAGACGACTGCCGCGGTGGCCGGCCTGGTCACCGCCACGCTGGCGCTGGTCATGGTGGCGGCCACCTTCACGCTCCAGCTCGTCTACCGCGACTACTTCACGTGTGTGAACGACGCCCTGACCCAGTCGGCCCAGCACTCGTGCGAGAAGCTGCTGCCCGAGGAGCTGCGCCCGCTGCTCAGCGCGCAGCAGCAGTAGCGCGCGACAGCGGTGGTAGTCCGCACCAGCAGTAGCGCGTAGCCGCCGGGAGACCAGCTTTCCTCAGCCGCCGCCTTCGGGGCCGGCGGCTGAGGCGTTTCCGGGGGCGCAGGTGTTCACGGGGGACTCGTCGTCCGGCGGCGCGACGGGGTCGAAGTCGGTCATCAGCCCGCCGGAGGAGGCGCGCAGCGCCGACCAGCGGGCCCGGCGGGTGCCGGCGTCGTGCCAGGGGGCGGGGGAAGCCGCGCGCTCGTCGGGGGGTGTGGGGGCATTGCGGGGTGCGTCCGGTGGCGTACGCGTGTTCGAGGGCACGTCCGGGCCCGGGCCGTCGGAGCCGTATCCGTAGTCGCGGTCGAACGCGTAGTCGTACGGTTCCGGGCTGCCCTGCGTACGGCGGTGCCGGGCGCGCCGGGCGGGACGGCGCCGTAGGGCATGGGAGGCCGCGCGCCGCAGTACCGCCCGGCAGAAGCGGCACCCGGCCCACGTCCACCGCCCGACGGCACGCAGGGCCGCCAGGGTGAGCCGCCGCGCACCGCGGCTCATTCGCGTTCGGAGCTTCACGCGCGGCTCCCCTTCGGGCTTCGGCGGGCGTGGCACGCCACGCAGCCACCAAGCGCGCGCGACCAGGGACCCCGGGACGCCGACCAGGGCCGTCCAGCCGAGCGCCGCCAGCCCCGTCTGCCACCAGCCGGGCCCGAAGCGGGCCAGCGCCGAGTTTCCCAGCGCACCGCCCGCGAGCCCCGCGAGCAGCGCCGAGACCACCGCGCAGCCGAGTGCCGCGAGCCCGGCGGCGACTGCCGTCTCGCGCCACCCGGTCCATGGCACACCCTGCGCAGGGGCGGCGGCGGATGCATGGGTGGCAGGCGCATGGGCGGCAGAAGCTGCGGGGGCGGATGCAGATGCGTCGGGGAGATTGGGGGGAGACGTATCGGGGGCAGGTGTGGCCGGGGTCCCGGTCCGGGGGCCGGCGCGCGCGGTGGCCGCGTACGCCTTCGCGGAAAGCGCGGCGTACCGGGCCAGCGCCACCCCGGCGGCGATCGGCAGCGCGGCGGTCAGCCAGTACAGCGGACCGGTGCCGCCCGCGTCCGGGACCATGCCGAGCAGCGGGAAGTGCGGCAGGGCCGGGTACCCGGCGGCGCCGAGGGGGCCGACGGTACTGCCCGCGCCGAGCGTGAAGCCGGGGCCGAGCCCGTACGCCGTCCCCCACACGACGGCGTTCGGCAGCAGTACGAGGCTCAGCAGCAGCACGGTGCACCGGCCCGCCCAGTCGTGGGTGAGCCCGAGGAACTCGGACCGGACCACGGGGGCGTGCCAGCCGAGCGCGAGCAGCACCAGCAGCGCACCGCTGAGCAGCAGCACCAGCATGCCCGCGGCACCCGCGCGCACCGCGGCGGCCCGCCGGCGGCCCTCCAGCGCGGCCCGCAGACCCGCGGGCAGCCCGTCGCGCAGCCGCTGGACCGGCCCGGGAAGCGGGACGAAGGCGGCGCGGCCGAGGGAGCGCCAGCCCGCCACGGCCAGGGTCGCGACGGCGGCCAGCGGCACGTACAGCAGGGCGCTGAGCGGCTCGACGTACAGCGGCCCCGTCGACGCGTACAACAGGGCGGCGCCCGCGACGAGCAGATACCCCGTCAACACCCAGCCGAGGAGGAGGCGGGGAGTGGGCTCCGGGTCGATGTCCTCGGCGTGGAGGAGGCTGGGGCAGGCGGGTCTCGGGGGGAGAGCGGGTGTGCCGGCGCCCGAAGGGGCAGGTGGGAGGTCCGGTCGCGGGTCGGCACCGTACGCCGGGACTTCGAGGATGTGGCGGGCGGACCGGTACAGCAGCCACAGCGGCAGGGCCATCAGGAGCAGCGGCGTCACGGCGACGGGCGACGCGGCGCCGGAGGCGGCCGTGGCCCGTACGAGGTCGCTGCCGTGGGCGAGAAACCACAGGTCGGCGGCGAGGTGCAGGGCTCGGGACGGGGCACTGTCCGGGTACGGGGAGGCCACCCACAGCAGCAGCACCGCGACGGCGAACGCCCCCAGCCCGAGCCCCGCCGCCAGCACGCCGCCGAGGAAGGCCGTACCGAGCGCGGAGGACCGCTGGCTGGAGGCACGGCCGCGCGACGACAACGTCGGGCCGCGGTCGGTCAATTGGCTCACCCCGCCATGCTGCCAACAACACACGTTTCCGCCATGGAGCAGGCGATTACCGGCCGTGTCGCCCAATATATGCTTATGTACCTTTTCATGTCGCCGAGCCGTCCGTACGCCCCCGCTCTCAGCGAAGGGGGGTCGGCATGAGTGGACGCAAGAAGAAGACCGGCAAGGCGTCGAGATCGAACCCGACATCGAAATCGACATCGAGCGCGGCATCGAGCGCGACATCGCACCCGACACCGGTGCCGGCGCCGGCCGATTCCGATGGCACGTCAGAAGCAGGGTCCACACAGTCGCTTGACGGTACGTCAGCAGGGCAACGTACGCACGACACGCGCGACACCCACGAAACCCCAATCGCCGCCTTCGACGCCCTCTACGGCCGGCACGCTCCCGAGCTGACCCGCCAGGCGATCGTCCTGACCGGTCACCCCCGCCTCTCCCAGGAAGCCGTCGAACGGTCGTTCCAGATGGCCTGGCAGCGCTGGCCCGAGGTGGCGGTCGATCCGGACCCGGCGGGCCGGGTGCGGGCCATGGTGCACGAGTACGCGCTGTCGCCCTGGCACCGAATGCGCCCCGGCCTGCGAACCACCCCGCGGCCGACGCCCAAGGCACCCGCCCCGCCGTCCGCCACCCCCGCGGAGCGCGCGCTGCGGGACGCGATGCTCAGCCTGCCCGCCCCGTACCGCCGGGCGCTGCTCCTGCACGACGGCCTGGGTCTGGGCCTGAGTGAGACCGCGGCCGAGGTCGAGGCCAGTACGCCCGCGACGGCCGGGCGGCTGCTGCACGCGCGCCGGGCCGTCGCCGAGCGGGTGCCGGAACTCGGCCTGGCGGACGAGTCGCCCGCACGGCAGAGGGAGATCCTGCACGAGCGGCTGACCGGGCTGGCCGTCGCGCAGCCGGTGGCGCCGCCCGCCGCCGGGACCGTACGCAGCGGCAGCGAGCGTACGGTCAGCCGGATGACGCGGGGCGCGTTCGGGCTCACCGCCGTGATCGCGGCGGCGACCGCGTTCACCCTCGTCCAGGAGGCGGGCACGCTGCCCGGGCGGCCCGAGGCCGGGCACCCGGCCCTGACCTCCTCCCCCACGCCCGGCGCCGCGGCCAAGGCCCCCCGTACGGAGAAGGGGAAACCGGCCCGCACCCGGCAGACCGGGGCCGACGGCACTGCGCGGCGGCAGCACGTGGTCGGGGCCGGTCTCATCGCCCCGGAGGCGCGGTAGCGGGCACCACGGAGCCGCGGCCTACGAAGCCACCGCCTGCGGAGCCGGGTGCCGGGGCGGCACGGGGACCGCTCACCGAGGCGGCCCGGGTTCCGGTTGCCCGGCCGCGGAGCGCAGAAGGGCGCGGGCCCGCACCCCCGACAGGGGTACGGGCCCGCGCCCGGCGCGTTGCGCGATCAGCCGACGAGGATCTCGCGCGCCAGGCGCGCGGTCTCCGACGGGGTCTTGCCGACCTTGACGCCGGCGGCCTCCAGGGCCTCCTTCTTCGCCTGGGCGGTGCCGGAGGAGCCGGAGACGATGGCGCCGGCGTGGCCCATGGTCTTGCCCTCGGGCGCGGTGAAGCCCGCGACGTAGCCGACGACCGGCTTGGTGACGTTGGCCTTGATGAAGTCGGCCGCACGCTCCTCGGCGTCGCCGCCGATCTCACCGATCATGACGATCAGCTCGGTCTCCGGGTCGGCCTCGAAGGCCTCCAGAGCGTCGATGTGGGTGGTGCCGATGACCGGGTCGCCACCGATGCCGACGGCCGAGGTGAAGCCGATGTCGCGCAGCTCGTACATCATCTGGTAGGTCAGCGTGCCGGACTTCGACACCAGACCGATGCGGCCGGGCTTGGTGATGTCGCCCGGGATGATGCCGGCGTTGGACTGACCGGGGGTGATCAGGCCGGGGCAGTTCGGGCCGATGATGCGGGTCTTGTTGCCCTTGCTCGACGCGTACGCCCAGAAGGCGGCGGAGTCGTGCACCGCGATGCCCTCGGTGATCACGACGGCCAGGCCGATCTCGGCGTCGATCGCCTCGACGACGGCGGCCTTGGCGAACTTCGGCGGCACGAAGATGACGGACACGTCGGCGCCGGTCTTCTCCATCGCCTCGGCGACCGAGCCGAAGACGGGTACGGAAGTCCCGTCGAAGTCGACCTCGGTGCCGGCCTTGCGCGGGTTCACGCCGCCGACGACATTGGTGCCGTCGCCCAGCATGAGCTTGGTGTGCTTCATGCCCGTGGCACCGGTCATGCCCTGGACGATGACCTTGCTGTCCTTGGTGAGGAAGATAGCCATGGTGGTCTGGTTCCCTCTGTCCCTTACTTCGCGGCCGCGGCGAGCTCGGCGGCCTTGTCGGCCGCGCCGTCCATGGTGTCCACGCGCTGGACCAGCGGGTGGTTGGCGTCGCTCAGGATCTTGCGCCCGAGCTCCGCGTTGTTGCCGTCCAGGCGGACGACCAGCGGCTTGTTGACGTCCTCGCCCTTGGACTTGAGCAGTTCCAGGGCCTGGACGATGCCGTTGGCGACCTCGTCGCAGGCGGTGATGCCGCCGAAGACGTTGACGAAGACGGACTTGACGTCCGGGTCGCCGAGGATGATCTCCAGGCCGTTCGCCATGACCTCGGCGGAGGCGCCGCCACCGATGTCGAGGAAGTTGGCGGGCTTGACGTTGTCGTGCTTCTCACCGGCGTACGCGACGACGTCGAGGGTGCTCATGACGAGACCCGCGCCGTTGCCGATGATGCCGACCTGGCCGTCGAGCTTGACGTAGTTGAGGTCCTTGGCCTTGGCGGCGGCCTCAAGCGGGTTGGCCGCGGCCTTGTCCTCAAGGGCCTCGTGCTCGGGCTGGCGGAAGGCGGCGTTCTCGTCGAGCGAGACCTTGCCGTCGAGGGCCAGGATGCGGCCGTCCTTGGTCTTGACCAGCGGGTTGACCTCGACGAGGAGCGCGTCCTCGGCGACGAAGGTCTTCCACAGGGTCACCATGGCCTCGGCGACACCCTCGGCCACCTCGGCCGGGAACTTCGCCTGGGCCACGATCTCGCGGGCCTTCTCGATGTCCACGCCTTCGACGGCGTTGACCGGGACCTTCGCGAGGGCCTCGGGGGTCTTCTCCGCGACCTCCTCGATGTCCATGCCGCCCTGCACCGAGGCCATGGCCAGGAAGGTGCGGTTGGTGCGGTCGAGGAGGTACGAGACGTAGTACTCCGCCTCGATCTCCGGGGACAGCTCGGCGATCATCACCTTGTGGACCGTGTGGCCCTTGATGTCCATGCCGAGGATGTCCGTCGCACGGGCGACGGCCTCGTCCGGGTTCGCGGCCAGCTTCACGCCACCGGCCTTGCCGCGGCCGCCGACCTTCACCTGCGCCTTGACGACGGACTTGCCGCCGAGGCGCTCGGTCGCCGCGCGTGCCCCCTCAGGCGTGTCGATGACTTCACCGGCCAGCACCGGTACACCGTGCTTGGCGAAGAGGCCCCTCGCCTGGTACTCGAACAGGTCCACGCGCGTCCGTCCCTTGTCTACTCAGAATCGCCGTAGTGATCGCGGTTCGTTGTCTGCATGGGCGTGCCGCGAAGGGCAACGTGACTGCGCTGTCACTGAGGGAGGCGTACACGGTGACCGGTACGCGGCATGTCCGTCTCGCAGGTTATCCCCGCAGGACCAGCGTCCCTAAATCGCAGATCACACTGCGGCGGTGATAACAGTCACAGAGACGATGGTCACAGATCACAGAGGGGTACCAACGGGTGGTCCAGGGCCCTGCCGTCCCGGGCACACAGCGCGGTACGCAGGGCGGGCAGAGGGCGGTACGCAGCACGGAACCGGGCGGCCCCCTTTTCACGGGGACCGCCCGGTTGCCCGCCCGTCGGCCGGCGCGGTACCGGCGTACTGCACACCACCCTGTGCGTACGCGCTGGTCAGCGGGCCGGTCACGCGGTCGGGGCGTTACGTGGAGCTACGTGGGGCGCCGGTATGTCGCCGGTATGTCGCCGGTAGGTCGCCGGTTTTACGTAGCGGTCAGAGGCCCTGAGCCGGCAGGGCGGGGGTGCTCTGGAGGACCGGCAGAGCGGGGGTGCCCTGGAGGAGCGGCAGGGCCGGAATGTTGGCGGCGTCGGTCCGGGCCGTACCGGCGAGGCCCTGCGCGAAGGGGGTGGCGTCCGAGCCCACGCCCTGCACGAAGGTCTGCGCACCACCCGCGACACGCTGCACGAACGGAGCAGCCTGGCCCGTCACGTCACCGGCGAGCAGACCGGCACCGCCGACGGCCCCCTGAGCGACCGGCACGACCTTGCCGACCACGCGCTGGGCGACGGGCGGCAGCACGTCGGAGGTGGGGAGGTCCTTGGTGGGGAGGTCCTTGGTGGGGAGGTCCTTGGTGGGGAGGTTGTTGAGGTCGGTCGTCTTGCCGAGGTCGGTGGCGTTGGTCAGGTCCGTCGCCTTGTCCAGGTCGGTGGCCTTGCCGAGGTCGGTGGCCTTGTCCAGGTCGGTGGCCTTGTCCAGGTCGGTGGCCTTGGCCAGGTCGCCGGTCGCGGGCAGGTGCTTGGTGGGCAGCTTGTGGGTGGGCAGGGCGCCGGTGGGCATGTCCTGCGTGTGTACGTCGTCCCCGGTGACCTGACCGGCCACGCCGTCCCCGGTCTTCTTGGCGGCGCCGGCCACGTCGCCGGCCGGCAGCTTGCCCTTCACCGTGTCGGTGACGGCACCGGTGACCGCGCCGGTGGCGGGCAGGTCGGCGGTGCCGGGCAGGTCGGCCGCGTTGGCGGCGACGGAGCCGAGGACCCACAGGCCGGAAGCGGCAGCGGCTACGACGATGGAACGACGGATGTTCTTGCGCATGATGGTGAAACGTCCTTCGAATTCAGGGGGTTCGAACGGGCAGACCTGTCCCGCCCCCGCGCGGCAGGTCCTGTGCAGACGCACGCGTCGTCTGCGGACGGGGCGTTCAGACTCCGGAGGTCTGAAGGCCTGCCCTAGCCCGGGAATTCGAGGATGTCGGCGGCACACTGCCGCGTCGGCGGCTCGGCCGCCACGCGTACGCCTCCGGGCGCCAGCCCGAAGTGCGCGGGATGCGCCGGTACGGCGGCGAACTGGTCCCCGCCGCGGGGCCCGTGGCCGTCACCGGCGGTGTGCGAGGCCGTCGGGGCGGGCCCCTGCGGGAGCTGGCCGGGGAGACCGCCCTGGCCCTGGCCCGGCTGCCGCTCCGACGCCGAACCGGCGTGCTGCGCGGCCCGCGGCGACGCGTCACCGAGGACGCGCGCACGCGCCGCAGCGGACGCGCACTCCGCCGCCTCGGCGCCAGCCCCGACCTGCTGGTCAGCGGCCCCGGCGTGCGGCGAACCGGCACCGTCCCGCGAACCGGAGCCCTGCCCCGGCCGCTCGCCGACCCCGTCGCCGTGTCCGGGGCCGTGACCGTGATCGTCGCCCCCGTCGCCGTCGCGGTCGCCATCGACACCGGGGATACCGCCGGGAAGCTCCACAGGCAGCGAACCCGGCTCCCCGGCCCGGCGCACCTCGCGCACCGCGTCCCGTACCGGAGCAGTGACCGGCTCGGTGGCCTGACCGGCAGTTGGTGCGGTCCGTTCTGCGACGGGCCGTACGGCCTTGCCGACCGGCGTCCCGGCCAGCGCGTCAGTGGCCGACCTGCCGCCACGCTGCACTTCCCGCCCGGCCTCGGCCCCTGCCACAGGTGCCTTCGGGGCTGCCGCCCCGAGCTGCGGTTCCACGCTCTCCGGGCGGTCCGCCGCATGCGCACCACCACCGAAGGCGAATCCGAGCGCCACGAACCCCGCCAGGAACAGCCCCGCCAGCAGCGCCCGGCGCACCACCACAGTGCGCGGAAGGCGCACAGCGGCGAACGGGGCCGGCACAGCGGACACGGGGAGATCCTTTACGACGGGTGAAGGGGCGCGGGCCCCGACGGGCACGACGGCCAACGGTCCCGAAGGCCGTTGGGCCGCGAGAAACCGGCGTCACACACGGCGCGATGCGGTGTGCTGATCGAGCGGTGCGGTGATCCTTGCACAGCAAACCAGCCCCTCCGCAAGCCCCACGCGGCTCTCGTTCCCGTTACTCACCCATGTCCGATATCGGCTGCGGCTGCACAGCAAACCAGGCCCCCCGCAAGCCCCACGCGGCTCTCGTTCCCGTTACTCACCCATGTCCGGTATCGGCAGTGGCCGCTTCTCGATCGCGGCTGCCATCACCTCCGGGAAGAGGTCCGGCGTGCAGGCGAACGCCGGTGCCCCGAGGGCCGCGAGGGCCGCCGCGTGCTCCCGGTCGTAGGCGGGCGCGCCCTCGTCCGACAAGGCGAGCAGCGCCACGAACTGCACCCCGGCCGCCTTCATCGCCGCGACGCGCTTGAGCATCTCGTCGCGTATGCCACCCTCGTAGAGATCGCTGATCAGTACGACGACGGTGTCGGCGGGCCGGGTGATCTGCGACTGGCAGTACGCGAGCGCGCGGTTGATGTCCGTACCGCCCCCGAGCTGGGTGCCGAAGAGCACGTCGACCGGATCGTCCAGCTCGTCCGTCAGATCGGCCACCGCGGTGTCGAAGACGACCAGCCGGGTCGCGATGGCACGCATGGACGCCAGCACCGCGCCGAACACGGAGGCGTAGACGACGGAGGCCGCCATCGACCCGGACTGGTCGATGCACAGCACCACGTCCTTCTTCACGGACTGCGCGGCCCGCCCGTAACCGATCAGCCGCTCGGGGACGACCGTGCGGTGTTCGGGCAGGTAGTTCTTGAGGTTCGCGCGGATCGTGCGGTCCCAGTCGATGTCCCGGTGCCGGGGACGGCTGATGCGCGCCGACCGGTCCAGGGCGCCGCTCAGCGTGGCGCGGGTACGGGTCGACAGCTGCCTCTCCAACTGCTCGACGACCTTGCGCACCACGGCCCGCGCGGTCTCCTTCGTCGTCTCCGGCATGACCTTGTTGAGCGACAGCAAGGTCCCCACCAGGTGTACGTCGGCCTCGACGGCCTCCAGCATCTCCGGCTCCAGCAGCAGCGCGGACAGGCCGAGCCGTTCGATCGCGTCGCGCTGCATGACCTGGACGACGGAGGTGGGGAAGTACGTACGGATGTCGCCGAGCCAGCGGGCCACGTTCGGGGCCGAAGCGCCCAGGCCCGCCTTGCGCGAGCCTTCGCCGTCCGGCCTGCGGCCTCCGTAGAGCGCGGCGAGCGCCCCGTCCATGGCGGCGTCCTGCCCCCGCAGCTCGCAGCCCGTCCCGTCGGCGCCGTCCCCGCCCAGCACCAGCCGCCACCGCCGCAGCCGCTCCTGCTCCCCGCTCATCCGGCCACCCCCGTACGCTCCCCCGGCCACCGGCCGTCCCGCCCTACGCCGCCCATACCGTCCACCCCGTCCACGTGGCCCATACCGCCCACTCGGTCCGCGCCGTCCACCCCCTCCACTCGGTCCGCGCCGCCCACTCGGTTCGCGCCGTCCGCCCCGTCCACGGCATCCCCTCCTCTCCCGCCGGGGTCCATCCCCTCCGTGAGGCCCAGCAGGACGCGCAGGGTCGGCAGCACGGCCGCTGCCCGGTCGCGGTCCAGGCCGGGGCCGAAGCCCGGTATCGCCGCTTCCTGGCCGCCGGGCACCGCGCCGCCCCGTCCCGCGGTGGGCCCGGCCGCGGCCGGGCCGCGGCGCACCAGTTCGCCGAGCGTGCGTCGCACTCCGGCGTCGTACTCCGCGAACGTCCGGCGCAGCAGCGGCAGTACGTCCGTGAAGGCGTCCGGTGGTACGTGCGCCAGCCAGCCGTCCACGAGGGCGAGCAGCCGCTCGTCGTGCACCAGCAGCAGGCCCCCGGCGTCGCCGCCGGCGAACCCCTCGATCCAGCCCGCCGCTTCGGCCGGCGGGGTGCCCGGCGACAGGACCAGCCCCATCAGCCGTTCCGCTTCCTCCGAGGTCAGCCGCCCGTCGTCGAGCAGCAGCCGCACCACGCGCCCCCGCAGGAGGCCGGGCACCGTCTCCCGTTCGGCCAGCTTCCGCAGCACCACCGCCCAGCGTTCCCGCAGCCCGTTCCGGGAGCCCTCGTCCAGGAGGCCCACCGCGTGGTGGGTCGCGTCCAGGTGGCGGCGCATCTCCGCGGCGCCGTCCGCGTCCAGGCCGGTGCAGGCCGGGGGCAGGCCGACGAAGACCCGCTCGGCCAGCCCGGTCGCCACTTCGCCGAGCGCGGCGGCGTCCGTGTGGCGTACGTCGCCGTAGCGGACCGAGCGGACCAGCGCGGGCAGTGCCTGGGCGAGGTGCCCCACATCGGTGTCGAGCGCGGCCCGGTCCGTGAGCACCCGCATGACCACGGGCAGCGCGTCCGGGAGCGCGGCGAGCAGACAGCGTTCGGCCAGTGCCGTGACGTCGGCGAGGGCCGTCGTCCCCAGGGCGTCGGACTCCGCCCTGGCCGTCGCGGCCGTCTCGACGGTCGTGCCCCAGACGCCGGCCTCGGCGGCCCGCACGGACAGTTCCGGTTCCCAGCGCAGCCGCCAGCTCTCCCGGAACGTGCCGGTGCCGGTACGCGTCCGCACGGGCTCGCCCCACGGAATGCCGAGCAGTCGCAGCCGGTGCAGCAGCCGGCTGCGCCCGGCGTCCGTGTCCTTGCGCAGGTCGAGGTCCAGTTCCCGTTCGGCCGCCTCCGGTTTGAGGCGCAGCGACCGCTGGCTGCGGGCGATGTCGCGCTGGAGGGGCACCGCCGGGGCGCCTTCCGGCACCTCGCCCAGCACGTCGCCCACCACCAGGCGGTCGTGGATCAGGACGGACGGCGCGTCGGACCCGTCGCCGAGCACCGCCCGCACCGCGTCGCCGGCCTCGGCCAGGCCGGCCAGTGGCCGGCCGCGCATCGTGGCCAGCGCGTCGGCGAGCCGTACGGCCTCGATGACATGGGCGGAGGAGACGGCGTAGTCCTCCTCGCGCAGCAGTCCGGCGACCTTCGTCATCCATCGTTCGATGGGGCGGTCGGGTGCGCTGAAGAGATGGCCGTACCAGCCGGGCGAGGAGATGCCGGCGCCGTATCCGCTGCGGCGCGAGAGCCTGCGGTGGGTCCACGGGACCCAGGTCATCTCGGGCTTCACCTTCGGCAGGCCCTTGAGCAGCTGCCGGTCGGCGGTGACGGTCGTGCGCCGGGCCAGGGCCGGGACGTGCCACGCCCCGCACACCACGGCGATGCCGTCCCCGAACTCCCGGCGTGCCTCGCGCAACCGGAGCCGCATATGGGCTTCCCGCACGAGGTCACGGTCGTGTCCGCCGACGCCGTACGCCTCCCGCAGCGCCCCCATCGCCTCGGCCAGCGCCTCGAACGGAGCGAGCGGATCGGCGGCCGCCGCGCTCCCGCCCTCGCTTCCGCTTCCGCCTCCACTCCCGCTTCCGCTTTCGTGGGCGCGGTGTTCGATCACGTCCTCCCACCAGCGCTCGGGGTCGTCGTACCCGGCGGTCCCGGCGAGCACCGCGACCGGGTCGATCCGCGCCTCCTTCGCAGGGTCGGTGTCCGACGACCGATCGGGGGCCGGCTGCCGGTCCGGGCCCGCCGGCCGGTCCGGAGCCGGCGGCCGGTCCGGAGCCGGCGGCCGAACGGGCTTGGACGGGCGGTCGGGCTCGGGCGGGCGGTCGGGCTCGGCCGCTTCCTCGCCGTCCGCGTCGAACGCCAGGGAGTGCGCAGCGGGCAGATCGATGAAGCGCACCGGTACGTCGCGGGCCAGCGCCCACCGGATCGCCACCCACTCCGGGGAGAACTCCGCCAGCGGCCAGAACGCCGCCCGCCCCGGGTCGGTGGGCACATGGGCGAGCAGCGCGACCGGCGGCCGCATCGCCTCGTCGGCGGCGAGCGCCACCAGCGCGTCCGCCTCCGGCGGGCCTTCGATCAGCAGGGCGCAGGGCTCATGACGCTCCAGCACGGCCCGGACCGCCCGCGCCGAGCCCGGTCCGTGGTGCCGCACCCCCAGCAGCAGCGGCATATCCGCCCGGGCGTTCATGCGCCGGCCTCACGGCAGGCGCGGTAGAAGTCCTTCCAGCCGTCGCGCTCGCGCACCACGGTTTCCAGGTACTCCTGCCAGACGACCCGGTCGGCGGCCGGGTCCCGTATCACCGCGCCGAGGATGCCCGCGGCCACGTCCCCGGACCGCAGCACGCCGTCGCCGAAGTGCGCGGCGAGCGCGAGTCCGGCGGTCACCACGGAGATGGCCTCGGCGGTGGACAGCGTGCCCGAAGGGGACTTGAGCTTGGTACGCCCGTCGGTGGTGACGCCGTCGCGCAGCTCCCGGAAGACCGTGACGACGCGGCGGATCTCGTCCGTGCCCGCGGGTGCGGGCGGCAGGTCCAGCGAGCGGCCGATCTGGCCGACGCGCCGGGAGACGATGTCCACCTCTTCCTCGGGCGTCGCGGGCAGCGGCAGGACGACCGTGTTGAAGCGGCGGCGCAACGCGCTGGAGAGTTCGTTCACCCCGCGGTCGCGGTCGTTGGCGGTGGCGATCAGGTTGAAGCCGCGTACGGCCTGGACCTCCTGGCCCAGCTCCGGGATCGGGAGCGTCTTCTCCGACAGGACGGTGATGAGCGTGTCCTGTACGTCGGCCGGGATGCGGGTCAGCTCCTCCACGCGCGCGGTCATGCCCTGCGCCATGGCCCGCATGACCGGGCTCGGCACCAGCGCGTCCCGGCTCGGGCCGTGGGCGAGCAGCTGCGCGTAGTTCCAGCCGTAGCGGATGGCTTCTTCCGGTGTGCCGGCCGTGCCCTGCACGAGCAGCGTGGAGTCGCCGCTGACCGCGGCCGCCAGGTGCTCGGACACCCAGGTCTTGGCAGTGCCGGGCACGCCGAGGAGCAGGAGCGCGCGGTCGGTCGCGAGGGTCGTCACGGCGACCTCGACGATCCGGCGCGGGCCCACGTATTTCGGTGTGATGAGCGTGCCGTCCGGCAGGGTGCCGCCGAGCAGATACGTCGCCACCGCCCACGGCGACAGCCGCCAGCGCTCCGGCCGCGGCCGGTCGTCGGCCGCCGCCAGTGCCTTCAGTTCGCCCGCGAACGCGTCCTCCGCATGGGGCCGCAGCACCTGCGCGGAGTCGTCGGCGCCGGTGCCTCCGGCGGCGCCTGCGGTGTGGTTCTCGGTCATGGTCTCCCCCTCGTCGCAAGGTCTGCGGCCGGCTCCCCACCTCCGCCGGCCGCTTGCGTGAACAACCCTGCACCACACCACTGACAATCACCGGAATCCCGTCCCTGACCTGCTACTTCGGCCCAGGCACCGGCCTGTGCCGGGCGGCTGCGAAGACGCCTCGCGCGGTACGTTCCGTCAGCGCCTCGCGGCGCCGTCGGGCACTTCGCGGCGCGCAGGGGGGCGATTGCGATGACTTCGGCGCTGTTCTTGCTGGTCAGAGCGATTGTCAGTGGTGGCTCGTAGCGTTTGGGACATGAATCCGCAGGGGGAACGCCGGACGTCGGATCACGTGCTCGCGCTCGCGCCCGACGCACCGTCACGCAAGGCGGGCGGCAGGCTCGCGACACCGGGCTCGTGGCCGGAGACCGGCACACGGGGCAGGGCGGTGTGGGGCCTGTGCAAGGGCAACGGCAGCAAGCCGTACCGAACCGTCGTGGACACGGCCGGGCCGGCCTTCACATGCAGTTGTCCGAGCCGCAAGTTCCCGTGCAAGCACGCGCTGGGGCTGCTGCTCATGTGGGCGGGCGAGGAAGGGGCCGTGACCGACGGCGAGCCGCCCGTGTGGGTGGCGGAGTGGCTCGAAGCCCGCCGGCGGCGCGAAGAGAAGAAGACGTCGGAAGCCGACAACAGCGGTGCGGGACCGAGCGGTTCGTCGTCCACCGCCGGGCCGGAGGCCGCACGGCGCCGTGCGGCGTTGCGCGCCCGGCGCATCGCCGCAGGCGCCACCGAACTGGAACAGCGCCTGGAAGACCTGCTGCGCTCCGGCCTGGCCACCACCGACCGCGGCGGGCACGGGACCTGGGACGAGACCGCTGCCCGCATGGTCGACGCGCAGGCACCCGGACTCGCCGCGCGTGTACGGGAGTTGGGACCGACAGCGGCCTCCGGGCCGGACTGGCCGTCCCGGCTGCTCGCCGAATGCTCCCTGATCCACCTCCTCGACCAGGCGTTCCTGGGCATCGACGGCCTGCCGCCCGCGCTGGCCTCGACGGTCCGCACCCGCGTCGGGCTCACCACCGACGCGGCGGAGGTGCTCGCCGGGCCGGACACCGCGACCGTGCGCGACCGCTGGCTGGTGCTCGCCCAACAGGACGCGGAAGAAGGCATGCTGACCAGCAGGCGGATATGGCTGCGCGGCGAGCGGACCGGGCGCATGGCGCTGCACCTCTCCTTCAGCGGCCCCGACCGTGCCCTGGACCTCTCGCTGCCGAGAGGCCTCGTCCTGGACGCCGACCTCGCCTACTACCCGGGCGCCCGCCCGCTGCGCGTCGTCCTGGGCACGCGGCACGCCGATCCGGCACCGGTCACCGGCCCGCCGCCGGGCGGCGGCACCGACGCCGCCCTGGCCGCGTACGGCGACGCGCTGCGCGACGACCCCTGGCTGGACGCCTGGCCGGTGGTCCTGACGGATGTCGTACCGATACCGGGACGGGACGGCGAGCGGTGGCAACTTGCCGACGCGGACGGGGAGTCCGCACTGCCGGTGGATCCACGCTGTGCGGAGCGGGCGGGGCTGTGGCGCCTGACCGCGATATCCGGCGGCGAACCGGTGACGGTCTTCGGCGAGTGCGGGCACCGCGGATTCGTGCCCCTGACCACCTGGGGCCCGGAGCCGGTCGCTCTGTGACCGGGCGGCGGCCGAGCGGTGACCGGGCGGCGCCTCGTGCCCGCCGCGTACACCGCCGGTGAAGCCGTCATCGTCGGCATCGACGTCGTCCGCCACCTGCCGCCCGCCTTCGCCGGCCCGTCCACCCGAGGTCCGCTGCCGCCCGCTGCCCGACCACTGCGCAGTGCCCGACCACCACCCGACCACTGCCCGCCCAACATCCGATCGCCGCCAAACGTCCGATCACCGTCCAACATCCGATCGCCGTCCACCGTCCGATCACCGTCCAGGGGGAAGACCATGATCGAAGGCCGCAGCACCGGAAGTCACCACGGCGTCGGCGCCCGGAGCGGCTCCGCCACCACCGCCGAACCCTCCTGGGAGGAGCTGGTGAGCGCGGCGCTGCTCGGTACGGAGCGCCGTACGCCGCCCGTCGCCGCCGCGGGCCGGAGCCCGGCGGCGGCGCTCCTGGACGCGGCAGCCGTGAGCACGGTGCGGCGCCGGGCCGCGCTGCGTCCCGCGCCCGCCCGCGAGCGCCCCGTACCGGCCCCGGCCGATCCGCGCCCGCCGCTGCCGCCGGCCGCGCGGCGCAGGCTCGCGTTGCTGCTCGCCGACCGGAACGGCGCCGGCAGCGGTAACCGCCGCGGTACGGCACCCGACCTGACCGAGCTGCTGCCGCAGTGGCTCACCGCCGCCGCCCGGCACGGCTACCGCGCCCCCGGGGCGCTGCTGCCCGCGCTGCTCGACGCGGCCCGCGCGCGGACCGACCTGCGGGCGGCGGCCCTCGGCTTCGCCGGGCCGCGGGCGCTGTGGCTGGCCCGGCTCAACGACGAGTGGAAGTTCGCGCTGCGCGGCGTCGGGAGCACGGCGGCGCTGCCCGGCCCGGACGAGCCGGAGGCCGTGCGCGCCCTGTGGGAGGAGGGGCTGTTCGCCGAGCGGGTCTCGTTGCTGGCGGCGCTGCGCCGCCGTGACCCGGCGGCCGGGCGTGCCCTCCTGGCCACCACCTGGGCGGCCGAGCGCGCCGAGGACCGGCTGATGTTCCTCGACTCCCTGCGGGAGGGCCTGTCGGTCGACGACGAGCCGTTCCTCGAACAGGCGCTGTCCGACCGCAGCCGCAACGTGCGGGGCACGGCCGCCGAGTTGCTGTCGGCCCTGCCGGGCACCGCGCTGGCCGCCCGGATGGCGGGCCGGGCGCGCGCCTGCGTCAGCCTCGTACCCCGCATACGTACGCATACGGAGGAAGGGGCTGCCGAGCCCGTATCGGACGCACCCGGGACAGCCGTGGCCGATACGTACACGCCCCGTGCGCACGCGTCCGGCGCGGGTGCCCCGATGCTCGCCGTCGAAGCGCCGAAGGAGTGTGACGCGGCGATGCAGCGCGACGGGGTGGTGCCCAGGCCGCCGACCGGCCGCGGCGAGCGGGCCTGGTGGCTGAGCCAGCTGCTGGAATCCGCCCCGCTCGACTGCTGGAGCCGTTGGCTGGGCGGCCGGGAGCCGGGCGACATCGTCGCTCTGCCGGTGGCGGACGGCTGGCGCACCGAGCTGCACGACGCCTGGTGCCGGGCCGCCGTGCGCCAGCGGGACGTGGCCTGGACGCGGGCCCTGCTCGGCGCTCCGGGCAGCGCCCCGAGCGAGGCCTCACCGCGTTCCGGTACGTACGCAACCGGCCCGGCCGCCCCGCACAGCACCGCGTCCACGGCCGGCGCCCCCGCCCCCTCCGCCTCCCTCTCCCCTGACAGTCCGGCCGGTTCGTCGCGCGACCTGGCGCGGCTGCTGACGGTGCTGCCCGGGGAAGAACGCGCGCAGTGGGTGGCGGAATTCATCGCGGCCCACGGTCTGTCCGACGCGTTCCGGATGCTCGGGGTGTGCGCGGTGCCGTGGACCGAGCCGCTGGGGCGAGCGGTGGTCGACGCGCTGGACATCGCCCGGGACGCGGGCAGTTATCCGTGGAGCTTCAGCGGGGTGATGGGGCTGGCCGAGCGGTGCCTGGACCCGGACGCCGCGGACCGGCTCGCCATGCTCACGGCGACGCCGGACGAGCCCGTCGACGGCTCGCCCGGCGCGGTCGGCTACTGGTCCGAGGCGTTCCAGCGCCTGGTGGGCACGCTGCGGCTGCGCGCCACGATGCGGGCGGAGCTGGCACCGTGAGCCGGCCCACGGCCGGCCCGGGTGTGCCCCACCCGACGGCCCGTCCGGACGCGCTCCGCCCAACAGCGGGCCCGGCACGCCCCGCAGGGCAACCGGGCCGGACGTGCCCCACCCGACGGCCCCACCCGGCGCCCCCTCCCGATGCGCTCCGCCCGGCAGGGCTGTCGTCAGGCCGCCAGCTGGCGGACGTTGGCCCGGACCCACTCGACGATCGAGGTGGTCGTCGCCCCGGGTGTGAAGATCTCCGCGACGCCCAGTTCCTTGAGGGGCGCGATGTCCGCCTCGGGGATGATGCCGCCGCCGAAGACCTTGATGTCCGCCGCGTCCCGCTCCTTGAGCAGCTCTATGACCTTGGCGAACAAGGTGTTGTGCGCCCCGGACAGGATGGACAGGCCGATCGCGTCGGCGTCCTCCTGGATCGCGGTGTCCACGACCTGCTCCGGGGTCTGGTGCAGCCCCGTGTAGATGACCTCCATGCCGGCGTCGCGCAGTGCCCGCGCGATGACCTTGGCTCCCCGGTCGTGTCCGTCGAGCCCCGGCTTGGCCACCACCACACGGATCGGACCCTGCACACCCATCACTGCCTCCCAGCCCTGCACGGCGCCGCACGGCGCCTGCACGGGGCAGGGCCGTCGGGCCGACATCCGAATGGCGACCGCGTCGGCCGCCCCAAGCGTGAACGAACGTTATCGCCAGCATCCCGTACCCGGCCGTTTCGTAACACTGAGGGAGGGGGAAATCACACATTGGGACACGTTCGCTACGCGTTGCGTTCCGCGCCGCTTCACGCAGCGGGACGGGCGCCAGGGGAGCCGCAGTGAGGTCGCCGCGCCTCCGCGCCGTCAGCCGCACGGCACGGAGGACCGGCCGTTGAACGCATCCGCCTTCGTATCCGTACGTCCGGGCAGCAGCCGGTCAGCAGCTCGTTCACGTACGTATACGTTGCCGGAAACGGCTGCCCATGAGGGCTTACGGGGGACAGAGTCGTCTCCCGCGTGCCATTCGGGAGGTCGGCCATGAAGGCCTTGCCCTTTCTCTGTTGTCTGGCCCGCCCCTCCGCGCTGCTGCGCGCGACGGTAGTGGAGCTGGCGATCCTCGTCGGGCACCTTCTGCTGTACCCGACCGGCATCCACCAGGAACAGCCCAGAACCCTTCCGGGCACCGGTGCCGGCACCGGGCCCGGCACCGGCACCGGCCCAGACGGAGATCCAGGAACCGGCGCCGGCACCAACACCGGCGACACCGCGACCCGCACCACCACCGGCTACGGCCACGACTACGGCCACAGCCACGGCCCCACACCCGCCCCAGCCCCGGGCACGGCCACCCGGCCGACCCTGCTGCCCACGCAGGGCCGCGCCCACCCGCCGGTGCTCCTGCTGCACGGCTTCATCGACAACCGCTCCGTCTTCGTCCTGCTCCGCCGCTCGCTGCTGCGGCACGGCTGGCGCCACGTGGAAGCGCTCAACTACTCGCCGCTCACCTGCGACCTCCGCAAGGCCGCGGAACTGCTGGGCCGCCACGTCGAGCAGATCTGCGAGCGCACCGGCCACAGCAGGGTCGACCTCGTGGGCCACAGCCTCGGCGGCCTGATCGCCCGCTACTACACCCAGCGGCTCGGCGGCGACCTCCGCGTACGCACCCTGGTCACCCTCGGCACCCCGCACGGCGGCACCCGGGTCGCGCCTTTGATGTCGGCGCATCCGCTCGTCCGGCAGATGCGCCCGCATTCCGACGTGATCGTGGAGTTGGCGCGGCCCGCTCCGAATTGCCGGACGCATTTCGTCTGCTTCTGGAGCGACTTGGACCAGCTGATGGTCCCGGTCGAGACCGCGCGTATCGATCACCGGGATTTGATCACCCGCAGCGTGCGGGTTTCCGGCATCGGGCATCTCGCGCTTCCGGTCAACGGCGCGGTCGCGGCCGGAATACGGGAGGCGCTCAGCGCCGAGGAGGAGGCGCGCGGCAGCGCGAGCGCATCGGTCGCCTGACCGCAGCCCGAGCGCCGCGTCCCTGACTCGACCCCACCTCGGCCCAGAGCGCCGCATCCCTGGCCTCGGCCCCGCCTCGCCTCGCCCCCGAACCTCGCCCCCTGCCCTTCGCACCGCCGACCGCGGACCGCGGACGCTGACCTTCGCCCCCTGACCGCCGAGGCCAGGGCCCGCGGTCGGCGCGGTACGGAGGTCACTTTCCAAGGTCGCACGCGCCATTCGATCTCCCCGTGCGTACTTCCGCGAGCCCGCACCGCCTCGAACGCGCCTCGAACGCGGCGCCAAGAACGCGCATACTGTCCGCCGAAAGGCGGCCAAATGCCCGTTGTCGGGAAGTCCAAAACCTGCCGAAGATTGTCGCCGTCACGTACTGCCGGGTACAGTCGCCGCTAATTCTCCTGCTGTCGAGGCGAAAGAGAAGTGGTGGTGAACGACCGTCACTCGCCGGAGTCCCCCGCTCCGGCAGTCCCCTCTCCCGACGCCTCGTATGCGCACTACCCGGCCTACGGGTCCTACGGACACCAGGACACCCAAGTCGGCCATGCCGCATACGGCGGCGGCGACCCGTACTTCGGCGCGCTCCCCGGCCACCAGGCCACCGGAGCGCACGACGCCGCGCCGTACGACACCACCGCGTACGACGCCACCGGATACGGCACCGACGCGTACGCCACCGCCGCGTACGCCACCGGTGCTTACGACGGCGGCTACGACGCGGGTGCCCACGCCGCGGGCTACGACCCGTACTCCCACACCGCGTACGACACCGGCGGCTACGAAGCCGCGCCCCCGGCGGCCCCGGCCGCCCCGGACGGCTACGAGGCCACCGCGGTCTGGGGCGTCGTCGGGCAGGACCTGATCGCCGGCATTCCGGCGCAGGCGGGCCCGCCGCAGACCGGCTACCCGTACGACGCCGACGCCAGCTCCCAGTGGGAGACCATGACTTGGGCGGGGCCGGCCCTGGGGCAGTACGGGAACGAGCCGTACGAAACCGGGCAGCATCACGGTGCGAGCACGGGCCCCGGCACGCGCCCCGGCAACGGCAGCGATTCGGGAACCGGCGCCGACACCGGCCCGTATGCGACCGCAAGCGATCAGTTCGCGTCCGCTTACGGCGGGTACGAGGCGTTTCCGGGTACGGATATGGCGGACAACCGATTCGCCTCCGCACCCGAGGACCAGCACGGGCACCCGGACCCGTTCGGTGCCACCGCCATCGCCGAAGCCCTCACCCAGACCACCCCGGCGATCTCCCCCGACGCGTTCGACCACCCCGACGCCTTCCACGGCATCGACGGTCTGCACCACGTCGACGGCTCCGCCGGCCCGGACGGTCCCGGCTCCACCTCCCCGGACGTCGCCGACATCACACCCGAAGGCAGTTCCGCCGCGGCTGCCGTTCCCGCCGCGCGCGGCTCGCGCTCACGGCGTGCGGCGCAGGGCGGCGGTTCGTCCGGGGGCAGCCGTGGCCGCCGCCGTACCGCTAAGCGCTCCGCGCTGCTGACCGTCGCGGTGCCCTCGGTCGCCGCCATGGGCGTATGCGCCGTGGCAGCCGCCTCCGTGACCAGCGGTGCCGAGAGCGGCGCCAAGGACGGTACGACGACCCAGGCCGCCGGGGACCCGGGAACCGTGCAGCCGACCGCGGCCAACAACAAGCTCGACACCCAGCTCGCCAGCCTGAGCGCGGGCGCCGACGACTTCGCCGACCGGGCCAGCCGTACGCAGGAGCGCATCGACCTCAAGGCCCGGCAGATCGCCGAGAAGAAGCGCAAGATCGAGGAGGCGGCGCGCAAGGAAGCCCTGCGCCCCAAGTTCGCGCTGCCGGTCGCGCAGCACGGCCTGAGCGCGATGTACGGCCAGGCCGGCGTCAACTGGATGTCCGTGCACACCGGCATCGACTTCCCGGTCGACTACGGCACGCCCGTCATGGCCGCCACGGACGGCACCGTACGCACCCAGTTCAACTCCGCCTACGGCAACATGGTGATACTGACCGCGCCGGACGGCACCGAGACCTGGTACTGCCACCTGAGCACCGCCACGGTCCGGTCGGGCAAGGTCAAGGCCGGCGAGCAGATCGCCTACTCGGGCAAGTCCGGCAACTCCACGGGACCGCATCTGCACTTCGAGGTACGCCCCGGCGGCGGCTCGCCCATCGACCCGCTGCCGTGGCTGCGCAACCATGGACTGAACCCGACCTGACCGGCCCCGCAGCACACAACCGGAACCGTCCGGCGCCCCTCAGGGCGCCCGACCGGTAGGGGTGGGTGGTGGGGGGGCCGGGACGGGGGGGGGAGTCCCTGGTTGGGCAGCCCCAGCACGGGGGGGGATGGGGGGGCCCCGCCCGGG
>NZ_JBHWHY010000021.1:0-118684 GCF_042732265.1 Streptomyces sp. NPDC059788 | reverse complement strand
CGGGGGGGGGCTCGCCCACCCCCCCGCTGCGGGGGCGGCTAACCCTGTCACTCCCCCCGCCCGCCCCGCCCCCCCCCACGACACCCGCACCCGCCCGCCCCCCCTCAGGGCGCCGGACGGTTCCGCTTCAGCACCGCCCCGTCAGAGCTTCTCCACCGGCGCGTACCGCAGCAGCAGCCGCTTCGGCTTCTCGCCGCCGAAGTCGATCGTCGCCTCCGCGTTGTCACCGCTGCCCTTGACCGCGACGACCGAGCCCAGCCCGAAGCTGTCGTGCGTGACGCGGTCGCCGACCGCCAGCGAGACCACCTCGCGGTCCTTGGCGCGCCGGGTCGCGAAACCGCTCGGCCCCGCCTTCGTGCGCGACGAGGACAGCCCGGAGCCGAAGCCGCCACCGCCCGTGCCGGTCATCGCGCCCATGGAGGCGGAGGGCGTCGCGGGGCCCGTGCGCCGCCAGGTCACGTACTGCTCCGGGATCTCCTCCAGGAAGCGGGACGGCGGGTTGTACGACGGCTGGCCCCAGGCGCTGCGCATCGTCGAACGGGTCACGAAGAGCCGCTCGCGGGCGCGGGTGATGCCGACGTACGCCAGGCGCCGCTCCTCCTCCAGCTCCTTGGTCTGGCCGAGGGCGCGCATGTGCGGGAAGACGCCGTCCTCCATGCCGGTCAGGAAGACGGTGGGGAACTCCAGGCCCTTGGCGGTGTGCAGCGTCATGAGCGTGATGACGCCGGAGCCGTCCTCGTCCTCGTCCGGGATCTGGTCGGAGTCGGCCACCAGGGCGACCTGCTCCAGGAAGTCGGAGAGGGTGCCCGGGTTCTCTTCGCCGCGGTCCTGCTCGAATTCCAGGGCGACGGCGGCCAGTTCCTGGAGGTTCTCGATGCGGGTCTCGTCCTGCGGGTCGGTGGAGGCCTGCAGCTCGGCCAGATAGCCCGTGCGCTCCAGCACCGCTTCCAGGACGGTGGCGGGGCCCGCGCCGGACTCGACGATGGTGCGCAGCTCCTCCATCAGCGTGTTGAAGCGCTTGACGGCGTTGGCGGAGCGGGCGGCCATGCCGTATGCCTCGTCGACGCGGCGCAGCGCCTGCGGGAAGGTGATCTTCTCGCGGGCGGACAGCGCGTCGATCATCGCTTCGGCGCGGTCGCCGATGCCGCGCTTGGGCACGTTCAGAATGCGGCGCAGCGGGACGGTGTCCTCGGGGTTGCTGAGGACACGCAGGTACGCGAGGACGTCGCGGACCTCCTTGCGCTCGTAGAAGCGCACGCCGCCGACGACCTTGTAGGGCAGGCCGACCCGGATGAAGATCTCTTCGAAGACACGGGACTGGGCGTTGGTGCGGTAGAAGACCGCGACATCGCCCGCCTTGGCGTCGCCCGCGTCCGTCAGCCGGTCGATCTCGTCGGCGACGAACTGGGCCTCGTCGTGCTCGGTGTCGGCGACGTAGCCGGTGATGCGGGGGCCTTCGCCGGCGTCCGTCCACAGGTTCTTGGGGCGGCGGTTCTCGTTGCGCTCGATGACGGCGTTGGCGGCGCTGAGGATGGTCTGCGAGGAGCGGTAGTTCTGCTCCAGCATGATCGTCGTGGCGTCCGGATAGTCCTCCTCGAACTGGAGGATGTTACGGATCGTGGCGCCGCGGAAGGCGTAGATCGACTGGTCGGCGTCACCGACGACGCACAGCTCGCCGGCGGTCTCGGCCGGTCCCACCAGCTCCCGCACCAGGGTGTACTGGGCGTGGTTGGTGTCCTGGTACTCGTCCACGAGGACGTGCCGGAAGCGGCGGCGGTAGTGGTCGGCGACATCGGGGAACGCCTGGAGGAGGTTGACCGTGGTCATGATGATGTCGTCGAAGTCCAGGGCGTTGGCCTCGCGCAGCCGCGCCTGGTACATCCGGTACGCCTCGGCGACCGACTTCTCGAACCCTCCCCCAGACTCCGTCTGGGAGGTGCCCCCAGCGGCCTGGTCCGCGAAGGTCTCCTCGTCGATGAGCTCGTTCTTGAGGTTGGAGACCTTGGCGCTGAAGGACTTGGGCGGGAACCGCTTCGGGTCGAGGTCCAGATCACGGCAGACCAGGGCCATCAGGCGCTTGGAGTCGGCCGCGTCGTAGATCGAGAAGGACGAGGTGAAGCCGAGCTTCTTGGACTCGCGGCGCAGGATGCGCACGCACGCGCTGTGGAAGGTGGAGACCCACATCGCGTTCGCCCGGGGGCCGACCAGTTCCTCGACGCGCTCCTTCATCTCGCCCGCGGCCTTGTTGGTGAAGGTGATCGCGAGGATCTCGCCCGGGTGCACGCGGCGCGCGCCGAGCAGATGCGCGATGCGGTGCGTCAGGACGCGGGTCTTGCCGGAGCCGGCGCCCGCGACGATCAGCAGCGGGCCGCCGGTGTGCACCACGGCGGCCTTCTGCTGGTCGTTCAGCCCTTCCAGGAGGGCGGCCGGGTCCACCGCGGGGCGCGGGGCGCCGTCGCGGTAGTACGGGTCGCGGCCCGGGCCGACGGCGTGCGGGATGCCGCCGGGCACGTCGAAGCGCCCGCCGAACAGGTCGGCCGGGATCTCCTCCTGTGCCGGACCGTCCTCGTCCTCGGGAGGCGGCGGGGGCCCCTCGCCGGTGGGTTCGAGGTCCGCCAGGAAGCTGTCGTCAAAGAGGCTGCTCATCGCCCACCGAGTCTAGGCCGCCGCACTGACAGCCCGGCCCGTGACGGCGAAACCGGTCGTGTGACCTAGCCCGCCCCGGCCCGCTCCCTGGCCCGCTCCCCCAGCCCGCTCCCCCGGCCTGTCCCCCCACCCGGCCGTACAGAGGCAGGACGACAGCCGCCTCGCCCCGCCGCCCCACCCCGCCCCGTACGAGCACACGACGACACCCCCCGCCCTCATACGGACACAACCAGCCAGGACACGCCCCGGACGCGATCAGATAACGAAAAGGTTTCGGGCAAATCGAACATCAGCCTTCACAGGAGCCACACGGGTTGGCTACGGTGCTCGCTCGGGCAGCCCGCGTCCCCGCGGCCGACAGCGTCCGCACGGGCCGCCCCCGCCGAGTCCGGCCCTGCCACCAGGCATCCGGAGCCGGGGACCCACACGTACCACCGGGGTGAATCGGCCGGTACGGCACACGGCGAGAGACGCCTCGGGCACCGCCCAAGGGGCCACCCACCCCAGGGCGCCGCCTCCAGGCACTCTCCCGCAGCCGTACAGGCCGTAGGGCAAGCCTTCCGCAGTGGCCCGAACCCTCCCCCAGCGCCTGAACGGCCTGGGGGTGCCCCCACCGCTAACCCGGTAGGCGGTCCACGGAAGGAGTTGCCGGCCTTGGCGTCGCACCGCAAGCCGCGCACCCGCATACTCACCTCCCCCGGCAGCCGCCGTACGGCCGCCGGGCTCACCACCGCAGCCCTCGCCTCCGTCACCCTGCTCTCGCAGACCGCCGAGGCCGCGCCGCGCCAACCCCAGCAGTCCATCGAAGAGGTCAAGAAGAAGGTCGACGACCTCTACCGCCAGGCCGAAGTGGCGACGCAGAAGTACAACGCCGTCAAGGAACAGGCCGACGAACAGCGCGGCACCGTCGACCGCCTCCTGGACGACACCGCCCGGCGCACCCAGAAGATGAACGACGCCCGGCGCCGGCTGGGCACCTACGCCGCCGCCCAGTACCGCAGCGGCGGCCTCAACCCGACCGCACAGCTCCTCCTGGCCCGGAACCCGCAGCAGTTCGCCGACCGCAGCCACCTGATGGACCGGCTGACCGGCGCGCAGAAGCAGGCCGTCACCGACTACCAGGAGCAGCAGGCCAGGGCCGTACGGCAGCGCGCCGAGGCGTCCCGGAGCCTGGAGCGGCTCACCGGGACGCAGGCCTCCCTGAAGGAGTCCAAGAAGGACGTCCAGGACAAGCTGGCCGAGGCCCGGCAGCTGCTGTCCCGGCTGACCGCCCAGGAGAAGGCGCGGCTGGCGGAACTGGAGCGCAAGAAGGAGGCCGAGGCCAAGCGCAAGGCCGAGGAGCTGGCGCGCAAGCAGGCCGAGAAGGAACGCAAGGAGCGGGAGGACGGCAAGCAGCGCGGCACTCCGGGCCAGGGCACCGGCTCCGGGTCGCCGGACGGCGGGTCGGGCAGCGGCTCCGGGGGCGGGACGACCGACGACGGTTCGTACGGGACCAAGGCGGCCAAGGCCCTCGCGTTCGCCCGCGCGCAGATGGGCAAGCCGTACGTCTGGGGCGCGACGGGCCCGAACTCGTACGACTGCTCCGGCCTGACCCAGGCGGCCTGGAAGGCGGCGGGCGTGTCCCTGCCGCGTACCACCTGGGACCAGGTGAAGGCCGGCGACCGGGTGGCGACGCAGGATCTCAAGCCCGGTGACCTGGTGTTCTTCTACGACGACATCAGCCACGTCGGGATGTACATCGGCGATGGCAAGATGATCCACGCCCCGAAGCCCGGCGCGAGCGTGCGGGTCGAGTCGATCTACTACATGCCGATCTACGGGAGTGTGCGGCCCGTATGAGAACGGGCCGCGGGGCGCGTGCCCCGCGGCCCGTCAGGGCGTGCCGGTCCCGCTCACGTCCACAGCAGGGCGATGAAGATGTTGACCACCGTCAACAGGCCGACCGCCAGGAAGAAGGGCTTCTCCACCTTCTCCTCGTCGCGCTTCACGTAGACCAGGCCCAGGATCACCACCAGCACGGCGAGCTTGACGCCCAGCTTGACGTTGTTGAGCGAGTGGTCCTGGGCCTGGTTGAGGCCGACCAGGATGACGCCGGTCACCAGCATCGTCAGCGCGCCGTGCAGCATGGCCGGCGTGAAGCGGGCGGCGCCCGCGCTCATCGGCTTCATCTGGGTCAGGAAGCCACCGAGCAGGGAGGCGATGCCGATGATGTGCAGACCCACGAAGACCTTGGTTACTACGTCCATAGTGGTGGATCGTAGCCCTCGCGCAGCGCCGCTTCGCGCCCGGGGCATTCTCGATGACGCCGGCGGGACGGCTTCCGGGAGGGCTTCCGGCACGGATGGATCAGGCCGAGCCGCCACCGCCCGCGGACAGCGCCTTCGCCGTCACCTTCTCCTGCGGCGGCCGCCTTCGACCTCTTTGGCGAAACGCGCCCACTGCTCGGCGCAGCGCCGGGCGGCCCGGGCCACGGTTTCGGCACGGTGCCCCGGTACTCCGGCCGCCAACTGCCGCCATTTGTCCCCGTCCTGAACGGCGTGCATCCTCAGCAGATACAACAAGGCCCGGCCGGCGTCCGTACGCATCGAGGGATCCCGCAACAGCGCATTCACCACGGATTCGATGTCGGCCGCCACATCCTGCGAAAGCGGAGCTGGAATCGGAAGCGGGCTTGCGGGAACTGACGGCACGTCTCCCTTTTCGGCTTTCGTTCGCTCGCGCCGATTCTCGGCGGCGCGCAGCCTGGGCGGCAACGGGTCCCGCCCCGAACGTACGCGGTCACGCACATCCTTCGCCGTACCGACACTGATCCCGGCCTCTTCGGCCAGTTCCATGAGAGTACTGTCGGGCTTTACGGCGAGGAGCCGACTGGCCCGCATGCGGCCCGCGGCCGCATCGAGATAACGAAAGCGTTCATCCCGCATCACACTCTTCTGCAATTCACCGGTCCATTCAATTGAAGGGCCACCCCCGATGCGTCACTCCATACCCATCATGGCCAGTTCCCGGATGACCGCCAGAAAGGGGAAACGTCCTTTCCCCTCGGGGGATCTGCCGCTTTTGAGCCACTTGCCCAGGTAAATACAACTTTGCGGCCCACGCGGCACTCACGGGCGGCATGTTCACGATCTCCCCATTGACAGCCGCCCACCGCTCCGGGACACCCTGCCCCCTCATGCCCACGGACACGGGACCGGCAGGAGTACTCATGGACACCGAGGCCGAGGACCCGCACGACGTCGGCCGGGACCGCGACGAGATGGTCAGGCAGCTGCTGGAGGAGTCGCGGGAAGCCCTCGGCGTCACCCGCAAAGAGCTGGCCGAGAAGATGGGGAAGACTCCGCGCACGCTGCGCAACTGGCTGCGGCACCCCGCGGAGTTGAACTCGCAGCAGGTGGAGCAGCTCAGCACCGCCTTGGAGATGAATCCGGAGAACCGGTCGGTTCTCTACGTTCTGACGGGGCAGCTGCCGCCTTCCACCGTCACCGACGTGCAGCGGCGCACCCCCGTCGAGGTGCTGTACCAGCGAATGATCGACGGCCTCAGCCATCCGTCCGTCGTCTATGACCACGCCTGGAACGTGGTCCTCATGAACCCGCCCTTTCGGGCCGTCTTCGGTGGTGTGCGGCAGCATGTCACAGCGCACCCCACCCGTAACACCCAGAGGTACATCCTGTTCCACCCCGACGCGCCGCACATTCTGGGCGGGAACGACCTGGCGGCGTTTCATGAATTCTGGCTGATGCCGGCGCTCGCGGTGGTATCGGCGACTCTTCAGCGCCACCCCACGGACCAGCGCGTACTGGGTGTCGAGCGGGATATCCGCCGCCATCCCCGGACGCGCCGCGCCTATCGCGACGCACCGCGCTGGATTGCCCAGAACGGCGACATCGTCATCAATCCCACTCCGCGCCCTTTCTGGGACCCCCGCATCGGAAAGCTGATCCGTACGCACGTCATCACCGAGGCGCACGGCGGATTCCAGGGCGCGACGCTCCAGCGGGCGACATTCGTCAACGACGAGCCGGGGCCGGGCGAGATGCCCGTATCCGGCGACGGGGGCCGGGAATCGCCCCCGTGACCGACGGCCTGTCAACTTCGACAAACGAGCCGGTACTTCATGCGCACACCCCGGCCCCCGGCCTCCTCCAGGGCAGCAGTGCGCCGGAGATATGCTGCATCCGGCTCGGGATCTTGACCGCAGCAGCATCGCGGCACGCGACCCGGAGATGACGCGTGAGCACGCCGCCGGGCCCCCGTCCGTGGCTGCTCCTCCCAACAACGGCTTCGGAGGCCCTGTGACCACCCCCCGCCCGGACGCTGCCCGTGACAACTCCGCACCGGTGCCGCCCCGCGGCTGCCCGGCACACGGCATGGGTCCCGAGGTGCGCCGGCTGTACGGGGCCGACGCGGAGGCACACCCCAAGGAGCTGTACGAGGCGCTGCGCCAGGAGCACGGCTCGGTCGCGCCCGTTCTGCTGCACGGCGACGTACCCGCCTGGATCGTGCTGGGGTACCAGGACAACCTTGAGGTGATGCGCACCCCCTCCCGGTTCTCCCGCGACTCGCGGCGCTGGTCCGCATGGCAGGAAGGGCTCATCCCGGACGACTCGCCCCTGGTCCCCATGGTCGGCTGGCAGCCCCTGTGCGTGTTCGCCGACGGGGCGGAGCTGCTGCGGCTGCGCAGCGCGGTGACGGACAGCCTCGACCAGCTCAACCGGCACGGCGTGCGCCGTTACATCGCCCGTTACACCCGGCAGCTGGTGTCGGCCTTCGCCAGGAAGGGCGAAGCCGATCTGGTCCGTGACTACGCCGAGCCGCTGCCGATGCTGGTGGTCTCGCAGGTCCTGGGCCTGGCGCCCGAGGAGGGGCAGGCTCTGGTGGCGCCCGCCCTCGACCTCGTCAAGGGCAGTGCCACGGCTGCCGCCAGCAACGAACTGGTGACGCAGGCACTGCGCGAACTGGTCGACGCGAAGAAGAAGAGGCCGGGACGCGACCTGGCGTCGGAGCTGATAGCCCACCCGTCCGCGCTCACCGACGACGAGATCATCGAGCACCTCCGGCTCATCCTCGTGGCAGCGCACCAGGGCACGGTCAACCTGCTCGCCCACACGCTGCGCCTGGTGCTGACCGACCCCCGTTTCCGGGGGAGCCTGTCGGGCGCCCAGATGACCCTGCCCGACGCACTGGACCAGGTGCTGTGGGACACCCCGCCCATCGCGGCGGTGCCCGGCCGGTGGGCCACCGGCGACACCCGGCTCGGCGGACAGCAGATCCGCGAGGGGGACATGCTGCTGCTCTGCCCGGCAGCGGGCAACGCCGACCCCGAGGTCCGCGCCGCGGAGGCGCCGATGCACGGCAACCGCTCGCACCTCGCCTTCAGCTTCGGCCCGCACCAGTGCCCGGGTGCGGACATCGGCCGCGCCATCGCGGAGACCGGCATCGACACCCTGCTCAGCCTGCTGCCCGATGTCAGGCTCGCGGTGCTGGAGTCGGAACTGAGCATCGAGGCGGCCTGGCTGACCCAGCGTCCGGCCGCGCTCCCGGTGGCTTTCGAGCCGCGGCAGGTCGACGCCGGGAGGTGAGGGGAAGCCCCGCTCCGGTGTGACATCCGGGGCCCGATCGGCCCATTGGTTCAGATGTGAACGGTGGGTACGATGCCGTGGGTGATCATTCGGATACGCCCACGGCCGCGGCACCGTGCGATGGCCGCGGCGCTCCCGGCGGATCGTCTCCGTACGCAGGCCGGCGCGGACATCGCCACGGCGAAAGGACCCCCGTGTTTGAGTTGACGGCCGTTCCCCGCGCCCCCGGCGGAATACCCCTGTTGGGACACGTCCTGCCGCTGCAGCGGGACCCGCTGCGCTTCCTGCGGTCGCTGCGTGCCGTGGGCGACCTGGTGCGGGTCGACATCGGCACGATGCCGATCTACGTGGTCTCCGGGGCTTCCGCGATCAACGACGTCATGGTCACGCACGGCCGGTCCCTGGAAAAGGGCCGGCTCTTCGACCGAGTACGCCCCCTGGTCGGCAACGGCCTGGCCACGGCCGGCGGCGAGGTGCACCGCCGCCACCGCCGCCTGGTGCAGCCCATGTTCCACGCCAAGCAGATCGCCCGCTATGCGGAAGTGATGAGTGACCGCGCCCGCGCGCTGGCCGATTCCTGGACGCCCGGCCAACATGTCGCCGTGGAACAGGTCATGGGCGAATACGCCATCGAGACGCTCGCGGCGACGCTCTTCTCCACCGATATCGGCCGGCCGGCCGTGGAGGCGGTGCGCCGGAACCTGCCGGTCATTCTGAAAGGCATGCTGCTCCGGGCCGCGTCCCCCAAGATATTGGACAAGCTGCCGATATGGCGGAGCTTCGACCAGGCCACGGCGAGTATGCGCCAGGTCATCGACGAGGTCGTCGCCACCACGCGGGAGTCGGGCCGGACCGACGGGAACGACCTGCTGTCCGTATTGCTCGCGGCGCGGGACGCGGACACCGGTGAGGGACTCACCGACGAAGAAGTCCGGGACGAACTGGTGACGATTCTGTTCGCCGGTACGGAAACCACGGCGTCCACCCTCTCCTGGACCTTCCACCACCTCGCCGAGCACCCCGAGGTGGAGAAGAAGCTGGTCGCCGAGATCAAGGAGGTGGTCGGCGACCGGCCCGTGACCTTCGACGACGTGCCGCGCCTGACCAGCATCCGGCGCACGCTGGACGAGGTCATCCGCCTGCACGGGGTGACGCTGCTGATGCGGCGCACCACCGCGCCGATCGAACTCAGCGGCTACCGCGTCCCCGCCGGTGTCGAAATCGCCTTCAGCCTCTACGCGCTGCACCGCGATCCGGAGCACTATCCCGACCCGGACTCCTTCGACCCCGACCGCTGGCTGCCCGAGCGGCGGGAAAAGCTCGAACGCAAGGCGGTCGTCCCTTTCGGCGCCGGCAGCCGCCGGTGCATCGGCGACGGGTTCAGCTGGACGGAGGCCACGATCGCGCTGGCCACCATTCTGGGCCGCTGGAAGCTGCGCCCGGTCCCCGGAAAGCCGCGGCCGCGGGAATCCGCCTCGTCGATGGCCCATCCCGACCATGTCCCGATGGAAGTTCTGCCGCGCGACGTGTGAGCGGGACTCTCTTTCGCAGGTGCCTGCCGTGTTCCCCGGCCGCTCGAACCTTTTCAGCGAGCGGCCGGGACGGCCACCGGCCACAAGGCAACGTCCAAGAGGCGTTGCCTACCCCCGTTACCGGTATTCCCAGTGCGGCACGCACCCCGTCGGCAGGGGGCGCGGTCGCGCACTCAGGTGGAAATTACGTGGCGGCGCGGGCTGCTCACCACATTTTCGCGTTGTGACCGGCACCACGTTGAAAATACCCCGCAATCGGTCATCGCATAGCAAAAGGGGCGGGGGCGGGAGGTCGGCGACGGGGCGCTCTTGCGCCTACCGGCGGCCCGGTCAAAGCTCGCCCTCAATGCGCTCCCAAAGACGTACGGCCGCGGACATCCGCAGCCACCTCCGGGCCTGAACCGACCAATATCCGGCCTGCGGCCGCCTTTCCGTGCCGATGAGGTTTAGCGTCCTCAATCAGGCGGCCGACTCCCCATCACCGCCGGATTCCGCCCCGGTGGTCGTCGGCCGTCCCCGCCGAGAGGAACGGCGGCGGCCCGCTCCCCCTGTTACGGGCCGCCGCCGGACCCAGCGAGCGACTGCCGGACGTGGCCCCTCGTTCCGCGGGCCGTCCTAAGATCGGCCTCATGAACCTCCCTATAGACAATCCCCCTATAGAAACGGCCGGTTCGCTCCCCTCTCCCCTCCCGTCCGTCCCCCCTGACCTCGTCCGGACCTGGGTGCACGGCTGGACGCGGTGCCGCGGCACCGCCGGCCCCGTCGCCGTACTCGGCGGGTTCCACGTCGTGGTCGGCCTTCCGGACCAGCCGAGCCGGTACGTCTTCCCCACCGCCGACCTCGGCGTCCTCCGGGAACTCACCGCCTCGATCACCACCCCCAACCTGTGGATCAAGGTCTGCGTCCCGCGCGAGGAGATCGCCCCCGTACTGCCCGCCGGCTGGGAGTTCGGCGAGCCGCAGTTCCTGATGTCGACGGCGCTGCCCGCGTCCCCGACGCCTCCGGAGCCGCCCGCCGGCTACACGGTCGAGACGGTGGACGAGGACGGTACGGGCGTCATCGACTGCCGTGTCCTGGACGCGGCCACCGGCTCCCTCGCCGCCCGCGGGCGGGCCGGGATCACCGATGCCTCCTCGCCCCCTTCGGTGATCTACGACATGATCAACACCAGTACGCGGCACCGCCGCCGCGGTCTGGGCAGCCTGGTCATGAACGCGCTCTCGGCACACGCCGTCGAACTCGGCGCCGCCCAGGGCGTCCTGGTGGCCAGCCCCGCGGGCCAGGCTCTCTACCGCTCCCTGGGCTGGAGCCTGCACGCGCCGGTCACGGCGGTCCGCATCCCGCCACCCACGAACGGCGACAGCGGCAGCAACGACGGCGACGGCAGCACCAGCGGCACCAGCGGCACCAGCAACGGTGACCAGGGCGCCGCCCCCGGCACCGGCTGACTCACCAGCGCCGGGCCGCCGCCGTCCCCACGCTCAGGACGTCACCACACCGCTCAGCCACCGGAAGACCTCCGGAATCTGGTTCTTCCACACGGCCGTGCCGTGGCCGCCCGCGCCGGGCGGAATCAGCTTGACCTTGACCGTGGTCGGGCTCTTGGCGAGCTGCTTGAGGGCGAGCCCGGCCTCGTAGCCGTCCCCGGAGGCCCCGGAGACGTAGAGCGCGGTGCGCGGCGGCTTGGCGGCCTTGTTGGCGGACTTGAGGATGTTGATCGGGTTGCTCTCGACGCGCAGCTTGGGGTCCTGGCCGGCGAGCGAGGCGGGCTCGATCTTGGGGTCGTTGAAGCCGGAGAGGCTGACGGCGGCGCGGTAGCGGTCCGGGTGGGCCAGCGCCAGCTTGGCGGCGCAGTGCGCGCCCGCCGAATAGCCCGCCAGCGCCCAGGAGTCGGCCTTGTCCGCGGCCCGGAAGTTGTCGATCACCATCTGGCGTACGTCGACGCTCAGCCAGCTGTCGGCGTTCGCCTTGCCGGGGATGTTGACGCAGCCGGTGTCCACGTTGCCCAGGAGCGTGGTGCGCGGCGCGACCAGGATGAACGGCTTGACCTTGCCGTGCCGCATCAGCGGCTTCAGCTGTTCGGCCGCCTTCAGCGTGCCCATCCAGGACTTCGCCGAGCCGGGGAAGCCGGGCAGCAGCTGCACGACGGGGAACTTCTTGTCCTTGTACGCCGGGTCGTTGTACTGCGGCGGCAGCCACACGTACACCTCGCCGCCGACGCCCGAGATCCGGCCCTTGAACTCGGCCTCCTGGACATCGGGCCCGACCACCGGGTCCTTGGCCGGCCCGAACTGCACCAGCTGCTTGGGCTCGTCCTTCATCTTCAGCCCGCCCAGGCCGTCCGGGCCGAGATCCTTGGCGGCTTCGACGTGGTTGGACGTGCCGAGCAGGTCGTCCCAGTTGTCGTAGAGGCTGTTGGTGTTGTTGACGACCACGAACACCAGCGTGATCGCGGTGGCCTGCGCGAACAGCAGCATGCCCAGGCGCGCCAGCGCCCGCATCATCTGCGGCCCGCGCACCCGGCTCCACAGGGCGAACGGCAGCACGACGGCCACGGCCAGCAGCGCGATCGCAGTGAGGAAGAAGGGCGTACCCGTCAGGCTCATCGGGGATCTCGCTTCCAGGGCATGGTGCGGCGTGGGCATGGTTCTGGCCCTGCCGTCGGCAGCGAGCCTCTCCGCAAGATTAGATGGTCATCGGACACGCGGCGGTTGCCCCCCTGGGGTTCCTCTTTCCGCACCCGTGCCGTCGGGGCGCATCCGATGGCGAGCGGCCTCGCCGACTAAACCTGACAAACGTCACGCGAACGTGTGAGCGATCCCGTACCTGGGGTTGATGTCCGGAGTCGGCGCGATCAGCAAAATCACGGTCAAGCGAAGATCACGACCCCAAGAGCTCGTGACCACGCGACCACGCGACCACGCGACCGCCCACCTCACGATCACCCGACCCCGCGTACGCCCCGGCCATGGCCACGCGTGCGCACGGACCTTCGGCCGTCACCGGCTCCGCGGGAGCCGCCGGTCACGACCCGACGGAGACGCCTCATGCCCCTGTCCCTCCCGAACCGCCGCCGGTTGAGACTGTCCGCCACCGCCGCGGCCGTCCTGCTGGCCCTGCTGGCACCGGCCCTCCCGGCCTCGGCCGCCGACCCGTTCGCCGCGCCCGCCCCGCCCGCGGCGGCGGCCCCGTCCGACGCGCACCGCACCGGCCTCGATCGCGCGGCCCTGGACCGGACGTTGCGGTCCCTGCACGAGGCGGGCATGTACGGCGCCTACTCCGCCGTACGGGACGGCGACGCGTCCTGGCAGGGCGCCGCCGGCGTCGCCGACGTGAAGACCGGCCGCCCCGTGACGCCGCAGCTCGAACACCGCATCGGCAGCATCACCAAGACCTTCACCTCCGTGGCCGTGCTCCAGCAGGTCGGCGAGGGCAACATCGACCTCGACGCGCCGGTCGGCCGCTATCTGCCGGACCTCATACCCGGCGAGCGGGGCCGGGCGATCACGGTCCGGATGCTGCTCGACCAGACCAGCGGAATCAACGACTACGACCACGTCATCTTCGTGAAGTTGGAGGACCTCGAAAAGAACCGCCACCGCCACTACGACCCCACCGAACTGGCCCGGATCGGCCTGGCGGGCCCGCCGCTGGGCAAGCCCGGCGAGGCCCATCACTACGCCAACACCAATTACGTGATAGCCGGGTTGCTGCTCCGCAAGGTCACCGGCCAGGCGCCGGAGAAGTACATCACCGACCACGTCATACGCAAGGCCGGGCTGCGGCACACCTATTTCCCGCGCTCGGCCCGCCTGACCGGCCCGCACTCCCATTTGTACGAGGCCCTGTACGAACAGTTCGACCCGCCGCGCGACTTCACCGACTACGACATGTCCTGGGCCGGTACGGCCGGTTCCCTCGTCTCGACGATGGACGACCTCAACCGTTTCACCCGCACCCTGCTGACCGGCAAACTGCTCCGCCCGTCCGAACTGCGCCAGATGAAGACCACGGTGCCGACGGAGAGCCCGCTCATGCGGTACGGCCTGGGCATCTTCTCACTGGACCTGCCGAACTGCGGGCGGCGGCTCTGGGGACACGACGGCCTCGTCTGGGGTTCCCAGACCATGACCCTGTCCAGCGAGGACGGCCGTCGGCAGATGTCCCTCGGCACAAACCTGACGCATTACTACGGAGTCGAGGCGGACGGCAAAACCCCGAAGCAGGGCCCCATCGACTACGCCAGACTCGCCCACCTGGGCCAGGCCTTGTGCGACCTCCCGGCCCAGGGCCCGGCGGCCGGGCAACTGGTACCGACCCCGGATTCGCATCAGTTGGCTCGGTAAGCGCCGGCAGGGGAGAGAGGATCACTGACGCCGTTCCCGGGTCAGCCACAGACCGGTCCCCGCACCGAGCATGCCCACGCCGCACACCACACTCAACAGGACCTGTTTCACACCGCCGTCGCCCATCGCGCTGACGTACAGATTGGCCAGCAGGCAGACAGCGAGTACGAGCCAGAGCAGAGCCTTCATTCGGTTCCTCCGTGGGTGCGGCGGGCGCGGGGCCCGAGCGTGGCGTGCGGTGCGGCTACGACTCTCCCGGAAGGGGGCCGCCGGAGCGATGGGGGCAGCACCCGGGTGAGGGGTACAGCTGGGCCCACTCCGAGGCCGGTGCTCGGGTGTACCGGCCTCGGGGCCCGGCACGGCGGCCGAACCACTCGGCTTCCTGAAATCGGAAAGCGGCAGAGGTTAGGAGTACAGTCCTTAGGGGTACGTTCCTAAGGAGTGAGCGAGTGAGCCCCTCGCAACGTCGATCAGTGCCCCACAAGCCGGCCAATGTCTTCGATCGCGGCGGCGAGTGGGAGGCGCTCTCCGCCTTCGTGCGCCGGCCTCTGCCGCACGCCATGCTCGGAATCGTCAGCGGCAGACGGCGCATGGGGAAGACCTATCTGCTGCGGGCCCTCGTCGAGCAGTGCGGAGGGTTCTACTTCGGGGCGACGGCCGGGACCGAGGCCGAATCCCTGCGCCAGTTCAGCTCCGCCCTGGCCGAGTACGTGGGTTCGCCCGCGCCGTTCGCTTTCGCCACCTGGGACGACGCGATCTCGTACCTCTTCGGGCTCGCCGCCCCCGGAAGGCGGGACGACCCGTTGCTCGTGGTCGTCGACGAGTTCCCGTACCTGGCGAAGGTCTCCCCGGAACTGCCCTCGCTCATCCAGCGCGAGATCGACCGCCACCAGGTCGAAGAGAGCCGCATGCGCATGCTGCTGTGCGGCTCGGCGATGTCGGTCATGGGCGGATTGCTGGCCGGCGCCGCTCCGCTTCGCGGGCGGGCCCAGCTCGAACTCGTGGTCCGGCCCTTCGGGTACCGGGCAGCCGCCGACTTCTGGGGCGTCGGTGGTGAACCGGCGCTCGCCGCCAGGCTGCATGCCGTCCTCGGGGGCACGCCCGCCTACCGCCGTCAGTTCCTGGCGGACGACGTTCCGGCCGGCCCTGACGACTTCGACGACTGGATCTGCCGTACGGTCCTCTCGCCGTTCAGCCCGCTCTTCCGGGAGGCGCGCTACCTGCTCGCCGAGGAGGCGGACATCCGGGACACCGCGCTCTACCACTCGGTCCTCGCGGCGGTGGCCCAGGGCAACACGACGCGGGGAGGTATCGCCGGGTACATCGGCCGCAAGTCCGTCGACATCTCCCACCCGCTCAACGTCCTGGAGGACAGCCATCTCCTCAGGCGCGAGGCGGACGTCTTCCGGACCGGCAAGTCGCAGTACCGCATCACCGAACCGCTGATCAACTTCTACGAGGCCGTCATGCGCCCGGCGTGGGCGCAGTTGGAGAGTGGCCAGGCCACGGAGGTGTGGGCGCAGTCGGCCGAGCGGTTCGCGGCGCAGGTGGCCGGGCCGCACTTCGAGACCGTGTGCCAGGAGTACGTCCTCGGACCGGGGCGGTCCCTGCTCAGTACGTCGCTGGGGCAGATCGGCAGCGGCGTGGTGACCGACCCGAAAGCGCGTCGGCAGATCCAGGTCGACGTGGCGGTCGTGGAGCCGGGGTCCGGAGGCGCGAGGCCGTCGGTGTCCCTGCTCGGGGAAGCCAAGTGGGGCACGGTCATGGGGGTCAACCACCTGGAACGGCTGGGCCGGGCCCGGCAGATACTCGCCGAACGAGGCATGGACACGACGCGGTGCGGGCTTGCGTGCTTCAGCGCCGCCGGGTTCAGCGACGCCTTGCGCGCGGAAGCCGAACGGGGGGACGTCCTGTTGATCGGCCTCGACGAGCTCTACGGCCACGCGATGCCGATGCCGGTCCTCTCGTGACCGGGCGCCTCGCCGGTGGGGCGGGGCCGGAGTTCCGGGGCGGTGGGGGGTCTGCCATGATCACGATGTGAACGTGTTCAAATTTGATCCTCCGGGCCTCGGCGAAAGCGGGCGGGGTGGGAACGTGCGGGGGGTTTGAGGTGAGCGGCAAGACGATCGAGCCGGGTGATCGGCGGGAGCACCTGGGGTGGTGGCTGCTGGACCTCACGCTGCGGTACGTGGCGGTCTTCGGCGTCGGGTGGGTGATCGTGTGGGCGTCGATCCCCGGACGCCTCCAGCGCGAGGCCGGAGTGTGGCCCTTCTGGGAGGAGTGGCTGCTCTGGGGAGGCCGGCTGTTCGCCTGGTTCGGGATGCCTTCCCTCGTCATCATCCTGCTCCTGGCGGGGCGCCGGACGCTGCGGGAGCAGGATGAGTTCCGGGTACTGGCGAGCCTGTTGCTGATGATTCCGATTGTTCCGCTGATGCTTTTCGCGCCCGGATGCGGGTTCTTCGTCTTTCCGGCCGTGCAGTTGGTCTTCGTCTGCTACTTGCTGCCGCTGCCCACGCGTTGCGTGCTGGCCTGGGAGGAGCCCGGGAGGGAGCGGGAGCGGCAGAGGTGGGCGAAGTGACGGGTGCGTTCGGCGTGGAGACGGGTGGTGGTGGGGTCCGGGGGTGGGGTGTCGCCGCGGCAGGGGCGGCAGAGGCCGCCGGGGAGGGCTTCGGGGCGGCCGGGGGTGCCGCATTCCGTGCACTCCATGATGCGGGTGGGGGCAGGGACGGGAGTTGGAACTCCCGGTGGGGGCACGGGTGGGGCCGGGGGGAGTTTGTCGGTCAGGCGCTTGCGGGCCAGGGCGCCCGGGGAGTGGACCTCGGGCGGCAGGCCGGCGGTGAGGGCGGTGACGAGGTGCGCGCCGGTCGCGCCGCGGGCCAGCCACTCGGCGGCGAGGTCTTCGAGTGCGGCGCATTCGGCGGCGGACAGGCTCATACGGGGGTCGGCGGCGCCGAGGGTGGCCAGGACCGCGTAGGCGGCGGAGGGGGGCGGCGGAGCCGGGCGGGTCCCGATGCGGGCCTCTGGGCGGCGGCCCGGGAGGGTGGGGTGGGGAGCGGTTGGCGGTGGGGGCGCGGAGGCCGCGGACGGTGGGGGTTCCGGGGTGGCGGGGGTGGGGGTTGGGGGTCGCTCGTCCGGTTGAAGCTCCGGGGGTGGTTGCGGGGGTGTGTCGCCGGAGAGGAAGTGCTGCCACCAGGTGTCGTCGCGGGCCGTACGGGTGAAGTACGTGCGGTACACCCACTGGGAACCGCCGTTGCCGATGGTCTCCCGGATGCGCCGCAGGTGCCCCGCCTCGGAGAGCCGGTTGAGGGCGGAGCTGACGGCTTGCTGGCCGTAGCGGGGCTGGATGGCGGCCAGGGTCTTGACGTCCATCGCGGCACCGTCCGGCAACCGGTCCACGAACGCCGCGATGAACGCTTCGCGTTCGGGCAGGTGGGAGAAGTCGCCCCGCCGACGGCGGGCCTGGTCGGGCGCGGAGCGTTTGCCGTAGCCGGGGGCGGCGAGGCGGGAGTGGGGGGCGGCGGGCGCGCAAGGCGCCGTAGTAAGTTGGGCTTCAGCCACGAGATCGTGTCCTGATCTTGGAGGTCAGACCCCGGTTTGGTGTTCGTAGCACCAGCCGGGGTTGCTTATTGCTCGCAACGCGCAACCGTTACGCACTGTGGCGAACGGTAGAGGGTGACGACGCTCGGTCGCAACCCGGTCACGAATTGTCATCCCCGCTGCCACGCGCGGGGGTTGGGAGGGTGGGTGGGTTGTGCCGCCCACCCGTTCCTCAGACAGAGGGCTCGACGCCCGGCCCCCGGAGCTTGGGGCTTACGCCCCGGCTGCGGCGAAGGGTATGAAGGCCGCCCAGGCGTGAGGGGAGATGGCAAGTTGGGGCCCGTCCGCGTCCTTGGAGTCACGAATGCTGATGACGCCGGGGCCGATGGCCATCTCCACACAGGAGTCGGCGTCGGACCCGCTATAGCTGGACTTCCTCCACACGGCCGAAGCACTCATAGATCCGCTGCCACCTTTCGAATGTACGCGTCACTGTCCTCGACTCCCAGCGCTTGCATACGAATCATGCCGTACAGGTGCGCCAGCTCACTCACATCGCTCCGCTCCGATTGCAACGTGCTGGCGCCCTGCCCCGTCGAGTATGCGTACGTCTCGTGCTCGGCAGTTTCGAGCAACACGACCGGCCCACTGAGTGCCTGGTAGGGCGCACGGCCGACCGGCAGGATTTGGATCGACACGTTGCGCAGCTTCTGCCGCTCCAGCAGTCGGTCGAGTTGCCGCTTCATCATCTCAGGGCCTCCCACCATCGTGTGCAACGCGGCCTCGTAGATGACGAAGCTGAACAGCACGCCCGGTTCGGCCTCAAGCCTTTCCTGACGCTGGAGTCGAAACGCGACGCGCGCTTCCACCGTCTCGTCATCCACCGGCGGGAACCCGTGCCCCATCAGCTCACGTGCGTGCTCCTCGGTCTGCAGCAAGCCCGGGATCAGGAGGTTCTCGTACCAGTGCAACGTGATCGCGTCTGCTTCGAGCCCCATGAACTCGTTGCTGCGCTCGTGACATTTCTCCGGCTTCAGGTATTCGTGCGCCGACTCCAACATGCCGTGTGCCCGACAAACTTGGTCCGCAATCTGCAGCATGCGCAGCGTCGGCCTCCGACGGCCCTGCTCCATCGACTTGACGTACTCGGCGTCGTAATTCGCTTCCTCAGCGATCGCTTCGCGGGATACCCCTGCGCGTGTGCGCCACAGCTTGAGTTGATCACCGCAATATCGCCACGTCATCGGCATTTGGGACGGCCCCTTTGACACCGCTCCCCCTTTCCTCGGCACGACCGGTACAGCCAGGTGCGTACCGCCGTCGCGGCTGCTGACCGTACGCCCGCGCCTCCATGCTCAGGGGGGTGAACCACGGAAATTCCCCCCTTCAGAACGAATGGTGGCTGTCGCGCCACCTCCGGAGCGCGCGGCGGGCGCGTGGGTATCTGCGGGATCTGGCGGAGGTGTGGCGGTTGCCGGGCGAGGTGGCGGAGACCGCCGTGCTCGTGCTCAGCGAGCTGATGGCCAACGCCTGTGTCCATGCGCGGATTCCGCGCGACCGGTACATCAGGGTGCGCTGTCTGCTGCACGCGGGGCGGCTGCGGGTGGAGGTGTCCGACGCCTGTTCCGGAATGCCCGAGCCCCGGGTGGCGGGCGTCGACGACGAGGGCGGGCGCGGGCTGGCGCTGGTGGCGGCGCTCGCGGACGAGTGGGGGGTGTATCCGCGCCCGTACGGGATCGGGAAGGTCGTGTGGTTCGAGCTGAAGGTGGCGTCGGTGGCGGCGCCGGCTCCGGACACTGCTTTCTTGAACGGTCGGTCAGGAATCACCTAGAGTGCCCGCATGGGCAGAACCAAGGAGTTCGACCCGGACGCCACTCTTCAGCTCGCCCTGGAGCTGTTCTGGCGCAAGGGGTACGAAGCCACGTCGATGCAGGACCTCGTCGAGCACCTCGGCATCAACCGGGGCAGCATCTACGCGACATACGGCAGCAAGCACGAGCTGTACCTGCGCGCGCTGGACCGCTACTGCGAGAACGAGGGGGCGGCGGCGCTGGAGCACCTGAACCGGCCGGGCCCGGCGCTGCCCGCCGTCCGCGCGTTCCTGCGCGCGTTCGCCGCCGAGTCGCTGGCGGACCAGGACCGCAAGGGATGCCTGGTGACGAACACGGCCGTGGAGCTGCTGCCGCACGACACGAAGGCGGAGCGGCGCATCGGGACGGCGCTCCACGAGGTGGAGTCGGCGATCACCGGGGCCCTGATCCGGGCCAAGGCGCAGGGCGAGCTGGCGGAGGGCGCGGAGGTGCGCGCCCAGGCCCGTTTCCTGGTCACGTTCATCCAGGGGCTGCGCGTCATCGGCAAGACCGGTGACGCGCGGCGGCTCGACGACGCCGTCGAGCAGGCGCTGCGCGTACTGGGCTAGCGGTGCCGCGACCGACCGTGCCGCGCTGACGCGTTCGCCGCTCCTCCCCCGCCACGGCGGGACTTCGTATGGCCATTTACTGGAACGACCGGTTAAGAAAAGAGGGGGATCATGCGCGTACCACGCGCCGTGTACGTCCTGGCCCTGGGGATTTTCGCCATGGTGACCAGCGAGTTCGTCGTCGCCGGGCTGATGCCGCAGATGGCGGACGGGCTGGGCGCCACCGTTCCGCAGATCGGCTATCTGATCACGGCCTTCGCGGTGGCCATGTCCGTCGGCGGGCCGTTCCTGACGGTCGGCGTCATGCGGCTGCGGCAGAAGCGGGCCCTGGCGGTGCTGTTCGGGGTGTTCCTCGCGGGCAACGTGCTGGCCGCCGTCGCGTCGGACTACTGGGTGATGATGGCCGCGCGGGTCGTCACCGGTGTCGCCTCCCAGGCCTTCTTCGGGGTGGCGCTCTCCGTATGCGCCCAGCTCACGGCCCCGGAGGCGCGCGGCCGGGCGATCGCCGTGGCCATGAACGGGCTCATGCTCGGTACGCTGCTCGGCCTGCCGATGTCCACGCTGATCGGCGAACACCTGGGCTGGCGCGCGGCGTTCTGGGCGATCGCCGTCCTCACGGTGGCCGCGGCGGTGTGCACGGCCGTCGGCGTACCGCGGCTGGAGCGCGCGGACGCGGGCGGCGGCATCCGGGAGGAGCTGGGCGCGTTCCGCAGTCCCCGGCTGTGGCTGGCGCTGTCCACCAGCACGCTCATCATCGGGGCGACGTTCTCCGTCTTCAGCTACTTCAATCCGATCCTCACCGGGGTCACCGGGTTCGGTACCGGGACCGTACCGCTGCTGCTCGTCGCGTACGGGGCCGCGACCGTCGTCGGGAACACCGTCGTCGGGCGCCTCGCCGACCGGCACACCGTCGCCGTGCTGCTCGGCGGCCTGGTCCTGAACCTGGGGTTCCTCGTCGGATTCGCGCTGCTCGCGCAGCTGCCGGTGCCCGCCGTGGTGTTCATGATGGGGATCGGGCTGGTCGGCGTCACGATGAACCCCGCGATGGTGACCCGGGTCCAGCGGGCCGGCAACGCGCGGGCGCTGGTGAACACCGTGCACTCGTCGTTCATCACGCTGGGCGTGATCGTGGGGTCGCTGGTCGGCGGGATGGCCATCGGCGCGTACGGGCTGCGGGCGCCGATCTGGCTGGGGGCCGGGCTGGCGGCGCTGGGGATCGTGTCCCTCGCGCCGGAGCTCGGGCGGCGGAAGCGCGGTACGGGGCGTGAGGACCGTCTGCGTCGTACGGGGCGCGTCGTCGCGAGCGGGACCGGTGGGACCGGCGAGGCCAGTGGGACCGGTGAGGCCGCTACCGCGGCAGACGCACCGGCCCCCGCCGCCTGCGTCAGACCAGCCGCCGGGCGGTAGCCCACCGCGTCAGCTCGTGCCGGTTGGAGAGCTGGAGCTTGCGCAGCACCGCCGAGACGTGCGACTCGACCGTCTTGACGGAGATGAACAGCTGCTTGGCGATCTCCTTGTACGCGTAGCCGCGGGCGATCAGGCGCAGCACCTCGCGCTCGCGCTGGGTGAGGCGGTCCATGTCCTCGTCCACCGGCGGGGCGTCCGTGGAGGCGAAGGCGTCCAGCACGAAGCCGGCCAGGCGCGGGGAGAAGACCGCGTCGCCGTCGGAGACGCGGAAGACCGCGTCGACCAGGTCCGTACCGGTGATCGTCTTGGTGACGTAGCCACGGGCGCCGCCGCGGATGACCCCGATGACGTCCTCGGCGGCGTCGGACACGGACAGCGCGAGGAAGCGCACGGGACGTTCGGGGTCGGACATCATCGAGGCGGAGCGGCGCAGCACCTCGACACCGCCGCCGCCCGGCAGGTGCACGTCCAGCAGGACGACCTCGGGGCGGGTGGCGGTGATGACCGTGACGGCCTGGTCGACGTCGGCGGCCTCGCCGACGACCTCCACGCCGGTCTCGTCGGTGCGGCCGATCTCGGCCTGGACGCCCGTACGGAACATCCGGTGGTCGTCGACGAGGACGACCCGTACCGTGCGGTCGGGGCCGCCGGCCTGGTCACCCTGTGCGGCGTCGCTGCTCATCTCGTCCGTCCGTCCCTCGTTGGCATCGGCACCGGCGTCCTGCCCGCCGGCGCCATCTCATCATCCGTCATCCGGCAGGCGCTCCGCCTCCAGCTCGACCACCGTCCCGCCGTCGGGCGCGGAACGCAGCCGGGCCGTGCCGCCGTTGCGCTGCATTCGGCCGATGATGGACTCCCGTACGCCCATGCGGTCGCCGGGGACCGCGTCCAGGTCGAAGCCGGGGCCCCGGTCGCGTACGGAGACGAAGACCGTACGGCCCTCCACCTCGGCGTAGACCTGTACGGGGCCGTCGCCACCGTACTTCGCGGCGTTGACCATCGCCTCGCGCGCGGCCTGCAGCTGCGCGCTCAGCCGCTCGTCCAGCGGGCAGTCGCCGACCACCACGACCTCGATCGGCACGCCGTGGTGGTCCTCGACCTCGGCCGCGGTCCTGCGCACCGCCTCGGCGAGGGTGTCCGGTTCCTGCTCCTCGTCCTTGCCGCGGCCCTCCGGCTTGTAGAGCCAGGCGCGCAGTTCGCGCTCCTGGGCGCGGGCGAGACGGGCCACCTCGCGCGGGTCCTCCGCGTTGCGCTGGATCAGGGTGAGGGTGTGCAGGACGGAGTCGTGGACATGCGCGGCGACTTCGGCACGCTCCTGCGCGCGGATGCGCATCAGGCGCTCCTCGGACAGGTCCTGCGTCATACGCACCAGGTACGGGCCCGCGAGCAGCGCGATACCGACCAGGACGGCCAGCGCCGCCTGGAGCACCGAACCGAGGTTGCCCACCGAGCCCTGGAGGACGACGATGCCGGTCACGCCGACGCCGACCAGCGCCACACCGGCCGCGCCCCGCACGACCGGCAGCACGCCCTTGCGGCGGCCCATCTCCAGCCACTGCGCGCGCCGCGCGTTGTCCGCCTGCCGCCAGACCAGCGCGACACCCGCGCCGATCAGCAGGACCGGCCACACGTAGGCGTTGGCGCGGCCCAGCTGGAAGCGGGACGCGACGACGGCCGCGCCCGCGAGCAGCGTGAGCAGCGCGAAGAACTGCCCCTTGTCGGGCTTGCGGGCACCGGGCGCACGGCCCTTGCGGCTCCAGGGCAGGTGGCCGGAGGCGACGGAGGAAGCAGCCGGCGCGTTCGCCCGCGTCGCGTCGACGCCCCCGACGCCCAGCGGCACGATGAACCAGAACGCCGCGTACAGCAGCGCGCCCATGCCCTCGGCCATGAACAGGGCGACGAAGACGACCCGCACCCAGGAGACCGGCAGCCCGAGATGCCCGGCCAGCCCGCGCGCGACACCGCCGAGCATCCGGCCGTCGGCACTGCGGTAGAGGCGGCGCAGGGGCGGATCGTCGGGGTCGGGCGCCGGGGCGTAGCTCGCCTCGGGCCGGGGCGGCGCGGTGGTCATGACACCGATCGTCACACGTGGTGCGGGTCCGGGGCATCAGGGTCGACCCTGAGGGCACCCCTAGCCGTCGGCGCGTGGGGTGGTACCAGGGGTTTCGTACCCGGTGTGGTGCCTCGGCGCCGTACTGCCGGTCGCGGCTGCCTGCCGCTGTCCGCCGCGGCTCGTGCTTGCTGCTGCCTGCCGCGGCTTGTGCTCGCCGTCGGCTGCCCGCACTCGCCGCTGCCCGCTACTGCTTGCGTTCCTCGGGCAGCTGGAGGCCGGCCAGGACGGCGTCGAAGACCTTCTTGTACCGGTCCCACTCGGCGTTCGGCGCGGAGAGGTAGACCGCGTACTCCTTCTCGCCGGGCCGGCCGAAGCCCAGGTCGATGGCGTGGAAGTCGCGCTTGCTGCCCGACCACTTGAACTCCCACAGCGCCGCGGGCCGGTCGCGGAAGACCGTGCCCTGCATCCGCAGCTGCTGGTAGCCGGGGAACTTGCCCTCGCTGATGGAGTTGCGCTCGTTGTCCTTCCAGTGCTGCAGGGGATCGGCGCTCGCGAAGTCGAGCACCTCGATGCGCAGGCCGACCAGCTGGTTCGGGTTGAGGTAGGTGGTGCCCGTGCCGCTCGCCTGGCTCTGGCGGGTCCAGCCGTTCGGCAGCGGGAAGCTGACACCGGCCGCGGGGTCCGTGATCCGGTGGTACCCGGCGGGCACCGGCCTGGGCGTGGGCTTCGCGCTGGGCTTCGACGCGGAGGGCGAGGGCTCCTCGGTCTGCGGGGCGCCGCCGCCGGACGCCTGCGCGTCCCCGTCCCGGCCGAACCCGAGGGCGTACAGGGTGCCGCCCGTGAGGGCCAGTACGGCGACCACGGCGACGGCGCTCAGCAGGAGCGTGCGGCCACGCTTCTTGCCGGACTCCTTGCCGGGGCCGGCGGCCGGGCCGGCCTGCGTGTGCCGGACCGGGGAGGTGGGGCCGTCGTCGGGGGCCGCGGCGGGGGCGCTGCCGACGAAAGGGGTGCTGCCCGTGGTGGCCGTGCCGCTGGTGGTGCCGCCGGCGCCCAAGCCGCCCGTGGCGGACGTATCGGATGTGGCGTGCGGGGCTGGGGGTGCCAAGCGGTACGAGCCGGAGGGCGTGGGCGGAGACGCGAAGCCCGTGGCCGGGAATCCCGTGGCCGGTGCCCCGGTGGCCGAGGAGCCCGTGTCGACGTCCCGGAACGGCGGGGCCGTACCGCCCGTCGCCGTGCGGGCGCCGTCTCCGGCGGTTCCCCGGCCGCCCGGCGTGCTCAGCCACGTCGTGTCCGTGTACGCGGTGGGGGTGCGCAGCGCCTGCTCGACGGCCTCGGCCGCGGGGCGGTCCGCGGGCTCCTTCGCGAGCAGGGCCTCGATCAGCGCGGTCAGCGGACCGGCGTTGCGCGGCGGGTCCAGCGGGTCCACGGCGATGGAGTACGCCGTCTCGACCGCGGTGAGCTTGCGGAACGGGGGCCGCCCCTCCATCGCCTGGTAGAGCGTGGCGCCCAGCGCCCACAGGTCGGCGGCCGGGCCGGGGGTGACGCCGCGTACCCGCTCGGGGGCGAGGTAGTCGATGGAGCCGATCAGCTCGCCGGTCTTGGTGAGGGTGGAGGTGCCGGTGGCGACCGCGATGCCGAAGTCGGTGAGGACGACCCGGCCGTCGTCGCCGAGCAGCACGTTGCCGGGCTTGACGTCGCGGTGCAGGACACCGGCGGCGTGCGCCGCCCGCAGCGCGGCGATCATGCCGCGGCCGATCCGGGCCGCCTCGCCCGGCGGGACCGCGCTGTCCGACAGCGTGGCTTCCTTGATGACGTCGCCGAGCGTCACGGAGGGCACGTACTCCATGACGATGCAGGGCAGGCCGTCGTCGTCGACGACGTCGTGGACGCTGACCACGTTGGGGTGGTTGATGCGGGCGGCGGACTGCGCCTCGCGGCGGGTGCGCTCGTTGCGGCGGGCCAGGTCGTCGGCGTCCAGCTCCGGGGAGACGTGCAGCCGCTTGACGGCGACCTGCCGGCCGAGCAGTTCGTCGTGGGCCCGCCAGACGGTGCCCATGCCGCCCCGGCCTATCTCCTCGACCAGGCGGTACCGCCCGGCGACCAGCCGCCCGTCGTCCACCGCCGCCTCCGTCACCGCGCCGCGCCCCTTCGGTTCCCCCCGTACACGTGTCCGGCGCAACGATAGTCGTCCGAAGGGCGCCGGCGGTGGACCGGGGCGCAATCATCGGACACATGTACGGGAGCCCTCCGACGTTCCGGCACATACGGTTCGGCACTCGCGAAGCCACCGTTTTCGATTGCGGCGCTCACGCTTCGTCACCGCCCGGGGCCCGGGGCAGGCACCCGGTACGGGCCCGTCGGCCTGCCCCGGGCCCGCCCTTCGGTCCGGGGCAGGCGGGCGATCAGTCCGGGAACGCGGCGATCTCCACGCGGTCGCTGTCGCGGTCGCCGTCGCCGTCGCCGTCGCCGTCGCCGTCGAAGAGGAACGACGCCAGCGCCCGCCCCTCCTCCCCCACGGCCGTGCGCTCGGCCCCGGAGAAGCGGCGCAACGGGCCGACCGTCACGGTGCCGTCCTTCGCCGCCCAGGTCGCGGCCACCCGGCCGTCCACCAGGACGACGCGCTCACCGGCCACCGACAGGCCGCGATGGGCGTCGTCGATGATCCGGCTCCGGTCGTGGAAGCCGAGGATCGCGTTGTCGAACGCCGGCAGGAACCGCACCGGCGCGGGCGTGTCGGGATCGGGGCGCGGCGCGCCGGGGAGGTCCAGCAGCTCCCGGCCCCGCTCGTCACGGAAGGTCACCAGCTCCTCCCGTACGGCGGCGACCGCGCGCGGCAGTCCGGCGAGTCCGCACCAGGCGCGCAGGTCGGCCGAGGCGGCCGGGCCGAACGCGGCCAGGTAACGCCGTACCAGCGCCTCGCCCACCGGATCGGAGCCGTCGGGAGGCAGCGGGTCGATGCCGCGGCCCAGCCAGGAGGACAGCTCGGCGTACCGCGCGCCGGCCTTCACGCGCCACAGCCCGCGCGGCGGCAGCTGCACCGTCGGGATGAGCGCGGCGGCCAGCATCTCCCCCAGCGGCCGCGGGCCCGGACCGGGCCAGCGGCCGACGACCGCCCGCCCCAGCTCGGGCATCGAGCGGGGCTCGCCGTCGGCCAGGACCGCGCGGCCCGCGGCGGCCAGCTCGTCGAGGTCCACTCCGGCCAGGTCGCTGCGGTAGGTGGCGAGCACCCGTTGCCGCAGCATGGCGTCGTGGCGGGTGCGCCAGGCCAGGACGTCGTCGGCGGTGAGCAGGTGGACGGTGCGGCGCATGAGATGGGTGCGCACCACGTGCCGTCCGGTCAGCAGGTCCGAGAGCTCCGCCGGGTCGAAGGCGCGCAGCCGCGACCAGAGGCCGGTGAACGGTTCCTGCGGCTCCTGCGCCTGGAGGCCGCACAGGTGCGCGACGGCGTCGTGGGCCGGCAGGTCCGCGCGGTCCAGGAGCAGCTGCCGGGCGAGTGTCGCGCGGTTGAGCGCGCGGTCGTCGAGAACGGTCATCGGGTGCGGGTCACCTCCGTACGCCCGCCGCCGGCCCGTGCGTACGGGTACGGGTACGGGTTCAGCGGATACATCTGCACTGGTCAGGCGGCTGCGTACGGGCTGACCACGTCCACGACCCAGGTGACGCCGAACCGGTCCGTCAGCATTCCGTAGAGGGGCGCCCACTGCGCGGGCTCCAAAGGCCGCACGACGGTCGCGCCTTCGGAGAGCTTCTCCCAGTACGCGGTGATCTCCTCGGCCGTCTCTCCGCGGAGGGAGAGGAAGAACGCGTTCTCGCCCTGGTTCCACGGCAGGTGCGCGGGCACGTCGTAAGCCATCACGCGAAAACCGCTCCCGGCCGTCACTTGGCCCCACATCACCTGGTCCGCCTCGGACGGTTCGCGCACGTTCCCGGCGTCCCGGTACGTGACCACGGCCAGGTCGCCGCCGAACACGGCCTGGTAGAAGGTGAGCGCCGCGCGCGCGTCGCCCCGGAAGTTCAGGTGGGTCACGGCATCGACGGACATGGTGGCTCCTCGCCTCGGATGTGGCCGGGCCGCGTTCGAAGGGCCGCGGCCGGGCGCAGGGCCCGCTCGGCCTTGCGAGTCGTACTCTGGCGGAGGTAGCGGACAGGGTGTGTCCGCTACCAGCGCCAGGATGGAGACATGCAGAAGACATCGTCGCGACTGCTGTCCTTGCTCTCGCTCCTCCAGGCGCGCCGCGACTGGCCGGGGGCGCTGCTGGCCGAGCGCCTGGACGTCAGCCGGCGCACCGTGCGCCGCGATGTCGACCGCCTGCGCGAACTCGGCTATCCGATCGTGGCGGCCAAGGGGCCCGACGGCGGATACCGGCTCGGCGCCGGCAGGGAGCTGCCGCCGCTGCTGTTCGACGACGAGCAGGCCGTCGCCCTCGCCGTCGCCCTCCGGCTCGCCGCAACCACCGGCGCCGGAGTTGAGGAAGCCGCGGCGCGCGCTCTGCACACCGTCCGGCAGGTCATGCCCACACGGTTGCGCCACCGGATCGACACCCTCCGGGTCACCGCCGTCGAGCGGCCTGCGGCCCGGCCGAATCCGCAGGCCGACAGCGGCGTGCTCATGGCGCTCAGCGCCGCCGTGCACGCCCGTGCGGTGCTGCGCTTCGACTACGAGCCCGGGGACGTACCCGTGTCGCCGCCGGAAGCGGGACGGGGCAGCGGGCCGCCTCCGCGCCGGGTGGAGCCGCACCACCTCGTCACCTGGGGAGGCCGCTGGTACCTCGTCGCCTGGGACCTCGACCGCGAGGACTGGCGTACGTTCCGCGCGGACCGGATCGCGCCGCGCACTCCCACCGGCCCCCGCTTCACCCCGCGCGACCTGCCCGGAGGCGATGTGGCCGGCTTCGTCGCGGGCAGGTTCCAGGGCTTCGGCGGCCCGGACGGCCCGCCCTGCCGGGGCGAGGTGATCCTCGCCCTGCCCGCCGCGGCCGTGTCCCCGTACACCCGCGACGGCGTCGTCGAGGAACTGGGCCCGGACCGCTGCCGGCTCGTCCTGGGGTCCTGGTCGTGGACGGCCCTGGCCACCGCCGTCGGGAGGTTCGACGCCGACATGGAGATCGTCGGACCGGCCGAACTGAAGGAGGCGTGTGCGCTGCTGGCACGCCGGTATGCCGCTGCCGCCGAGGGGGGCGCTTCCAGCCCTCCGGGGTGAGGCGGGGCGGACCTGCGGGGTGCGGCGGGGCGGCCCTGCGGGGTGCGGCGGGCGGTCCTACGGGTGGGGCGCGGCCCCGTCCGTCCCCGGTGCCGGAGCGATCTCAGGGACCAACCAGGGTTCCCACGGATGCCGCCCGTCCGTTCCGCTTGCCACCATGGGCGCATGAACGATGCTGCGCCCACCGAGGAGACGCCGGGTCCCGAGGGAGCCACGTCCGGGGCCACGTCCGGGGCCACGTCCGGCCCCGCGGGCACCCCGCCGCCCGCCGACGCGGCAGACCGCCCGGCCCCGCAGGCTCCCCTGCGCCGCAGCAGACGGCACAAGGTGATCGCCGGTGTCTGCGGGGGCCTGGGCCGGCACTGGGGACTGGACCCGGTGATCTTCCGGATCGTGCTGGCCGTGCTGGCGGTCTCCGGCGGCATCGGCCTCATCGTGTACGGCTTCGCCTGGCTGCTGATCCCGCAGGACGGCGAGGACGAGAACGAGGGGCGCCGGCTGCTCTCCGGCCGGGTCGAGGGCACGGCACTGACCGCGCTGCTGTTCGCGCTGGTCGGCTGCGGTTTCTTCCTGACCTCCCTGGCCAACCGCGGCGTGCTGTCCTTCACCGTCATGCTCGCGCTGGCGGTGGGCGGTTCGGCGTACTGGTCGCGGCAGCGCCGCGCGGCGGGCACGGACGGGCCGGGGGCCGCCGACCCGGCAGCCGCGCAGAGCGTCCCGGACGCGCCGCCCGAGACGACGGCGCCGCCCGCGCGGAACAGCCCGTCCTGGTGGCGGGACCCGCTCTCCAAGGAAGGGACGGCAGGCGTGGGTTATCTGTGGGGGCCGAGCGACGCCCCGTACGGGAACGAGCAGGCGTACGGCGCACGCGGCACGGCCGGGACGGCGGGCCGGGGCTCCGGCGCGACGGCCTGGGACGGGTACGCGGGGCCGCGGAGCGGCGTACCGGCCCGGCGCCGCCGGGCGGGCCGCCCGATCGGCGGCTGGACGTTCCTGCTGGCGCTGATCGCGGCCATGGCGGCGGGCGGTGCCGCCGCGCCGGACCACCACCTGTCCACCGCCCTCGTCGCCGGGCTGTCCGCCGCGCTCGTCGTCTTCGGCCTCGGGCTGGTCCTCAGCGCCTGGTTCGGGCGGACCGGCGGCGGCACGGTCTTCATGGTGATCCTGACGTCCCTGCTGCTGGCGGGCGCCGCGGTGCTGCCGGACAGCGTCACCGCCGACTGGAGCAACCGCGTCTGGCTCCCGATGGACGCCGCCTCCGTACAGCCGAGTTACCACCTCGGGGCCGGGCGCGGGGAGCTGGACCTGAGCAACGTGCCGTTCAAGAACGGGCAGACGGTACGGACCGAGGCCACGGTCGGCGCCGGACAGCTGCGGGTGGTCGTGCCCGACGGCGTCACGGCACGGCTGCACATCGACGTGGGCCTCGGCGACGTCCGGCTGCCGGGCGAGTCGTCGGAGGACTTCAGCATCGCGACCGACCAGGACCAGACCGTCACCCTGCCCGCGGCCGGCCTGAAGAAGGGCGAGAAGCCGCACGGCACGCTGGACCTCGACCTCAAGGTGGGGGCGGGCCAGGTGGAGGTGGAGCGGGCCGCCCGGCCGTCGTCCGCCACGCCGTCCGCCACCCCGTCACCGGCCGGTCTCGCCCCGGCCCCCGCCGCATCCGCACCGGCCGTCCCCGCCCTGCCCGCGTCCGCCACCACATCCCGGGGAGTACCGCAGTGAAGCGCCACGACTTCGAACCCGCCCGGCTCATCACGGGCCTGACCGCGCTGGGCGTGGGCGGGGCCTACGCGGGCGAGACGGCCGGGGCGTGGGACCTGCCGGGCGCGCTGCCGATGCTGGCCGTGCCGGCCGGCCTGTTCCTGTCCGGTGTGACGGCGGCCGTCTGGAGCGCGGTGCGGCGCCATCGGGCGGCGTCGGCATCGGCATCGGCATCGTCGTCGGCGCGGGACTGAGAGTCCGTACGGGCACGCCCCCGTGCCCGTGCCCCGTGCTCTCGTGCCCGGTGCCGGTCATCCGAACAGCTGCCGCCCCTGCCTGCTGCGGCGCGCCGCCAGGGCCGCGTCCAGGGACAGCACCGGCGCCCCGGCCAGCACCAGCGGCAGCCAGGCCATCAGGTACGCGAGGTCGTTGCCGTAGTAGTACGGCTGGGTCGACCAGCTGACGGTGAGCCACAGGCTCAGCGAGATCAGCGCGCCGCCGAGCGCCGCGACCCGCGCGAACAGACCGACGAGCGTGCCGATGCCGACGGCCAGCTCCCCGGCGGCGATGGCGTAGCCGAAGCCCGCCGGGTTCCTCAGGGCGAGGTCGACCAGCGCGGGCACGGCCGAGGTGCCCCGTACCTGGCGCATCAGCTCGCCCACCGACCCCGTACCGCCGGACGCGAAGAAGGCCGGGTCGGTCAGCTTGTCCAGGCCCGCGTAGACGAAGGTGACACCGAGGAAGAGCCGCAGCGGCAGCAGCGCGTGGCGCGCCATGGCCCGGCGCGCGCCGCCGCCACCGCCCAGCCCCGCGCCCGGCCCTCCGGGGCCGCCCGCGACCGTACGATCCGCGTGAGCCATGGCATCCCGCCTCTCCGTCCCCGCCGGACGCGGACGATGGTGTGCCCGCGGGCGCGTGTTCCACAAGGGGTACTGCACGGGGTACGGACGGCGCGGTATCCGGCGTTCAGCCGGTCCCGCACGTGGCCCGGCCGGCTGCGCCGCGGTCAGTCCTGCACGTCGATCGGACAGCTGTTCGTCTCCACGCCCGCCGCCGTGACGACCCTGACCTCCACCCGGCCCGGCTCGACGTCCGCCGGCACGGGCACGGTCAGCACACCGTCCGTCGGATTGCCGAAGCCGCCGGCGACCGGGACCAGCGGTACGTGCACATGCACCGCCCCGATCCGTACGACGGTGCGGGCCAGCAGGTCCGGGGCCTGGGCGCCCGGCGGTACGAAGCCGGTGCCGCGGATCTCGATGTCGTCGCCGATACGGATGGGCGCGGCCAGATCGCCCGGCTCCCGGGCCCGGACGACCGACAGGACGACCGGACGGCCGCCCTCCGCGTACTTGCCCGCCAGATACATGACCGCGCCGACGACCACGACGGCGGCGAACGACCACGGGAGGTCCGGCAGCCGCGACGGGTCGCGGGCCAGCCGGACCAGGGAGAAGGACAGGGCGGCCACGTTCAGCAGCAGGTACTGGGTGTCGGTGAGGCTGCCGCGCCCCGCGTCGTCCGTGAGCAGGTCACCCGCGCGTGGCCGCTCCGCGCGCACCTTCTGCAGCCGCCGCCCCTGGATGCGTACGACGACGACGCGGCGGACCAGCACCGCCACCGCGCAGATGACCGCGAGCACCGTGAGCAGCGCGGCGCCGCGCGGGAGTTCGAGCCCGTCCACGAGCGCCTGGCGGGCGTCCGCGTCCCGCACCACGGCCAGCTGGACGGCCTGCACGAGGACGGCGTAGGCCACCAGCAGCAGCCAGCCCGCCGCCACCGTGCGCGAGGTCGAGAGCCGGTTGTCCTCGCCGATCAGCGGCGCCAGTGGGCCGCCGCGCGAGCGGTGCCGCCACGCCGCGCCCGTCAGCGCGAGCGCGAGGACCGTCGCCGCGGCCAGCGCCGCCGTGCGCGGCACCGTCCAGCCCGTACCGATCGCGGTCAGGGCCTGCATCAGCAGCAGCACGCCGACACCGGCCCAGAGCACCAGCAGCGTCCGCCGCCACACGGCGTCCAGCCAGGCCGTGCCCTCGGCGGCGGCGCGCTCGGCGACCGCACGGGCCGACAGCGCCAGTTCGTCCGAGACCCACTGCCGGGCCGCACCCGCCGAGTGGACGAGCGCGGCCGGCACGCCGCGCCCCGCCGCGTACTCCTCGCGCAGCGCCACGAACGCGGCGACCGCCCTGCGATGCCCCTCGCGCGCGCCGCGCGGGCACTTCCCGCAGGTGCAGTCACCGCCGTAGCCGCCTGCCGCTTCCCTCGCCCCAGCCGCCCCGGGCGCCGGGAACCCTTCCGTCACCGCGGGCGATCCGGACGCCCCCGTCGTCCCGCCCGCCGTCTCCACCGACACGTCCGCTCCGCCCCGACCACCAGTCGTCGTCAACTTCACCGTACTGAGAGGGAATTGTGCCGCACGTGACGGACGGGAAAAGCCGTACGGTCGGTTGTACGGGCGGTGACGGGCGATGAGCGGTGGTGACGGACGCCCCGACGTGTTGACGCCGGACCCGGAGGGCGGCTCCGGACGGGTGACGTCGACGCCTTATCCGCCGCCCAACTGGCCCGCCTGGACGCGGCAAGCGCGATCGAGTCGGGCTTCCCGCACGACATGCTCGCCCGCGACACGACCCGCGCGCTGATCCACGGCGGGCTGAGGATCGAGTCCCGCCGCTGACACCCGACGGTCCGGGGGGGGGCCGACGACGGGCCGCGTCAGCCGAGCAAGTCCGGTTCGCTGCGGGTGATCTGCTGGTACAGCGGCTGGTAGTTGATCCACGCGACGAGGTCGTTGCCCAGCTGCTCCCGCGTGTGCACGGCGTTCTCGTGGTCGATCAGTACGGGCTTGCCCGCGGCCCGCGCGGTCAGCTGCACCTGGCAGGAACGCTCCATCGTGATGAACCACCAGGCCGCCGCGTCGACCGAGTCGCCCACCGTCAACAGGCCGTGGTTACGCAGGATCACGGCCTTGTGCGGCCCGAGCGCGACCGCGATGCGGCGGCCCTCCTCCTCGTCCACCACGACACCCGTGTAGTCGTCGAACAGGGCGTGGTCCTCGTAGAACGCGCACACGTCCTGGGTGATCGGCTCCAGCAGCTCCCCCAGAGTGGCGAGGGACCGCCCGTACACCGAGTGGCTGTGCGCGGCGGCGACGACGTCCGGGCGGGCCCGGTGGACCTGCGCGTGGATCGCGAACGCCGCCTGGTTCACGTGGTAGCGGCCCTCGACGACCTTGCCCTCGTGGTTGACCAGGATCAGGTCGCCCACCGTGATGTGCTTGAACGACATTCCGAACGGATTCACCCAGAAACAGTCGGTGAACTCCGGGTCCCGGGCCGTGATGTGGCCCGCCACGCCCTCCTCGAACCCGAACCGCCCGAAGAGCCGCAACGCCGCCGCGAGGCGCTCCTTGCGGTACTGCCGTTCCTCCCCGACAGTCGCGTGCTGCGGCGGCAGGGCGAAGTGCAGCTGGTCGGTGGGCACCGGGGCGGGCGGCGTGGACTCTGGCACGGCGGCTTCCTCCTTCTCGCGCATACGGCTCGAAACGGAAGCTACCTGCCGGTAGCGGAGGTGGCCAGGGGGCGGGCGGAAATTCGCTTCGGAAGCGGTCGGCGGCCCACTACCGTGCCCCCATGGCTGCCACCCCCGGTACACCCCTGAGTTACGACCGCTACTGCGCCGAGATCGTCCACCAGGCCGACCTGCTGCGGTCCGGCGTCAAGGACACCGACCCGGCGGCCCCGGTGCCGACCTGCCCCGGCTGGAACCTCGGCCAGCTGATCCGGCACGTCAACGGCGCACACCGCTGGGTCGAGACGATCGTCGGGACCCGGGCGACGGAGCCGGTCTCCGACGAACTGGTCAACGAGACGCCGCGGCTCACCGGCGAGGACCCGGCGGCGCTGGGCGCCCTGCTCGCCGAGGGCGCCGCCCGGCTGTCCGGGACGCTGCGGGCCGCCGGGCCCGACGTACCGGTGTGGACCGTGGCGCCCGGCGGGACACCCGTCTTCTGGGCCCGCCGGATGACGCACGAGACGGCGCTCCACCGGGCCGACGCCGCACTGGCGGCCGGCCGGGAGTACGTCCTCGACGCGGACGTGGCCCGCGACGCACTCGACGAGTGGATGGGATTCCACGCGGTCCCGGAGATCGCCGAGGAGCAGCCCGGCGCGCCCGTCCTGCTCGGCCCCGGCCGCACCCTGCACTTCCACGCCACGGACACGGAGGCGGAGTGGTTCGTGGACCTCACCGGCGAGGCCCCCGTCTGGCGCCCGGCCCACGAGAAGGCCGCGGTCGCCGTCCGCGGCACGATCACCGACCTGGTCCTCTTCCTCTACGGGCGCCCCGCCGTCGCCGGGGGTGTGGAGACCGTCGGCGACCGGCAGCTGCTCGACGTGTGGCTGGAGAGGACGCGCTTCTGGCTCCAGTGAGGTGACGGTGCGGTGCGGGGCGGTGCGGGGCCCGTGGGCGCGACGGTGCGGGGCCCGTGCTCCGTGGCGCCGCCGCGCCCTGGCCAGGGGGCCCTTGCGCGATGGCAGCCGGTGTCCGACGCGGCGCGCTACGCTGGCCGACGTAAAACGGAACGCCGTTCAGCCCGACCGGTACGCATCGGTGTTCCGCCGGCCGGCAGGAGGATCGTGGACGAGGGCACGGGCAGCGGCAGCGGCACTGGCACCCAGCGGCAAGCCGACGGCGGCGCCGTCGCGGCGCAGGGACGGCCCGGCGGCAAGCGCGTGCGCGCCGACGCGCAGCGCAGCACCGACGCCCTGCTCACGGCAGCCGCGGAAGTCTTCGCCACCTCGGGCGTCGACGCCCCCGTACGGCAGATCACCGCCAAGGCCGGCGTGGGGGCAGGCACCCTCTACCGCCACTTCCCGCAGCGTTCCGACCTCATCGCCGCGGTCTTCCGCCACGAGGTCGACGCCTGCGCCGACGCCGCGCCCGCCCTCACGGCCCGGTGCGAACCGGTCGACGCGCTCGCCGGGTGGCTTCAGCGCTTCGCGGGCTTCATCGCCACGAAGCGCGGCCTGAGCACCGCGCTGCACTCCGGAGACCCCGCCTACGACAGCCTGCCCGCCTACTTCCAGCAGCGCTTCGAGCCCGTCCTCGGCACCCTCCTCGACACCGCGGCGAACGCCGGCCACATCCGCTCCGACATCGACCCCGACGACCTGCTGCGCGCCGTGGCCAACCTGACCATGCCCGCGCAGGACGACGGCAACGACCACACGCGGCGGATGGTCGCCCTGCTCGTCGACGGGCTCCGCTACGGCGCCGAGGCCCGCTGAGCGGCGGCAACGTCCCGCGCACGGCGCCGCACTCCGCGGACGGTCCGGTTCGACGGGCCGCCGCGCGGCCCGGGTGAAGGGCGGCCGGTACGTCGGCGATGCGGGCCGCCGCGTCACGGACGCCCCGCGGCGCTCCCCTCGTACCCGCTGAGCCGCTGCACGCCGCGCAGCAGCGCCGAGTGGTCCAGCCCGCCGTCGCCCCGCGCCACGGCCGAGGCGACCAGTTGGGCCGCGGCGGCGCCGACGGGGATCGTGGCGCCCACGGCGCGGGCGGCGTCGGTGACGATGCCCATGTCCTTGTGGTGCAGCTCCAGCTTGAAGCCCGGTGCCGATGAAACCGATGGTGCTGTCAACGCTCACAGGGTGTCGATCGCCGTCAGGTCGATGTCGAAGGGCGCGCCGAGTTTCACCTGCTCCCGGAAGGTGTCGACGGGACGGTAGGTACGGGCTTCCAGGTCCAGCTCGAAGGCGTGCACCACCGGGTGATCGTCGGCACCGGCCATCTCGACCCGCCAGAAGTACGGAATCCCCGCGTTGGCGTACTTGTGCGGCTTGGTGTCGTGGTCCCGGGCCTCGGACTCCGGGGACACCACTTCGACGGCGAGGAGCACGTCCCGCACCTGGAAGTACGACTGCATCCGGCTGCGCACCGCCGCGGCCCGCACCACCGTGATGTCCGGCTCCGGGCCGTTGCGCTTGTCGATCACCACGGTCATCTCGCGCCGCACCTTCAACTCCGAGGGCGCAGTGCGGCGCAGCCCGTTCACCAGCAGGTCGATCACGGTGCTGTGGAAATCACGCTGTGGACTCACAAAAACCAAGCTCCCGTCGAGCAATTCCGTGTGCGGCGGGAGGTCGGGCAGGGTCAGCAGGTCGTCCACGGTGTAACCGTCCGGCGGGGGCACGGGCCAGTGGTGCGCGATCTCAGCGGTCATAAGTCCTCCCATGAACGGGATTCTGGGCCGTACGGCCAGCGTACCCACCGAGAACGCCGCAGCCGCCGCTCAAACTGATGAGCGACGGCTGCGGCGTTGACCTGGTGCGGGGGACCTACGAGGGGGTCACTCCCACTCGATGGTGCCCGGGGGCTTGCTGGTGACGTCGAGGACGACGCGGTTGACGTCCGGGACCTCGTTGGTGATGCGGGTGGAGATGCGGGCCAGGACGTCGTACGGCATACGGGTCCAGTCCGCGGTCATCGCGTCCTCGGAGGAGACCGGGCGCAGCACGATGGGGTGACCGTAGGAGCGGCCGTCGCCCTGGACGCCGACGGAGCGGACGTCCGCGAGCAGGACCACCGGGCACTGCCAGATCTCGCGGTCCAGGCCGGCCGCGGTCAGTTCCTCGCGGGCGATCGCGTCGGCCTCGCGCAGCAGGTCCAGGCGCTCGCCGGTGACCTCGCCGACGATACGGATGCCCAGGCCGGGGCCGGGGAACGGCTGGCGCTGAACGATCTCGTCCGGCAGGCCCAGCTCGGAGCCGACCGCGCGGACCTCGTCCTTGAAGAGCTGGCGGAGCGGCTCGATGAGCTCGAACTCCAGGTCCTCGGGGAGGCCGCCGACGTTGTGGTGGGACTTGATGTTCGCGGTGCCGGTGCCGCCGCCGGACTCCACGATGTCCGGGTAGAGCGTGCCCTGGACCAGGAACTTCACGGGCTCACCCGCGGCACCGGACTCGGCGACGATCTCCGCCTGGGCCTGCTCGAAGACCCGGATGAACTCGCGGCCGATGATCTTCCGCTTCTGCTCCGGGTCCGAGACGCCGGCCAGCGCCTTCAGGAAGCGCTCGGAGGCGTCGACGACCTTCAGCTGGACGCCGGTGGCGGCCACGAAGTCCTTCTCGACCTGCTCGGTCTCGCCCTTGCGCATCAGGCCGTGGTCGACGTACACGCAGGTGAGCTGGTCGCCGATGGCCTTCTGGACGAGGGCGGCGGCGACCGCCGAGTCCACGCCGCCGGACAGGCCACAGATCGCCCGCGCGCTGCCGACCTGCTCGCGGATGGCCGCGACCTGCTCGTCGACGACGTTGGTGGTGGTCCACACCGGGTCGATGCCGGCCCCCCGGTAGAGGAAGTGCTCCAGGACCTGCTGGCCGTACGTGGAGTGCATCACCTCGGGGTGGTACTGCACGCCGTACAGCTTCTTCTCGTCGTTCTCGAACGCGGCGACCGGGACCATGTCGGTGGACGCGGTGACGGTGAAGCCCTCGGGCGCGGCGGAACAGGCGTCGCCGTGCGACATCCACACGGGCTGCTCGGCCGGGGTGCCCTCGAAGAGGGTCGAGGCGTTCTTGGAGACGTGCAGGCCGGTACGGCCGTACTCGCGGGCGCCGGTGTTGTCGACCGTGCCGCCGAGGGTGGTGGCCATGAGCTGGAAGCCGTAGCACATGCCGAAGACCGGGACCCCGGCTTCGAACAGGGCGCGGTCCAGGCTGGGCGCGTCCTCGGCGTAGACCGACGACGGACCGCCGGAGAGGATGATCGCCTTGGGGTTCTTGGCGAGCATCTCGGCCACCGGCATGGTGGACGGGACGATCTCGCTGTAGACCCGGGCTTCGCGTACGCGGCGGGCGATGAGCTGGGCGTACTGCGCGCCGAAGTCGACTACCAGGACGACGTCGGGGGCGGCAGCAGGTGACGCTGATGGCACTTCGGCGGCCTTCCGGCGGTGGTGGTGCAAGGGGTTGGACTTTCGATTCTAACGGGCTCATACTGAGCGCCATGTACAAGCAGCTGACCTTCGTCTTTACCTATGGCACCGGCCCGTCCGGCTGCCATGGTCGTGCTGCTTGATCAACTGACGAGCGACTTCCCAGGCGCCCCGGGCCGACAAGGCCCGGGGCGCTCTGTGTTGGACGGGAGTGGCGGGGCCGAAGCGGTACCGACGGCGGCTGCGGGGGTCACGATCTCCAGGAGTGAGTGACGGACATGAGCGGTATCCAGGCGGTTACGGACCCGGCGGCCGGCATGGTGACGCAGGCCACGGCGGTCGCGGCGAAGCAGGCGGCGGCACCCGATACCGGCGCGCGTACGGAGGCGGCGGCCGGTGTGATCACGGACGCCCGTACGCGGATCGACGACCTCGACGGCCGGATCATCGGCCTCGTACAGGAGCGCATGGCCGTCTCGGCCGTCATCCAGCGCGAGCGCATCGCCTCCGGCGGGCGCCGGGTGAGCCTCTCGCGCGAGATGGAGGTGCTGGAGCACTACCGGGGGCAGCTCGGCCGCCCCGGCACCGCGCTCGCGATGACGCTGCTGGAGCTGTGCCGCGGCCGGATCTGAGGCCGCGGCCGGGCCGCCGGGCGCGTGCACGGCCGCTCCCACCCGCGGTCGTGGCCGGTCCAGCCGCGGTCGTGGCCGGGCGACCCGTAGTACGTGGCCGACTCACCCGTACGGCGCCGTGACCGGCCGCCGCCGGGCTTCGTTGTTCCGGGTGCCACGCCAGCCAGGTGCGGTCTGCAGGACTACGCGTAGACGCCGCCCGTGGGCGGACTCGCCGCGGCGATGAGACGCCGGCCGACTTGGAGCGGTCCGCGTCGTGGGACCTCGCCACGGTGTCGTGACCGGTCAGCAGGGGACAGCAGCCCGGTCACATCCGATGGGGCGGTCGGTCTCGGGGACGCCTGGGACCGACCGCATCCGGTCGAAACGGTTGCGTTGGACGAGGCGCGTCCAGCACGATGCACAACAGCGGCACACCGTGCCCGGAGCGACGCGGAAAATGCGGCACGCCGTGCCCGCGGCGGGCGGCGGCGCGTACAGCGGTCCGGACCGTCGCGCGGCGTACGGACACACCGCACTCGCGGGGGCGCCCACCCCCGGACAACTTGAGAGCCAGCGGCGCCATCCCCCCTCCGGCGCCGCCCCCTCGGCGCCGGCGCTGCCCTGACGCCGACGCCGAAAGCCAAGGGCCCCGGTCGCCCGCACCCCCCTCGCGGGCGGCGCCCCGGGGCCCTTCGCTATGGGCCGGTGCCCGGCCGTGCAACCTTTTCCCGGCACGGCCGGTCAGTAACGGCAACCACCCGGCCATCCCGCGCCCCACCGCGACGGCCTGTCACGAACCCGTGCCGTGGTCACGGCACTTCGGCACCGAGAGGTCTTCACGATGAAGCTCCGCCGCGCCCTGGCCGCCGTCACCGCGACGGCCGCCATAGCCCCCGCCGCCCTGCTGGCGGCCCCCGCCGCGTACGCCACCGAGCCGCCCGGACAGGGCGCCCAGCCCACCGCGACCGCCACCCCGTCGGCGACGCCGACGCCCGGCGCGACCCCGTCCTCCGGCTCCCCGGGGCCCGGACAGACCGGCACGCCGACGCAGCCCGGGGGCGGCCAGGACACCGCGACCCCGGCGAAGCCGCCCGCCGCCGGGCCCGGGGAGCCCACAGAGACGAAAACGCCCAGCGCCACACCGACGACCACGCCCACCGACGAGCCGGAGTGCGCGGACTACTCCAGCGAGCGGGCGGTACGGACCGAACTCCGCGGCCTGCCGAGCAAGATCGTGGCGGGTTCCGGATGGGTGGACTTCACCTTCCGCGCCACCAACATCTCCACCAAGCACATCAAGTCCGTGGCCGCCTTCGCGCTTCTCAGCGCCCTGAAGATCCCGACCACCGACGACGTCTCGGACCACCTGACCTTCCAGTGGTTCGACGTGGGCAGTGGGACGTGGCAGCGGGTCCCGGGAGCCGAGGAGAACGACGGGTTCTTCGTCTCGCTCGGCGGCCGCGACGGCCTGCGGCCCGGCGAGTACGCGGAGGCACGGCTGCGGCTGAAGGCCGACGCGAAGACGCCCGCCAGCTGGGGCGGCGCGTTCAGCCTGGGCTGGTACGCGAACGCGGACCACGAGTGCGGCTACTCGGAGGCCGTGGACTACGACTTCGACATCCTGCCGACCGGCAGCGCCAAGCCCCATGTGCCGGACTCCCAGGGCAAGCCAGGAAAGCCCGGAAAGCACCCCAACCGCCCCGCGCCGCACGGGGGTTCCGAGCAGCAGGTGCAGCTGCCGGTCACCGGGAGGCTCGCCGAGACCGGCGCGTCCTCCGTGCTGCCGGTCGTCGCGCTGTCGGGTGCGGCGGCGGTCGCCCTCGGTGCGGGCGCGGTGTTCGTCGTGCGCCGCCGCAAGGGCGCCGACGCGGCCTGAGGCGGGACGCCGTACGGGCCGCGCCGGAAGCGGTACGGCCCGTACGGCCGCGGGTCAGCTCTCCGCCGGCGCCGCGGCCTGCGGCTTCGGCGGGACGGCCGGTACGGGCAGCAGGGGCAGCCGCAGCGCGCCGAACGCGTCCTCGGGGACGGCCGGGCGCCGCGGCCCCACCGCGGACAGCCGCCGGTACGGGTGGCCGGGCGCGGGCCGCGCGTCGTCCTCGCCCTTGTTGGGCCAGAAGGACATGGCGCGTTCGGCCTGCGCGGTGATGGTCAGCGACGGGTTGACGCCGAGGTTGGCGGAGACGGCGGAGCCGTCGACCACGGAGATGCCGGGGTGCCCGTACAGGCGGTGGTACGGGTCGATCACGCCGTGGTCCGCGTCCTCGCCGATCGGGCAGCCGCCCAGGAAGTGCGCGGTCAGCGGGGTGCCCATCAGCTCGCCGACGTTGCTGCCCGCGAAGCCGTTGATCTCCTGGGCGAGCAGGGTGGCCGCCTCGGTGGCCTCGGGGATCTGCTGGGGGTTGGGCGCGCCGTGGCCCTGGCGCGCGGTGAGCAGGCCCTTGCCCAGGCCGCCCGGCTTGCGGTACGTGGTCAGGGAGTTGTCCAGGGACTGCATGACCAGGCCGATGATGGTCCGCTCCGACCAGCGGCGGTTGGACAGTGAACGCAGCAGCAGGAGCGGGTGGCGCACGCAGTTGCCGGCCCAGGCCAGGGCGCGGGGCGCGCGGGTGGCGATCGGGACCTGGAGGACGGACAGGCTGCCCATCGCGTTGGAGCCCTTGCCGTAGCGCACCGGCTCGATGTGGGTGCTGTCGTTGGGGTGGATGGACGAGGTGATCGCGACGCCGCGGGTGAAGTCGGCCTTCGGCTCGCCGTGCGCCTTGCGGTAGCGGCGGTCGTCGGTCTGCGCGCCCACCAGCGCCTCGGAGTTGGTGCGGGTCAGCTCGCCCAGCCGGGAGGAGACGCGGGGCAGCAGGCCGCTGTCCTTCATCCGGTGCAGGAGCGTCTGGGTGCCGTAGGTGCCGGCGGCCACGACCACCCGCCGGGCGGTGAAGGTGCGGCCCCTGCCCTTGCGCTTGTCGTCGGTGGGCAGCGTGCCGACGGCGAAACCGCCGCGGGAGTTCTCGGTGACGGTGACCACGGACGTCATCGGGTGGATGACGGCTCCGGCCCGCTCGGCGAGGTACAGGTAGTTCTCGTTGAGGGTGTTCTTGGCGCCGTGCCGGCAGCCGGTCATGCACTCGCCGCATTCGGTGCACGCCGTGCGGGCGGGGCCGGCGCCGCCGAAGTACGGGTCGGGCACCTCGGCACCGGGGTCGGCCTTCGCCGTGCCGTCGGTGTCCTTGCCGTCGCCGAAGAACACGCCGACCGGCGCCATGTGGAAGGAGTCGCCGACGCCCATCTTCTCGGCGGCGGCCTTGAGGTGGACGTCCGAGGGGGTCATGGTCGGGTTGAGCCGTACGCCGAGCATCCGCCGCGCCTGGTCGTAGTACGGCTTCAGCTCGTCCTGCCAGTCGGTGATGTGCCCCCACTGCTGGTCGTCGAAGAACTGCTTCGGCGGTACGTAGAGGGTGTTGGCGTAGTTGAGCGAGCCGCCGCCGACCCCGGCGCCCGCGAGGACCATGACGTTGCCGAGCAGGTGCACGCGCTGGATGCCGTAGCAGCCGAGGGCGGGCGCCCACAGGTAGTTCTTCAGGTCCCAGGAGTTCCTGGGCAGGGTGGCGCGGGTGAAGCGGCGCCCGGCCTCCAGGACGCCGACGCGGTAGCCCTTCTCGGTCAGGCGGAGCGCGGAGACGGAGCCGCCGAACCCCGAGCCGATGACGAGCACGTCGTAGTCGTACCCGTCCTCGGACGTGTCGCGCTGTGTCTGGGCAGGGTGGTCCTGGGGCACTGGCACTCCCTCGTTCTCGGGCGGGCCCGCGGGCCCGTGTCTCAGCGGAGGCGGATCGCCTTCAATGCGCGCAGGCTGCGGGTCATGAACGCCGCGTACTTCTCGTCGTCCATGCCGAACGACGGCGCCAGCGGCATCAGGCGCTGGTGGGCGACGGTCTGCGCCTCGGTGAACTTGAGGATGCCCTCCGAGCCGTGCCGGCGGCCGAGCCCCGAATCGCCCATGCCGCCCATCGGGGACTGGACGCTGCCGTAGCCCGCCGCGTACGCCTCGTTGATGTTGACGGTGCCGGTGCGCAGCCGCCGGGCGACGGCGTGGCCGCGGCGGGCGTCCTTGGTCCAGACGCTGGAGTTCAGGCCGTACGGTGTGGCGTTGGCGCGGGCCACCGCCTCGTCCTCGTCGCCGAAGCGGTAGACCGAGACGACCGGGCCGAAGGTCTCCTCCTCGCACACGGCCATCGGGGACTCGACACCGTCGAGGATGGTGGGCTCGTAGAACAGCGGGCCGATGTCGGGCCGGGGGCGGCCCCCCGCGACCAGTGTGGCGCCCTTGGCGACGGCCTCCTCCACGTGCCGGGTGACGGTCTCCAGCTGCCGTTCGCCGACCAGCGAGCCCATGTCGGCGCCGTAGGCGAGGGCGTTGCCCAGCCGCATCGCCTTCGTCCGCTCGGCGAAACGCTCCACGAAGGCGTCGGCCACGGACTCGTGCACGTACAGGCGCTCGATGGAGACGCACAGCTGGCCCGCGGAGGAGAAGCAGCCGCGTACGGCGCCCGCAGCGGCCTTGTCCACGTCGGCGTCGTGCAGGACCAGCATGGCGTTCTTGCCGCCGAGTTCGAGGGAGACGCCGACCAGGCGGGCGGCGGCGCCCTGGGCGACCTCGCGGCCGGTGCGGGTGGAGCCGGTGAAGGACACGTAGTCGGCGTGCTTGACGACCTCGGGGCCGACGACCGGGCCGTCACCGAGGACGACCTGCCAGACCTCCGGCGGCAGCCCGGCCTCGATGAGCTGTTCGCGGGCCCACAGGGCGGTCAGCGCGGTCCCGGTGTCGGGCTTCATGACGACGGCGTTGCCGGCGGCGAAGGCGGGCAGCGCGTCGCCGACGGACAGTTCGAAGGGGTAGTTCCAGGGCGCTATCTGCCCTATGACGCCGCGCGGCTGCCGCAGTTCGGTGACCTTGGTGAGGGTCGGCACGACGCCGGTGTGGCTCCGGGGGCGCAGGTACGCGGGTGCCTTGCGGCCGTAGTGGCGGGCCGCGACGGCGACGGCCTGGATCTCCTCGTGCGCGTGCAGCCGGGCCTTGCCGGTCTCCAGCTGGATCAGGTCCAGCACCTCGGCCTGGCGGCGCAGGACGAGGTCGTGGAAGCGCAGCAGGACGGCGGCGCGCTGCCGTACGGGGACCTCGGCCCAGGCGCGCTGGGCGGCGCGGGCCCGGTCGAAGGCGGTGGCGACGTCCGCGGGGGTGGACTCGGGCAGGTCCGCCAGCTTCTCGCCGGTGAAGGGCGTGTGGTTGGCGGTGCGGCCGCTGCCGGTCACGCCGCGGGTCAGGCGGGTGACCAGGTGCGGGGTGACCACGTCGGCGGCGGTCCGGGTGCCGGTGGCGGCGCGGGCGACGGGGTTGCCGCCGGCGGGCGCGGTCCGGCCGGCCGTGGTGGTGGCGCCGGCGGTTGCGGAGGAGCGGGTTCCGGTGTCCTGCGAGTCCGTCATGCGGGCGAGCGTATGACGCGCCGGACGCTTTGGGTACCCACCGGTAACGAGTTTTCACGCGGTGGGCACAATCGCGCCAGTGTTCACTGGCCACAAGGCCGCTGCGCTGGGCCCTTACGGGTACGGGGCGCCCCGGCGGGCGACGTCCGGACGGTCCGGGCCGCTGCGCGCGCCATGGGGCCGAAGAGCTACGGACACCCGTACAGAACGGGACTGGACCTACTGAACTGGTTCACAGCGGCTGAAAAGTATTCAGAGCGATCGTGAAGTGCCGTTTCGCCCGGTCGTGTTCGGCGAGCGGCGCCGAGACCCACACGTCGTACGTCGTGCCGCCCTCCTCCCAGATGAGGTCGTAGGTGTGCCGGGCACCGCCCTCCCCCGGCCCGCCGTCCCAGGTGAACTCCCACCGGGCGGCGGGCCGGCCGCGGTGCGTGGTCCGGGTGACGGTGCCGTCGCGGTAGCCGGGGTAGTTGCCGGGGCCTTCGGCGTCGGCGCGGCGCATGGTGTCCAGTGGCCCGGTGGAAGCGTTCTCCTGGATGTGAATGCCGAGGCGCTGGCGCTTGCCCGCGGAGTAGTAGAAGACGCGCGGTTTCTCGTACGAACGGAAGAAGCCGTCCGGGACGGCGAGGGAGCAGCCGAGCGGGTCGCGCACCAGGTGGTAGCCCTGCGGGACGGCGGGGGTGCGGCCGGAGCCGGGGGCCGAGGTGGCCGTACCGGGCGCGCCCGAACGTTCCTGCGACGGTCGCGTTCGGGTGGCCCGCGACCCGCCGTCCTTCCCGTCCGTATCGCCGCCGCGCAGGACCAGCGCCGCGACGCCGACGCCCGCACCCGCGAGCAGGCACACGGCCAGGCCCGCGAGGAGCGCGGTGCGCGCGCGGCCGGTGTGCGGACGGGCCGCCGCGGCCAGCGCGCGGTCCGCGAGGGCGTCCGGTATCGGGACGCCGTGGGGACGGCCCGGTTCGGGGGCCGGGCGTCCGGGGGCCGGGCGTTCGGGCGCGGCGGGCGGGGGCGGCGGGGTCTCGGGCGCGCGGCCCGACTGGAGGTAGCCGCGCAACAGCCGTTCGGTGCCCGCGATGTCCAGCCGCCGCTCCGGATCGCGCTCCAGCAGGCCGCGGACCACGGCCAGGAGCGGGCGGGCCGGTTCCGGGAGTTCGATCTCCTCGTGCACGACCGCGCTGAGCACGCCGCCCAGCGACTCGCGGTGGAACGGCGTCCGCCCGCTGAGCGCCGCGCACAGCAGCACACCGACCGACCACAGGTCCGCCGCCGGTCCGGCGTGCAGGCCGGACATCCGCTCGGGCGCGGTGTACTCGGGCGAGCCGACGAAGCCGCCGGTCTCGGTCAGCGTCGTACTGCCGGGGACCTGGGCGACGCCGAAGTCGGTGAGGACGACGCGGCCGGTGCCCGACTCCAGCAGGACGTTGGCGGGCTTGATGTCGCGGTGCAGGACCCCGCGCGCGTGGGCCGCGCGCAGGGCGCCCAGCAGGGCCAGGCCGATGCGCGCCACCTCACGCGGCGCGAGCGGTCCGCCGCTGGTCAGCCGGTCGGCGAGGGAGGGGCCGTCGACCAGTTCCATGACGATCCAGGGGCGGGCGTCCTGTTCGACGACATCGTGCAGGACGATCACGTTCGGGTGCTTGATCTGGGCCACGGTCCGGGCCTCGCGCATCGCCCGCGCCCGCTGGGTGCCGGGCTCCGCGTCGGCGGGGCCGTCGTCCAGGTGCAGTTCCTTGACCGCGACCTGACGGCGCAGCATCTCGTCGGTGGCGCGCCAGACCGTTCCCATGCCGCCGCGGCCGAGCCGTTCGCCCAGACGGTAGCGGCCGGCGATGAGCCGGCCCTCGCCCCGCAAGCTCCCCATGGGCTCATCTTGCCCCACCGGCCGGGCCACGGCGGTGGATGTCCGGGTGGCGTGCGGTGCGCGGGAGGCGCACGGGGCGGTTGTGCACGATTGCGGCGCGCGCCGTGGGGCAGGGAGTTCACAGCCCGGCCGGTCGGTGTCCGGTGCGGCGCGGTGACCTCGTGTCCGGCAGTGCCCCACGACACACGCGAGGGAACCTCCGCCGCCTGTGTCGCCGTCCTTGAAACAGTGAGGCGGCAGCAGAACACGGCAGTGGGTACGGGGCAGTGGGACGTGGCCGGCCGGCAGTGCACGGGCCGGCGCGGGTGAGCACGGCGCGGCGGATCGGGGGTCGGACATGGTGATGCAGGACGGCGGTGCGGTGGATGTCCGGCCCGGCCCCGACCCCGGCCGGGCGGCGGCCGGGCACGAGCGGGCGTACCGCACGGCGGGGGCCGCCCTCGCCCTCTACGGCGGCGCGCTGACCGCGTGGACGGTGTACGGGATCGTCCAGGGCGACGGCAGCGTCTGGGACTTCTTCGAGGGGCTCTTCAACCCGCGCGCCTCGTTCTTCATGTGGACGCTCGGGCCCGGCGAATGGGCCCTGGTCGTGGCGCTGCTGGCGGTCGCGGGCGGTGCGCTGGCCCTGCGGCGGGTGGCGCGCACGGGCGCGCTGCTGCTGGGCTGGGTGATCCTGGCCCAGTCGGCGCGCGAGATCGTCGGCCTGTGCCACTCCGGCTACCGGCAGCTGTACGCCACGGAGCCGATCGGCGGCTGGGTGCTGGCGACGCGGGCCCTGGGGCTGCTGGCGGCCCTGGTGGTGGTCGTGTCGCTGCACCGGGCCGGTGACCGCACCGGCGAACGGGCCGGTCCGGCCGGTGGCGCGGACCCCGCGGACGGCGGGGCCCGGGACGGCCACCGGCCGGACCGCGGCGCCGTGCCGGACCCTGGCGCCGTACCCGACCCTGACGCCGTGCCGGAGCGCGGCCCCCGGCCCGTGGTGGCAAAACGGTCGTGCGCCGACACCGACTCCTGGTGGCGGCGCCGGCTCTCCCGTATCTGCGGCGTGCTCTTCCTCGTGATGGGCGTGGCACGGCTCGCCTGGACGGCGTGGGGCATGGCCGAGGAGCGCATCGACCTGGGCACCTACCTGCGGGGCGCGGTGGACGGCTCCGCCCCCGCCGACGCCGTCCGGCTGTCCCAGTCCGGCGAGTTCACCACGCTGTCGTCGGTGGCCGTCCTGCTGGTGCTCGGCGTGCTCGCCGTCCGCAGCAACCGCGACGTGCGCGGCGCGCTGCTGGTGTTCGCCGCCGTCGAGCTGTACCTGACGGTGCGGACGGTGGTGCTGCTGACCGTCACCGGGTTCTTCGGCGGCCCGTTCGTCACGGGCGAGAGCGCGGTGTCGCTGGTGCTGACGGCGTACGAACTGGCCGCCACGACCTCGGTGGTGGTCCTGGCGACCGGCCGCTCGTTCAGTGCGTACGGCGCGTACGAGGGTCGGCTCAGCCCCCCGTATGGCGGTGGAAGCCATCGATCATGGCCTGACGGCCGGGCAGGTTGAACTCCCGGCCCAGCGTGCGCATGATCGAGTTCTCGGTGGGGCGGTTGAGGCCGCGCGGGTAGTAGCCGCCGCCCTCGAAGGCGCCCACCTTGCCGCCGTCCGGCGAGTTCTGGCCGAGGTAGCGGTACCACTTCGCCTTCTTGGCCTTCATCTGCGCGGCGCTCATCTTGGTGATGTTGGGCGCGGCCGGCTCGGCGCCGGTGTACGTGCCGTTGGTGTCGTAGACGTACTCGTCGGCCAGCTTGCCGAGGGAGTGCCCGGTTTCGTGGACCGCCACCTGCGCGGAGTCGCGGTGGTCGGAGGAGGCGGTGGCGATGCCGTCGTAGCCGACGGGCGAGGTGATGTCGTTGTAGCCCGCGCCGCCGTACTTGGCGGAATTGCCGAGGACGATCACGAGGTCGGCGTCCGGGGCCTTGGCGGCGTACTTCTCGACCTTGCCGGTGTCCACACACAGCAGGCGCTCGATGTCGTCGCACCAGAAGCGGGTGTCCAGCGCGGTGTCCTTGACCACGTTCCTGGCCGGGTCGCCGGAGACGCCGGACTGGTTGGAGACGGCGTCCACGGTCCAGACGTTGAACAGCGAGCGGTTCGAGGCGTACGGCTCGACGGCGGAGATCTGCGCCCACTTGGCCTTCGCGTCGGCGTGGAAGTCCTTCTGCTGGGCGAGGGTGTAGCCGTCGCCGATGACGACGACGTCGACCTTCTTGGCGGTCGGGCCGTTGCGGACGACCGACGTCACGTCGCCGTCGGCGGCCAGTTCGGCGGCGGAACGCGCACGGTGGGCGCTCACCAGGCTCTTGGGCGTGGCGACCGGGACGGTGGTGTGCCGGGGGTGGCCCTGCGGGGTGAAGTACTCGACCTGCTGGGTGCGGGAGGCCGCGGGCGGGGCGGGGGACGCGGTGGGGGACGCCGAGGCGGTGGGGGCGGTGGCGGCCAGGCCGGTGGCGAGCGCGAGGCCGGCCGCGGCGGCGGTCAGGCGCAGGCGGGTACGGGTGCGTCCGGCCGGTATTCGGGACCGTAGGCGCGCCCGTACGGAAGTGCCGGATATGCCGGAGGTGCCGGGAGCGTCGGACGGTGTGGGGGTACGTCGGGGTCTGTGCACGAAGAAGCCTCCGAAGCGATGCCGAGCCGTGCCCCGTGGGGCCGTGCTCCGAGGGGGGTGGCGGTCAGCGGAACGCCGTACGGACCGGCGAGCAGCGGACCGCGCACAACCTAGAGGCGGCAGTGACGGGAGGCAACGGGCGGGGACGAAGTTGTTCCGGAGGCGAGCAATCCGGGGCCGCGGACGGCCCGGAGACGGAACGCGGGACGGCCCGGAGACAGGACGCGGGACGGCCCGGAGGCAGGACGCGGAACGGCCCGGAGACGGGCCCGCGGGCCTAAGGGCGACGGCCGCCGCGTGTGGGGGTCGCGGCGGCCGTCACTGTGAGCTGCACCGCGTGGTCGGCTTGTGGCCCCCTTGGTGGTGCAGCATGAAAGGCACTCTGCCCGCGGGCGCCACCTCACGGCATCCTCCGCAGGTCGTGCCCCGACCCCCGCCGTCCGGCGGGGGTCGGGGCACGGCAGGCGGCGGGCAGGCCACAGAACGCGATGCAGAGAGGGGCGGCCGGTGATCCGTGTCGCGGTGGTGGACGACGAGCGGCTGGTCAGATCCGGGCTGCGGATGATCCTGGGCACCGCCCCGGACATCGAGATGGTCGCGGACTGCGGCGGAGCCGAGGCCGTGGACACGGTGCGGGACAGCGCGGCGGACGTCGTCCTGCTCGACATCCGGATGCCCGACGTGGACGGGCTGACCGTGCTGCGCCGGCTGCGCGCCACGGCCGAGCCGCCCGCCGTGGCCATGCTCACGACGTTCGACGCGCAGGAGTACCTGGCCGCGGCGCTGCGCGAGGGCGCGGCCGGATTCCTGCTGAAGGACTCCGACCCCGAACAACTCGTACGGGCCGTACGGACGCTGGCCGAGGGCGGCAGCGTGCTCGACCCCGGCGTCACCCGCGCCGTGATCGGCGGCTTCCTCACCGCCGAGGACCAGGCCGCGGCGGCCCGCGCCGTTCAGGGCCTGACGCCGCGGGAGTCCGAGGTACTGGCCCTGCTGGGCGAGGGCCTGGGCAACGCGCAGATCGCGGAGCGGATGGGGCTGGCGCCGAGCACCGTCAAGGACCATGTGCGGGCGCTGCTGGGGAAGCTGGGCGGCCTCAACCGGGTCCAGGCGGCGATCCTCGCGGACCGCGCGGGCCTCGTCACGGGCGGTCCGCGATGAAGGGGGCCGGCGGCCTTCCCGGCGTCATACGCCGGGCCGTGCCCCTCGCCGTGCCCGTCCTCCTGTCGATGGTGGACGCCTTCCTCGTCAACGGCCTGGACCTCGGCCTGGAGTTGGGCGTCTCCCTGGTCGCCGCCGCCGCGCTGCTGCTGCGGCGCCGGCTGCCGCTCGCCGTCTTCCTCGTCGCGCTCCCCGGCCTGTACATCGGCTACATCTGGTTCGCGCCGATGATCGCCCTCTACACCCTCGCCGCGCTCCGGCCGGGCCGTGTCCGGCTCGGCGCCTGCGCCGCCCTGCTGATCGCCGCGCACTTCTTCCCGTACCCGCTCTCCGACCTGGACCTGGGCGCGCACCGCGAGAACCTCCAGGTGCTGATCGACGCGACGGTGACCTCCGCCGCGCCCATCGCGCTGGGCCTGCTGGTGCGCACCCGCCGCGAACTCGCCGCCCGCGTCGACGACCTGACGCACAGCCTGCGCCGCGAGAACCGGCTGATCGCGGACCGGGTGCTGGCCACCGAGCGGGCGCGGCTGGCCCGCGAGATGCACGACGTGGTCGCGCACCAGGTCAGTCTGATCAGTCTGCAAGCGGGGGCGGTGCAGGTGAGCGCCGGGGAGGAGGCCGCGCGGGAGTCGGCCCGCACGATCCGCGAGCTGTCCGTACGGACCCTGGAGGAGCTGCGGCACATGGTCGGCATCCTGCGGGCGGCCGGCGGCGGCAGCGCGGACGCGCGCGAACTGGCGCCGCAGCCGGACCTGGCCGAGCTGCCGCGGCTGATCGAGATGAGCGCGCTGGACGTCGTCTACGAGCACGAGGTGCCGGAGGGGGCGGGCGGCGCGAAGGCCGTGGAGCGGGCCGCCTTCCGGACCGTTCAGGAGGCGCTGACGAACGTGCGCAAGCACGCGCCGGGCGCGCGGGTGCGGGTGCGGGTCGCGGCGGTGGAGGCGGACGGGAGCCCTGGAGGGGACGGGGCGGCGGTGGCTCCGCAAGGCCTGCGGGTGGAGGTGCGCAACGGGCCGCCGGACACGTCCGCGCCCGCGCCGGCACTCCCGGGCGGCGGCCACGGCCTGGTCGGTCTGCGCGAGCGCGCCCAGATCCTGGGGGGCCTGCTGGAGGCGGGGCACACGGCGGACGGCGGATTTCTCGTACGGGCGGAATTCCCGCGGGATGCGGGGTGAGGATTTTCGCCGCGTTCGTGGCGAATTGAAATGATCAGGAGCGGGAGAACCGGACCTCGACCGATCATCGAGCACAATGCGTTACGAAATGCTTACCAGGCGTCACGATTGAGCGGGAATGACGCTACTGCCGCCGGTCGGCTTCCGGCGGGTCCGTCCGCGCCGGTTCACGCGGAGAGCGGGGCGGCCGCTTCGTCGACGGCCGTGCTCAGGTCCGGGTAGACCTCGAAGAGGCGGCGCACGCCGAGCGCCGCGAGCACCCGGTTGACGTGCGAGCCGTCCACCGCGCCCTGCGCGGGCAGGATCAGCCGCAACCGCCCCTGGCAGGAGCGCATCAGGCGGCGGGCGGCGATCAGCACGCCGACGCCGCTGGAGTCGCAGAACCGGACCTCGGAGAGGTCGAGCACCACGCTGCGGCGGCCCTCCGCGACGGCGTCGTGCACGTGCTGGCGCACCGCCGGCGATGTGACCAGGTCCATTTCGCCGGAGACCTGCAATACGGCCCAGCGGCCCTGCTCGCCTTCTGCCACCTTCAACGACACGCGCTCGAAGCCTTTCGCTCGCTTGCGGACGGGACACCTCCGGCAACAACCGGAATGCGCCCTTCCCGCCTCGACTGCCCGGCCGTTCTCCCCTGAAACTCTTCAGAATTCTTTGCGCAACGGGCCGTTCCCTTACAAGGCTATGCCCACTCGGCGGGGAACTTTCCCCGGGAACCGGTCACACACGGATAACACATCGGCAGATACAGACGCGAACAGTTCCGCTTCGATCCCGGACGAGCGGGCATTACCACCAAAAGTGACCGTGTCCATACCATCCGTCAACCACCGGCCGTACGGGTTTGCCGCAAAGGGGCGTCAATGTCGGACCGGACCACTACATTCGATGGCACGGTGGAGTGCGCCGTCGTGCCGGGACACGGCGGCGGCGAGGGATGGGGGCCGAATGGGACATGACGCACCACCGCGCTGGGACAGGCGGATGCAGCAGCGGCTGGCACGGGGCGAGGCGGCGGCGCTCGGCGAGCTGTACGACCGGTTCGCTTCGCTTGTGCACAGCCTTGCCCGCCGGGTCCTGGGCAGCGAGACGGCCGCCGACCGCATCACCCGTGAAGTCTTCGGCTACATCTGGGAGAATCCCGACTCCTACGACCCCAAGCAGGGCTCGCTGCGCTCCTGGGTCGCCCAGCTCGCCCACCGCCAGTCCGTGCACCGGCTGCGCCAGACCGAGGCCGCCTCGGCCCGGGACCGCGGCAAGGACGCCCCCGAGCCCGCCGAGACGGAGCGCCAGATCCGCGCGGCCTCCACCGCCGCCCGCGCCGACTACATCGTCACGTCCATGCCCGCACCGCTGCGCGCCGCCCTGGAGCTGGCCTACTTCCAGCGCCGCGACTACCGCCAGACCGCCGCCGACCTCGGCGTCACCGAGGACGAGGCCCGGCGCCGGCTGCGCCTGGGCCTCCAGCTGCTGTCCACCGCGCACAACCACCAGACCCTGCCGCCCGCCAAGCCGTCGGAGCCCCCACCGCGCACTCCCGGATACGGACGCCCGCTGTGAACGGCCCGGAGGGGTGGGACCGGCACGACCCCCACGACCCGCACGACCCGCACGGCCAGGGCGGCCAGGGCGGCCCGCGTGGTCCGGCCGACCCGCACGGCCGGGGCGGCCCCCACGGCGGCGGCCGGCCCCGTATACCGTCCCCGCGCTCCGCCGCCGAGGACAACGGGCCGCTGCCGGACGCTCCCCCGCCCGCACCGGAAGCACCGGCGACGACGGCGGAACCGGAAGCACCCGTGCCGCGAGCGCCGGCCTCGGGCACACCGGCCGCGGAAGCACCGCCGGCACCCGGCCCCGCGCCCACCCCGCACCGGGTGCTGAAGTCCCTGCTGGGCGCCTGGGCCCTGGCCGCCTGCTCCGCCGAGGAGACGGCCGCCGTCGAGGAGCACCTCACGGACTGCGCGGCCTGCGCCGACGAGGCGCTGCGCCTGCGCGACGCGGTCGGCCTGCTGCACCCGGCCGACCCGCTGGACCTCGACCCGCTGCTGCGCTCCCGCGTCCTGGAGGGCTGCCTCGGCCGCAGACCGGCCCGTATCCCCGTGCCCGAGTGGGCGGCGCCGTACGACGCCGAGACGGCGAAGCTGGACGCGCTGCTGAGCGACATGGGCGAGGCGGAGTGGCGGGCTCCGGTGCGGCTGCGCTGGTTCGAGGGCGAGCGGCCGGCCGACCGGCGCACGACCGTCGCCGGGGTCATCGGACATCTGATGGCCGTGGACGGCATGGTCGCCACCGCGCTCGGACTCGGCGACCCGCTGGGTGCCGCGGCCCCGCCCGGACCGGCCGGACCCGGCGAGCGTACGGAAGCCTGCTGGCAGGCGATCGCGGACGGCCGCTCCCCGCACGCGACCCGCGGACTGTGGCGCGACCAGAGCCACACTTTGATCCGGACGGTGTCCTTCGCGGGCGGCGGCGTCGCCGAACTGACCGTGCCGTACGGGCCCGATATCCGGCTGCCGCTGCGCGACTCCTTCCTGGACCGCGCCTTCGAGTGCTGGGTGCACGCGGGCGACATCGCGGACGCGGTGGACTATCCGTACGAGCCCCCGGCCGCCGGGCATCTGCACCTGATGGTGGACCTGGCGGCCCGGCTGCTGCCCGGCGTGCTGGCCCACCGGCGCCGGGCGGGGCTGGCGTCGCCGCCGCGGCACCTGGTCGAGGCGGGCGCGCCCGGCCGCACGCTGCATCTGGAGGTCGAGGGCTGCGGCGGCGGCCACTGGTACATAGCCCTGGACTCGCCGGGCGCCCTCGGCACCCCGGACCGCACGGTCGCGCACATCGCGCTGGACAGCATCGAGTTCTGCCAGCTGGCGGCCGGGCACGTCCCGCCGCAGGAGGCCGCCGCCGGGCAGCACGGCGAGCCGGACGCGATCCGCGACGTGCTGTTCGCCGCTGCCTCGCTGTCGCGGCTGTGAGCACGCCGTGACCACCGGGTCACGGCGTGCCGCGCGGACGCGTACGGAACTGTCCGGAGGGGGCGCCGCCGGCTGCTACGCGAAGACGACCGTGCGCGTGCCGTTGAGCAGTACGCGGCGCTCGCTGTGCCACTTCACGGCGCGCGCCAGGGCCTGGCACTCCACGTCCCGGCCGACGGCCACGAGCTGGTCCGGCGTGACGCCGTGGCCGACCCGCTCGACCTCCTGCTCGATGATCGGGCCCTCGTCGAGATCCGCGGTCACGTAGTGGGCGGTGGCGCCGATGAGCTTGACGCCGCGCGCGTGCGCCTGGTGGTAGGGCTTGGCGCCCTTGAAGCTCGGCAGGAAGGAGTGGTGGATGTTGATGATCCGCCCGGACAGCGCCTTGCACAGGTCGTCGGAGAGCACCTGCATGTAGCGGGCCAGCACGACCAGCTCGACGTTCTCCTCGCGCACCAGCTCCAGCACCTGCGCCTCGGCGGCGGCCTTGGTGTCCTTGGTCACCGGGATGTGGTGGAAGGGGACGTCGTAGGAGCCGGCCAGCTCGGCGAAGTCGGTGTGGTTGGAGACCACGGCCGCGATCTCGACCGGCAGCGCGCCGATCCGGGAGCGGAAGAGCAGGTCGTTGAGGCAGTGCCCGAACCTGGACACCATGAGGATGACGCGCATCTTCTCGTCGGCGCGGTGGATCTGCCAGTCCATCTGGAAGGAGTCGCCGACCGCGGCGAAGCTGGCGCGCAGCTTCTCCACGCTGACCGTGGTGTCCGCGCCGAAGTGGACCCGCATGAAGAAGAGCCCGGTGTCGTGGTCCCCGAACTGCTGGCTGTCCTCGATGTTGCAACCGGTCATGAACAGGTAGCTGGACACCGCGTGCACGATGCCCTGCTTGTCCGGGCAGGAGAGGGTGAGGACGTACTGGTCGGGGGTACTGGGCTGCGAGTCGCTCATGACCTCATAGGGTCGCACATTCCCGGCCGTGGTCCGTCCCGCGGCGGAGCGTGCGCTCAGGCGAAGGCGCCCTGGCCGCGCGTGATGATCGCCAGGACTTCGAGCGAGTGCGGCGCCACGTCCGGGTCCTCGCCGTCCGCCGCCGCCATCCGTACGTGCGCGTCGCGCGCGGCCCGTACGGCCTCCGCCCAGGCGTGGTGCTCCAGGTAGGCGGTCACCGGGGCGTCCGGCCCGACCTGGTGCATGATGCGCAGCACCCGCAGCACGGCGACGTCGACCAGGGACGCCTCCTGGGAGTCGCGGAAGATCGTGCCGACGTACTTCTCGGCGGACCAGTTGTCCAGCCAGGTGTCCTCGACGAGCCGGTAGACGGCGTCGGTGACGTCGCCGTACCCCGGGCGGCCGGCCAGCCAGGTCTCCTGCTGGAAGGCGGGGTCGGAGAGCATGTGCAGCGCGGAGCGCACATTGCTGCGCCAGCGCCACCACGGCATGTCGGTAAGCGGCATGGCGCCCATGGTGGTCGAGCGACGGCCGCGACGGGAAGACTTCTCCGAACCTTGCACAGTATTCGATCGTACGTTCTCGGCCGATGATCACTGACGGCCCCCCGGAGTTCACCCCACTGTCACCACCCGTTGCCCGGACGTCACTCACGCGTTCCGGGCGAAGCGGAAGGCTCCGTGGACATGACCGGACGGCGACGCCCCTCCCCCCGCCCCTTCCCCCGCGCCTGCGCAGCCGCCACGGCTGTCACGGCCTGCACGGCGGCCCTGGCGTCACTGCTCTCGGCCTGCGGCTCCCTCCCCGGCACCCCCGGAGGCTCCGGGGAGAAGGAGCCGCTCACGGTGATGACGTGGGCGCCGGTGGACACCAAGGCGACCAACATGCCGGGGATGCCCGCCATGGCGCAGGCGTACGCGCGCTGGGTCAACGCCCAGGGCGGCATCGGCGGCCACCCGCTGAAGGTCCTCACCTGCAACGACCACAACGACTCGGTGGCCGCCGCGCGCTGCGCGCAGCGCGCCGTCGAGGCCAAGGCGGTCGCGGTCGTCGGTTCGTACAGCCAGTTCGGCCGTTCGTTCATCTCGCCGCTGGAGCGCAACGGCATCCCGTACATCGGCGGGTACGGCGTCTCCGACGAGGAGTTCGCCAGCCCCCTGTCGTACCCGGTCAACGGCGGGCAGGCGTCCCTTCTGGCGGGCAACGGACGCCAGTTGGCGAGCGTCTGCGAGCGGGTCTCGCTGGTCCGGCCGGACACCATCCAGGGCGACCAGATGCCGGCGCTCCTCGGCGCGGGCCTGTCCGACGGCAGCCGCGGCGCCGCCCGGGACGTCCGCGCGCCGGAGGACGGCACCGACTACGAGGACGCGGCGCGGCGCGCGCTGGACGGCGCCAAGGGCGCGGGCGGCTGTGTGACGGCCACCCTCGGCGAGCGCACCGACACCTTCTTCGACTCCTTCCGCCGCCTCCAGCCCGACGGCTCGAAGGTGCGGATCGCCTCGGTGCTGGGCAGCGTCGGGCAGGCGCTGGTGGACCGTACGGGCGGCCGGTCGGGCCCGCTGGAAGGCGCGTACCTGACCGGCTGGTACCCGGTCGCGAGCGATGCGCGCTGGAAGCCGATGCGCAAGGTCATCAGCGACCACGCGTTCGGCGACAACCGCATCGACCCGGCCGACCCCGGCGTGCAGACGACGTGGATCGCCTACACGGTGCTGCGCGCGGTCGTCGAGCAGCTCGGCGAGGAGGGCGTCGGGACCATCACGGCGCACACGGTGCAGCAGGCGCTGGACCGCGGCGACCGGGCCGTGGACACGGGCGGCCTGACGCCGAAGCTGCGCTGGCGCTCCGACGACATGCTCGCGGTGCAGGACTTCCCGCGGATAGTGAACGGGCTGGTGACCTACCAGGCCGTACGGGAGGGACAGCTGGTGGCGGCGAAGGAGGGCTTCGTGAACGTCGCCACGACGCTGGAGCGGCCGCGGGCGGACGGGTGAGAGCGGAACACCGGGAGCGGAGAGCCGACGGCTGAGGGCGGGCGGCAGGGAGCCGCCCGCCCCGGCCGGGACGGCTCAGCTCTTCTTCGCGAGGGCCTTCTCGACGTCCGTGAGGACGGCCTGCGCGGCGAGCGGGCCGCCCGAGCTGTTCCAGGCGGAGCCGTCGATCGCCACGACGTGGTGCTTCTCGACGGCCTTGAGCTTGCCGAAGTTCGGTACGGCGGCGGCCTCCTTGAGGGCCTTCTCCCCCGCGGCCCGGTCGCCGAGCGCGCCGAGGAAGAGCCAGTCGCCGTCGATGGTGTCCAGGCGCTCCAGGCTCACCGGCTCGCTGTGCCCGACGCTCTCGCCCTGCTGGCCCTGGGGCCGCTTGAGGCCGAGCGCGGCGAGGGTGTCGCCGACGTGGCCCTTGCCCTTGCCGACGACCGAGGGCGCGCCGTTCTGCCAGCGGATGACGCTGGTGACCGCCTCGGCGTTGGGCCCGAGTTCGCTCTTGACGGTCTTGAGGCGGGCGTCGAAGGAGGTGAGCCACTTCTGGCCGTCGGCCTTCTTGCCGAGGGCGTCGGCGGTCGCGGTGAAGGCGTCCCGCCAGGGGGCGTTCAGTTTGGCGGTGAGCACGGTGGGGGCGATCCGGCTCAGCTTGTCCTGTACGCGCTTGGCGCCCACCGTCTCGTCGAGCAGGATCAGGTCCGGCCGCATGGCGGCGAGCTTGTCCAGGTCGGGTTCGGCGACGTTGGCGACGATCTGGGCGGAACCGGCCTCGGGGGCGAGGTAGCCGGCCACGCCGGACTGGCCGCGGCCGCTGGTGGCGCCGATCGGGTGGGCGCCCAGGGCGAGCGCGGCATCGAGGGTGGGCTCGCTGAGCGTCACCACCTTCTTGGGGGTGGCGGGCACCTCCACCTTCTTGCCGTTGGCGTCGGTGACCGTGCGGGTGCCGCCCGCCGTGCCGTCGGCGCCGTCCTTGCCGCCGGAGTCGCCGTCGCCGCAGCCGGCGAGAGTCAGGGCGCCGGCCAGGGCGACGGTGAGCAGGGCGGCGGGTCGGCGGTAACGCATCGGTGTTGCTCCTTGTGTGTACGGGACGAAGAGTGCGGGGCCGGCGGGCGGGCGGAGGGGGCCGAGGCCGGTGCTTCAGGGGGCCGTGCCTCGGGGCCCGTGCTTCAGGAATCCGGTCGCGACCCCGGCCCGAGGAGGGTGATCAGCCCCTGGGCGAGGGCGACGGACCAGCAGACGTAGTCGTGGCCGCCGTTGAAGTCGGCGCCGGTGACGGGGTGGCCGCCGGCGCGGAGCACCCGGCGCAGGTCCTGGACCTGTTCGAGCATTCCCCACTCGTGCAGGCCCACGTCCAGGTGCAGCCGCAGTCCGCGCGGTGCCCCTTCGGCGTAGCTCCGGGTGATCCACGCCGTGTCTTCGGACGGCTCGTCCGGGGGCCGCCACCACATGGACGGGGACTGGGCCAGGACGTTGCCGAACTGGTCCGGCGCGGCGTATCCGGCGTACAGGGCGGTGAGTCCGCCCAGGCTCTGGCCCGCGACGACCGTGCGCGCCGGGTCCGGTGCGACCGGCAGGCGCCCGGCGGCCCAGGGCAGCAGTTCGCGGGCGAGGAAGGTGACGTACTCCGGGTGCCCGCCGAGCTCCCGGGAGCGGGTGGCGTTGTCGACGGCGTGCGGGGCCAGCACCGTGAGCGGCGGGATCGCGCCGTCGGCGATCAGGCCGTCGAGCGCGTCCTCCAGGCGCAACTGGCCGAACCACATGTCCCCGTCGAGCAGGACGAGGGTGTCGGTGGGTGCCCCGGCGCGGCCCGTCGCGGCGGCGGCCGGCGGCTCGTACACCCACACCTCGCGTTCCGTGCCGAGGGCCGCGCTGGCCACGTGGTGCCGCCGCACCGTGCCGCGCGGGGTGCCGGGGTGCGCGGGGTGGGTCCAGGGGCGGGCGGGGGCGTCCGGCAGCTCGAAGACGGAGCCGGGCGGGCCATGCCAGCGGGTGGCGACGGTGCGGGGGTTGAGGGGGTCGCCGACGCCGGTGGCGGCCAGCGCGCCGAGGTCGCCGGCCGCCCGTCCCTCGGTGTCGGGGGCAATGCGGTACGAGCCGCGGTGATCGCCGCGCAGGCGGTACGTCAGGTGCCACACGTCCGTACCGGGCAGGTGGCGCATCAGGCTGGAGGGCAGGTCGGCGCGGTCCATCAGCCGGTTGACCATCAGCAGCACCTGGCGGGTCGCGGAGTCGCCGCGCCACAGGAAGGTGACGGCGCGGTGTCCGGGGTCGCCGTCGAGCGGTTCGACCAGCGGGGTGCCCGCGTCGGCCGCCTCGGCCCAGAACCGGTCCAGCACCCCGGCGCGGGCGTCCGCGGAACCGGCCTCGGCGAGCTGCGCGGCCAGGCGCGTCAGCCGCGGGCTGACCGCGGTCTCGGCCGGGTGGGGGCGGGGGAGGCCGGGCGGTTTGACGGCGGCTTTCAGGGCGGGGGGCTTCGGGAGGGGGGCCTTCGGGCCGGGGGCCGTCAGGGCGCCGGTCGCCGTGCCGCCGTCCGCGCGGGTCATCCGGCCGCTCCGCGGGCGAGGGCCAGTTCGACCAGGCGGGGCACGGTGTCGGCGGGGCTGGGCAGCGCGGCCATCTCCTCCGCCGTCTCGCGGGCGGCGGTGGCCAGCGCTTCGTCCTCCAGGAGCCGCCGGACCAGGTCGCGTCCGGGGTGCCCGGGCCCGGCGAGGGCGGACGGGTCCGGCGGCACCAGGCCGCAGCCGCGCGCCTGGACGGCCGCCGCGTTGGCCGGCCGGTCGGCGCCTTCGCCGAGGACGAGCTGCGGCAGGCCCGAGTCGAGGGCGGTGAGCGTCGTACCGGCGCCGCCGTGGTGGATGGTGGCGTCGCTGGCGGCGAGCAGCGCGCCCAGGGGCGTCCACTCGACGGGGCGGACGTTCTCGGGGAGCGGGCCGAGCTCCGACAGGTCGGCGCCGCCGAGCGCGAGGACGAACTCGGCGTCGGTGACCCGGGCCGCGTCGATGACCCACTCGATGGGGGAGACGCCGTCCACGACCGGGCGGACCGTGCCGAGGGTGACCGCGATCCGGGGGCGTTTGCGGTCCTCGAAGAGCCAGTGGGGCAGCGCGCCGCCGCCGTTGTACGGGACGTAGCGCAGGTAGCGGCGGTGCGGCTCGGCGGTGACGCTCATGGCGGGCGGGGTGACGTCGAGCCAGGCGGCGACCGGTTCCGGCCCGCTCAGGCGGTGGCGGGCGTATCCGTCGGCGAGGGCGTCGTTCATCATCGCGACGTGCCGGCCGGTGTGGCCGAAGCCGACCGCGTGCACGACCGAGGGTATGCCGAGGGCCGCGGCGACGAGCTGGCCGACGACGCCGTTGGGGGTGTGCACGACGAGGTCCGGGCGCCAGTGGCGGGCGACGTCGACCATGGTGTCCGCCATCTCCTCGCTGAAGAAGGAGAATCCCTTGCCCTTGGGCGCGGTGTTCTTCTCTCCCGGGGCCGGCGGCTTGCCGCGGCGGTTCTTCTCCATGGCGGCGTACAGGGCGTCGGGGTCGATGCCGGGCGCGCAGTCGACGGCCGGCAGCCCGGCCGACGCGGTGTGGCCGACGGCCCGTCCGCAGGTGGCGACGAGGACGTCGTGGCCCGCGGCGCGGAAGGCCTGGGCGAGCGGAACCAAGGGGTAGAGCAGCCCGAAGAAGGGCGGCCCGGCGAACAGGACACGCATCGACAACCTGCTTTCTCCCCCGACGTCCCGTCAGGACGGTTACGGGGCACGGGTGGTGCGGCGGGACGGCGCTGAACGGTGTGGTGACGGCCTATGTGCGTCAGGTCACACCACCGGAGTGGCGACCCTGCACTTAGGCAAGCCTAAGCTAACCACGTGCTCAGCAGGTCAACAACGTCCCCCGGCTGGATACGCAGGCTCGGTGCCGCGTGCCGGCACCATCCCCGACTCCTCTTCGCGGTCGCCGTCAGTTCCGTGTTCGGCACGGGACTTGAGGCGGTCGGCCCCCTCCTGGCCGGGCTCGGCGTCGACGACGCCGTCGCCGGGCACACCGGCCGCATCGGCTGGCTGGCCGCCGCCATGGCGGGCCTGGCGCTGGTCCAGTTCGGCGCCGAGTTCACCCGCCGGTACGCCGCCGGGAAACTCGCCCTCGGCGTCCAGCACCGGCTGCGTACGGAGGTGTTCGACTCCCTCCAGCGCCTGGACGGCGTCAAACAGGACGCGCTGCGCACGGGCCAGGTGGTCTCCCGCGCCAACAGCGACCTGACGCAGGTGCAGATCATGCTCGGGATGCTGCCCATCCCGCTGGGCACCTCGGCCCTCTTCCTCGTCGCCGTCGGCGCGATGCTGTGGCTGTGCGCGCCGCTCGCCCTGGTCGCGCTGACCGTGGTACCCGCCACCGCGTGGGCCGCCGCCCGCAGCCGCGCCCGGCTCGTGCCCGCCACCCGCGACGCGCAGGCCGGCGCCGCGCACCTCGCCGAGCAGGTCGAGGAGGCCGTCACCGGCGTACGCGTGGTCAAGGGCTTCGGCCAGGAGGACCGCGAGGTCGACCGGCTGGCCCGCGCCGCCCGCACCCTGTTCGGGCGGCGGATGCGGGTGGCCCGCATCCAGGCCGGAGCCACCGCCACCCTCGCGGCGCTGCCCGCGCTCGGCCAGGTCGGTGTGCTCGCCCTCGGCGGCTGGCTGGCGCTGCGCGGCACCATCGGCCTGGGCACCTTCCTGACCTTCGCCGCCTACCTGGCGCTGCTCGCCGGGCCCGCCCGTCTGTTCGCCAGCTTCCTGGTCACCGCCCAGCAGGCGCGCGCCGCCGCCGAGCGGGTCTACGAACTCATCGACGCCCGGCCCGAGATCACCGACCCGGCCGACCCCGCCGAACTGCCCGCCGGCCCGACCGGCCTGGAACTGCGCGACGTGCGCTTCGGATACGCCCCCAGCGACCCCGTGCTCAACGGCGTCTCCCTGACCGTCCGGCCCGGCGAGACACTCGCACTCGTCGGCCCGTCCGGCTCCGGCAAATCCACCGTCTCGCTGCTGCTCCCCCGCTTCTACGACCCGCAGGACGGCACGGTGCGCGTCGGCCCGCCCGGCGCGGCCACCGACGTACGGGAACTGGCACTCGCCGACCTGCGCGGCACCATCGGCGTGGTCTTCGAAGAACCCTTCCTGTTCTCCTGCTCGGTCCGCGACAACATCGCCTACGGCCGCCCGGACGCCACCGACGCGCAGGTCAGGGCCGCCGCCGAGGCCGCAGAAGCGCACGGGTTCATCGCCGCGCTGCCCGACGGCTACGCCACCGAGGTCGGCGAGCGCGGGCTGACGCTCTCCGGCGGGCAGCGGCAGCGCCTGGTGCTGGCCCGCGCCCTGCTGGCCGACCCGCGCGTCCTGGTCCTGGACGACGCGACCTCCGCCGTGGACGCCGCCACCGAGGCCGCCATCCACCGCACCCTGCGCGCCGTCACCGGCGACCGCACGACCCTGCTGATCGCACACCGTCGCTCCACCCTCCAGCTCGCCGACCGCATCGCCGTCCTGGACGACGGCCGTGTGGTGGACACCGGCACCCAGGAGGAGCTGACCGAGCGCTGCCCGCTGTTCCGCGAACTGCTGGCCGGGCCCGGCGACTCCCTCGACGTCCGCGTCACCGCCGCCGAACACACCGCCGGCCGGGGCGTCACCCCGGACCTGTGGCCCGAACCCCCGGCCGACGCGGCCCAGGGCACCCCGGAGGAGACCACCGACGACCCGCGCCTGGACGACGCCCGGCTGCGCGCCCCCGACCCCGACGCCCGCTTCCGGCGGCTGCTCGCCCCGGTCCGCGCCGCGCTGCTGCTCGGCCTGCTCCTCGTCGTCGCCGACTCCCTCGCCTCCCTCGCGCTGCCCCTCCTCGTCCGGCACGGCCTGGACGCCGGGGTCGGCGCGGGCGACGGCGGCGCCCTCGCCGCCACCGTGCTGACCGCGCTGCTCGTCGTCGCGGCCGGCTGGGCCGTGCTCACCGTCCAGGCGCGCGTCACCCGCCGCGCCGGGGAACGGGTGCTCTACGGGCTGCGGGTGAAGACCTTCGCCCACCTCCAGCGGCTGGGCCTGGACTTCTACGAGCGCGAACGCGGCGGCCAGATCATGACCGCCATGGTCAACGACATCGACGCGCTCTCCGCCTTCCTCCAGACGCACCTGCTGACCTCCGTCGCCGCCCTGGCCACGCTGTGCGGCGCCGTCGTGGCGATGCTCGCCGTCGATCTGCCGCTCGCGCTCACCGCGCTCGCCCTCGTCCCCCTGATCGCACTGGCCACGGCCGTCTTCTGGCGGCTGTCCTCCGCCGCGTACACCGACGCCCGCAAGAGCATCGGCGAGGTCAACTCCAGCCTCCAGGAGAACGTCTCGGGGCTGCGCGTCGCCCAGGCCCAGTCGCGCGAGAGCAAGACCGCCGAGGCGTTCGGCAAGCTCTCCGAGAACTACCGCACCGCCCGGCTGCGCGCCCAGCGCTACGCCGCCGTGTACTTCCCGTGCGTCAACCTCACCGCCGAACTCGCCAAGGCCACCGTCCTGCTCGTCGGCGCCCACCGGGTCGCGGACGGCGGCCTCGACGCCGGTGTCCTGGTCGCCTTCACGCTCTTCCTCGGCATGTTCTTCTCGCCGATCCAGCAGCTCTCGCTCGCCTTCGACAGCTACCAGCAGGCGTCCGTCGGCCTGCGCCGCACCCTCCAGCTGCTGCGCGTCGAGCCGTCGGTGCGGCCCGCCGCCGAGCCCGTGCCCGTACCGGACCGGCTGCGCGGCGCGGTCGAACTGCGCGAGGTCACTCTGCGCTACCCGGGCGCCGAGCGTCCCTCACTGGACCGGGTCAGTCTGCGCGTCGAGCCCGGCGAGACGGTCGCGCTCGTCGGCGCGACCGGGGCCGGCAAGTCCACCGTGGTCAAGCTGCTGGCCCGCTTCCACGACGCCACCGAGGGCCAGGTGCTGGTGGACGGCGTGGACGTACGCGCCTACGACCCGCCGGCCTACCGGCGGCGGCTGGGCGTCGTCCCCCAGGAAGCCCACCTGTTCACCGGCGACATCGCCGACAACATCCGCTACGGGCGGCCCGGGGCCACCGACCGCGACGTGGAGGAGGCCGTGCGGGCGGTGGGCGCGCTGCCCGCGGTGACCGCCCAGCCGTACGGCTTCCACCAGCCCGTCGGCGAACGCGGACAGCGCCTGTCCGCCGGCCAGCGCCAGCTGGTCGCCCTGGCCCGCGCCCACCTCGTGGACCCCGGCCTGCTCCTGCTGGACGAGGCCACCGCCGCCCTCGACCCGGCCACCGAGGGCACGGTGCTCGACGCCGGGGACCGCCTGGCCGACGGCCGCACCACCGTCCTGGTCGCGCACCGCCTGGCCACCGCCGCGCGGGCCGACCGGATCGTCGTCCTGGACGCAGGACGGATCGCCGAAGAAGGCACCCACCAGCAACTCCTCGCCGCCGACGGCCCGTACGCCCGGCTGTGGCACCACCACTCGGCCGCCGCCGAGCCCGCCCCCCTCACCCAAGGATGACCCGCTCATGAAGGCACTTGTCCTCTCCGGAGGCACCGGCAGCAGACTGCGGCCCATCACCCACACCGCCGCCAAACAACTCGTCCCCGTCGCCAACAAGCCGGTGCTCTTCTACGGCATCGAGTCCCTGGTCGCCGCCGGCATCACCGACATCGGCATCATCGTCGGGGACACCGCCGCGGAGATCCGTACGGCCGTGGGCGACGGCTCCGGCTTCGGGGCCCGCGTCACCTACCTCCCCCAGGAACAGCCCCTCGGCCTGGCGCACGCCGTCCTGATCGCCCGCGACTGGCTGGGCGACGACGACTTCGTGATGTACCTCGGCGACAACTTCGTGGTCGGCGGCATCACCGAACTCGTCGGCGAGTTCCGCGCGGCCCGCCCCGACGCGCGCATCCTGCTCACCAAGGTCCCCGACCCGAGCGCCTTCGGTGTCGCCGAACTCGACGCCGAGGGCCGCGTCCTGCGCCTGGAGGAGAAGCCCGCCGAGCCGCGCAGCGACCTCGCCCTGGTCGGCGTCTACCTCTTCACCCCGGCCGTGCACGACGCCGTACGGGCCATCCGGCCCTCGGCGCGCGGCGAACTGGAGATCACCGACGCCCTCCAGTGGCTGGTCGACGCGGGCCGCACCGTGCAGTCCACCGTCATCTCCGGATACTGGAAGGACACCGGAAACGTCACCGACATGCTGGAGGTCAACCGCACCGTGCTGGAGGGCCTGCCGCCCGCCGTACTGGGCGAGGTGGACGGCGACAGCGAACTGGTCGGCCGGGTCCGCGTCGAGGCCGGGGCCAGCGTCGTACGGTCCCGGATCGTGGGGCCCGCGGTCATCGGCGCGGGCAGCGTCGTCCGCGACTCCTACATCGGCCCGTCCACCTCCGTCGCCGACGGCTGTGTGATCAGCGGCAGCGAGGTGGAGTTCTCCATCGTCCTGGACGACTCCCGCATCGAGAACGCCGGCCGGATCGAGGGCTCCCTCATCGGCCGCATGGTCCGCATGAGCGGCGCCGCCCGCGCGCCCCGCGCGCACCGCCTGGTGCTCGGCGACCACAGCCAGGTGCAGATCGCGCCCTGAGGTCCGGGCCCGCGCCTCCCCGTCCCCCTTTCCCCTTCTTGGACTGACGCCTTGAGAATCCTCGTCACCGGCGGGGCCGGCTTCATCGGCTCCCACTTCGTCCGCACCCTGCTCGCCCCCGAAGGCCCCGGCAGCGGGCCGCACGTCACCGTCCTGGACGCGCTGACCTACGCCGGCGACCGCGCCAACCTCCGCCCGGTGGAGGGCGACCCGCGGTTCTCCTTCGTCCACGGCGACATCCGCGACCAGCCGCTGGTGGACTCCCTGCTGGCCGGACACGACGCGGTGGTGCACTTCGCCGCCGAGTCGCACGTGGACCGTTCCATCGCGGGCGGCACCGACTTCGCCGCCACCAACGTCCTGGGCACCCAGATCCTCCTGGAGTCCGCCGTACGCCACCGCGTGGCCCGCTTCGTCCACGTCTCCACCGACGAGGTGTACGGCTCGATCGCGGAGGGCTCCTGGACCGAGGACGCGCCCCTGGCCCCCAACTCCCCGTACTCCGCCACCAAGGCCGGCTCCGACCTCCTCGCGCTGGCCCACCACCGCACCCACGGCCTGGACGTGTCGGTGACCCGCTGCTCCAACAACTACGGCCCCTACCAGCACCCCGAGAAGGTCATCCCGCTGTTCGTCAGCAGGCTGCTGGCCGGCGGGCGCGTACCGCTGTACGGCGACGGGCTGCACGTCCGCGACTGGCTGCATGTCGACGACCACTGCCGGGCGCTGCGCCTGGTCCTGGAGGGCGGCCGGCCCGGCGAGGTCTACAACATCGGCGGCGGCACCGAACTGAGCAACCGCGACCTCACCGCACGGCTGCTCGCCGCCTGCGGCGCCGACGCGGACCGGATCGAGCGCGTCACCGACCGCAAGGGCCACGACCGGCGCTACTCGGTGGACTGGACCAAGATCCACGACGAACTCGGCTACACCCCGCGCCACTCCTTCGAGGACGGACTCGCCGAAACCGTCGCCTGGTACCGCGACCACCCCGAACGCTGCGCGCCCCCGGCCGACGGCACCCACGCCGCCGCCCCGGCACCGGCCCTGGGCGGTGCCGCCCGGTGAACCGCTGGCTGATCACCGGTGCGAGCGGCATGCTCGGCCGCGAGATGTGCCGCCTGCTCGCCGCCGAGGGCGAATGCGCGCTCCCCCTCGACCGCCGGTCCCTGGACCTGACCGACACCCACGCCGTGGAGTCCGCCCTGCGGCGCGTCCGACCCGCCGTGGTCGTCAACTGCGCCGCCTACACGGACGTGGACGCGGCCGAGACCCACGAGGAGCAGGCCCGGCGCGTCAACGCCGACGCGGTACGCGGGCTGGCCCGCGCCTGCGCCCGCAGCGGCACCCGGCTGCTGCACCTGTCCACCGACTACGTCTTCGCGGGCGACGCCACCACCCCGTACACGGAAGGCGCGCCGACCGGACCGCGTACCGCATACGGACGCGGCAAACTCGCCGGCGAACAGGCCGTACTGTCCGAACTTCCGCACACCGGCACCGTCGTCCGCACCGCCTGGCTGTACGGCGCCCACGGCCGCAACTTCGTCCGGACCATGGCCGAACGCGCCACCCGGGGCGCCACCGTGGACGTCGTGAACGACCAGACCGGCCAGCCCACCCCGGCCCGCGACGTGGCCGAGCGGCTGCTCGCCCTGGGCCGCGGCCCCGCGCGCCCCGGCGTCTTCCACGCCACCGCGGGCGGCCTGACCACCTGGTACGGGCTGGCCCGCGAGGTCTTCCGGCTGGCCGGCGCCGACCCCGACCGGGTACGGCCCACCGACAGCACCACCCTGGACCGCCCCGCCCGCCGCCCCGCCTGGAGCGTGCTGGGCCACGACCGCTGGGCCGCCGCCGGGATGCCCGCGCCCCGGCACTGGCGCGCCGCGCTCACCGCCGAATTCGCCGCGGTGACCGCGGCCCTGGAAGGAGGGGTCTCATGCGCCCGCTGAGCATCGAAGGAGCCTGGGTCCGCGAACCACTCGTCCACCGGGACGACCGCGGCTCCTTCCACGAATGGTTCACCCAGCCGGAGTTCACCGCCGCCACCGGCCGCGCCCCGGTGCTGGCCCAGGCCAACTGCTCCGTCTCCCGCCGCGGCTCGCTGCGCGGCGTGCACTTCAGCGAGGTGCCGCCCGGCCAGGCCAAGTACGTCACCTGCGTACGCGGCGCCGTACTGGACGTGGTGGTGGACCTGCGCACCGGCTCCCCCACCTACCGCGCGTGGGAGGCCGTCGAGCTGGACGAGGACGGGCTCAGCGCGGTGTACCTCTCCGAAGGCCTCGGCCACGCCTTCATGGCCCTGACCGACGACGCCACCGTCGTCTACCTGTGCTCCACCGGCTACCAGCCGCGCCGCGAACACGGCGTCCACCCGCTGGACCCGGCCCTGGGCATCGGCTGGCCGGCCGGCGTCGACCCGCTGCTGTCCCCCAAGGACAGCGCCGCGCCCACCCTGGCGGAGGCCGAGCGGCTGGGCCTGCTGCCCTCGTACGAGGAGTGCGTGCGCCACCGGGCCGCCGCCCGGGAAGGCAGCGCCGCGTGACGACGACCGCTCCCGCGGCGCGCACCGCGCCGCCCGCCCCGGCGGCACCGCCCGCCGGGCGCCGGGCGGTGCGGGCCGGCGGGCTGCTGCTGGGGCTGGCGCTGCTGGCCGTCGTGGTGCTGGCGAGCATCGCCGTCGGCGCCAAGGCCATCCCCCTCGACCAGGTGTGGCACGGCCTGTTCGGGCCGACCGGCACCGCCGACGACCGGATCGTGCGGGAGCTGCGGCTGCCGCGTACGGCGCTGGGCGTCGCGGCGGGCGCCGCCCTCGGGCTGGCCGGCGCCGTGATGCAGACCCTCACCCGCAACCCGCTGGCCGACCCCGGCCTGCTCGGCGTCAACGCGGGCGCCTCGGCCGCCGTGGTCACCGCGATCAGCGTGCTGGGCATCACCTCCTTCACCGGCTACCTGTGGTTCGCGCTGGCGGGCGCCGGTGTGGCGGCCGTCCTGGTCAACGCGCTCGGCGGCAGCCGGGCCGCCACCCCGGTACGCCTGGCCCTCGCCGGCACCGCCGTCAACGCCGCCCTCTTCGGCTACGTCAACGGGCTGCAACTGACGGACCTGGGCGCCCTGGAGACCATGCGGCACTGGTCGATCGGCACGCTCGCGGGCCGCCGCGGCGACCTGCTGCTGTCCGCGCTGCCGTTCCTGCTGGCGGGCGCCGTCATCGCGCTGGCGGTGGCCCGCCCGCTGAACACCGTGGCCCTAGGCGAGGACACCGCCCGCGCCCTGGGCGCCCGGCCCGGCCGGACCCGGGTGCTGTCCATCGTCGCCATCACCCTGCTGTCCGGCGCCGCGACCGCCGTGTGCGGGCCGATCGGCTTCGTCGGCCTGATGATCCCGCACGCCGTACGGGCCTTCTGCGGCCCCGACACCCGATGGCTGTTCCCCTACTGCGCGGTCTTCGCGCCCGTCCTGCTGCTCGGGTCCGACATCATCGGCCGGGTGCTGGTGCCGCCGTCCGAGATCGAGGTCGGCGTGGTCACCGCGTTCTGCGGCGGCCTGGTCTTCATCCACCTCGTCCGCCGACGGAAGGTGGCCCAGCTGTGACCGCCGTACGCACCCCCGCCACGCGCCGGCCGGCGCCGCGCCCCGCCGTCCTGCGCACCCGCGGCGGACTGTCCCTGCGCCTGGGACGGCGCGCCCTGCTGGTCTGCGCGGCACTGGCGCTGACCGGCACCCTCGTGGCCGTCCTCTCCCTGGGCATGGGCAGCTACCGCCTGTCCCCCGCCGAAGTCGTCGCCACCCTCTTCGGGGACGGCCCGCCCGGCGCCGACTTCGTCGTGGTGGACCTGCGGCTGCCCCGGGTGCTGGACGGGCTGCTGGCGGGGTTCGCGATGGGCATGAGCGGCGCGGTCTTCCAGTCGCTGGCCCGCAACCCCCTCGGCAGCCCCGACGTCATCGGCTTCGGCAGCGGCGCGTCGGCCGGCGCCCTCGTCTCCGTCATCCTCCTGGAGGCCGGCACCGCGCAGATCGCCGTCGGCGCGGTGCTCGGCGGCCTGGCCACCGCCGCCGCCGTCTATCTGCTGGCCTGGCGCCGCGGCGTGCACGGCTACCGGCTGGTGCTCGTCGGCATCGGCGGCTCGGCAGTCCTGGGCTCGCTGACCAGCTATCTGTACGTACGGGCCGACATCGGCAAGGCCGCCGAGGCCGCCACCTGGATGATCGGCAGCCTCAACGGACGCGGCTGGGCGGACGTGAGTGTGGCCGCGCTCGGCGTCGCCGCCCTGGCGCCCGCCGTCCTGGCCCTGGCCCGCCGGCTCACCATGCTGGAGATGGGCGACGACACCGCGGCGGCGCTGGGCGTCGCCCCGGAACGCAGCCGCCTGGCCCTGCTCGCCGCCGGCACCGGCCTGACGGCGCTCTCCGTCGCGGCCGCCGGTCCCATCCCGTTCGTCGCCCTCGCCGCACCCCAGCTGGCCCGCCGCCTCACCCGCTCGCCGGGCCCCAACGTGCTGCCCGCCGCCTGGATGGGCGCCGTCCTGGTCACCCTCGCCGACTGGGCCGCCCAGCGCGTCTCCGGCACGGCCATCCTGCCGGTGGGCGTGATCACGGGCGTGGGCGGCGGCGTGTATCTGGCCTGGCTGCTGTTCCTGGAGCGGAGGGCGGGGAAGGTGTGAGGCCCGCGGCCGGCGCGCGGCCGTGCGCCGGCCGCTTCCGGGGGCCTCCCCTGCCAGAGCTGGCCGGAACGGTCAGAACCGGAACTGCCAGGGCTGTCAGAGCTGTTCCGGGCGCCGCTCGGTCAGCCCGTACTTCTGCGCGATCGGGTTCCACAGCTTCGCCGCCTGCTGCTTGGCCTTCGTGGCCCGGCCGCTGTCCGCGTTGCCCTGGGCAGGCTCCTTGCCGCCCCGGGCCTTGCCCTTGGGACAGCCCTTCTTGCCCTTCACCTGGCCGGCCCAGGCCGCGTAGTGGTTGTCGGCCGAGGCGGAGGACTTCCACGCCTCGTTGAGCGAGGCGGTCAGCTCGCCGCCGGCCGGCAGCTTGTCGACGGACAGCTTGCCCAGGCGGCTCACCAGGTCGTTGCGCTGCTGGGCGGCCTCCCGGAGGTCCTGGGCCGCACCGTCGAGGTTGTCGCACGACTTGATGCTCTTGACCGCGCCGATCACGGCGGAGCGGCTGTTGTTGCTGTCCTTCAGGAGCGCATCGAGGTCCTTGGCCTGCGCGGCCACCGGGTCGGCGGACGGCGGCTGCTGCCCGCCCGCCTTGCCGTCCTTGTCGCCCTTGCCGTCGTCCGCCGCGCCGGACGGGCCGCCGGCGCCCTCCTTCTTCGTGGCGGGGCCGTCGTCACCGCCCCCGCTGAGCGCGTAGCCGACACCGAGACCGGCGCCCGCCAGGGCGACCACGGCGACGCCGATGACCACGGCGGGGGCGAAGCGCCGGCGCCGGCCGCCGTCGTCCGGCTCGTGGCCGTACTGCGGCTGCCCGTGCGGCGGCCGGCCGTAGGGCGGCTGGCCGTACGGGCCCTGCGGCTGCTGGTCCGGCTCGTCGAAACGGGGCAGCTGCGCGGTCGCGTCCGGGACACCGCCCGGCGTCCCGGGCGGCACCGCGCCGCCGGGGCCGGAGCGGAACAGGCCGTCGAACTCGGCCGGTGTCGCACGGTCACCGGGCTCGCCGGGCCGTACGCCGAAGGGCGCGCCGGGCGGCGGCGCGGGGGTCCCGGCGCCGATCGGCGGTATGAACTGGGTGGCCTCGGAGTCGGCACCGGACGGCGCGGACTGTGCCGGGCCGGGCTGCGGGCCGTCCGGCTTGATCGCGCGCAGCGTACGGGTGGACTCGCCGGGCGTTTCGGGGCGTCCGCCCGCAGGACCCCCCGCCTCCGGCGGCATCGGCGCGGCACCGGGCATCGGGCCGGGCTGCCCGGCCCCGGCACCCGCGCCCGTCCGACCCGGCCGTCCGCCGACCGGGCGCAGCAGCGCCGTCGATTCGGGGTCACCGGCGGCGGGCGGCATCGGCGCGCCGGCCTGCGGCGTCGCGGGGACGAGCTGCCCGTACGGCTGCTGCCCCCCGGCGGGCGGCGCGCCGGTCGGGCCGCCCGCCTGCGGGTCGAACGGCGATATCAGCGCGGTCGCTTCCATGTCCGGGGACGGGGGCGGCGCCTGGCCGGGCTGTACCGGCTGGCCGGGATGCTGTGCGGGCTGTCCCTGGGGAGGCAGCGGCATGGCGGCCGGGGGCTGTTGCTGCGGGAACGGCGGCTGCGACTGCGGCTGCTGCTGAGCGGGCGGCGCCGTCGGAGGCGCCGGAGGCATCGGCTGGGCAGGCTGCTGCGGTGCGGGCGGCGGCTGTTGGGCGAAGGGGGCCTGGCCGTACGACGGCTGCTGGGCGGGCGGCGGCTGCTGCCCGAACTGCGGCTGCTGCCCGTACGACTGCTGCCCCTGGCCGAACGACTGGTCCTGACCGTAAGACTGCTGATGGCCGAACGACTGATCCTGCCCGTAAGACTGCTGCCCGAAAGGCTGCTGGCCCGGAGCCTGCTGCTGGCCGGGGGGCTGCTGGCCCTGCGGCGGCTGTCCGTAGGTCTGTCCCTGGGGCGCCTGGCCCTGCACCGGCTGCCCCTGTACCGGCTGGCCTTGGACCGGCTGCTGACCTGGGGCCGGCGGCTGCCCCGGCACCGGCTGTCCGCCCGGATTCTGCTGCTGATCGGGGCCCCAGGGCTGCCCCCACGGCTGGCCCGCGGGCGGTGCGGCCTGCTGGCCGGGGACCCACGGATCACCGTGAGCGGGCAGCACAACGCCCTCTCGCGCGGGCCCGCCCGCAGGATTGTGCGGGTCGCTGCCCTGTCCGCTCTGCGTCACCGGGACTCCTACGATCTGCTGACTTACGGAAGCGTCGGCTCACGCTACCGGGTCGCAGTCACGTTCGACCATGTCCCCTGGTCACCGCCCGTACGAGGCGCCGCACGAGGCGCCGCACGAGCCACCGCGGAAGCCTGCGGCACGGCATCGGGAGGGCCACGGCGAGGCCCCCGGGCGGGCTCCGGCGACGGCGCCGTGGGGAGGTGCCGGGCGGGCCCTGCGCGGCCCGCCCGGCACGGAAGGACGAGGCGGCCCGGACGCCGACCAGCCCTCCCCCGGCGGTCGCGGGCCGCGAGTCGCTACGCGGCTGCCCGCAATTCCAGCCGGGCACCGAACTCCCGCACCACCGGCTCGTCCCGGTACGGCTCCAGCCGCAGCTGGAAGTCCTCCAGATATTCCGCGCCGCGGTTCGAGCGCAGCTTGCCCAGCAACTCGACCGCCTGGGTGCCGGTGTGGCACGCCAGCTCGATCTCGCGCTGCTGCACCTGTGCGCTGGCCAGCAAAACCAGCCCGATGGCGCGGCGGCGCGCCCGCCCTTCGGGGTGCCCGTCCACCGCCTCCTGCGCGCGCTGGCGCGCCGCACTCGCCTGCCCCAAGTCCCGGTGGCAGTGCGCGAGTTCGTCGGCGAGGTAGGCCTCGTCGAAGTGGGTGATCCACGCCGGGTCGTCCGCGGTGCCGGAAGAGCCGCCGGCCCGCTCCATCGCGCCCACCGCCCGGCCCGCCACGACCTGGAAGGCCCGCGCGTCGCCCATCAGGGCGTGCCCGCGCGCCTCCGCCGCGAAGAACATCGCCTCCGCGCGCGGCGTGACGTGCCCGCGCGCGCCTTCCTGCGCGGCCTTCGCGAGCTGCGCGATCTCCCTGGGGTTGCCCAGCGAGGCGGCGAGGTGGCTCATGCTGGCGGCCAGCACATAGCCCCCGTAACCGCGGTCCCCGGCGGCCTGGGCCAGCCGCAGCGCCTGGATGTAGTAGCGCTGCGCCAGTCCCGGCTGTCCGGTGTCGACGGCCATGTAGCCGCCCAGTTCGGTCAGCCGGGCGACCGCCGCGAACAGTTCACGGCCGACCGCCTCCCGGTACGAGCCGGCCAGCAGCCCGGAGACGACGCTGTTGAGGTAGTGGACGACGACCGGCCGGACGTGGCCGCTGCCGTAGCGGTGGTCCAGCTCACCGAGGGCCGTGGTCATGGCCCGTACGGCTTCGACGTCCGAGATGCCCACCCGGGCACCGGCGTTGCGCGCCACCTGCGGGTCGGCGCTGGTGATGAGCCAGTCGCGGCTCGGTTCGACCAGCGCGGACGCGGCGACGGTGGAGCCGCTGAGGAAGTCCCGCCGCCCCACGTCGCTGCGCCACAGCTCACAGACCTGTTCGATGGCGCCCAGGACCGTGGGCGAGAACTGCAGGCCCACACCGGACGCGAGGTTCTTGCCGTCGGCCATCCCGATTTCGTCGATGGTGACCGTGCGCCCCAGTTTGCGCCCCAGTGCCTCCGCGATGATGGCGGGGGCCCGGCCGCGCGGCTGCTGGCCGCGCAGCCAGCGGGCGACGGAGGTCTTGTCGTAGCGCAGGTCGAGGCCGTGCTCGGCGCCGCACATGTTGACGCGGCGGGCGAGTCCGGCGTTGGAACAGGCGGCTTCCTGAATGAGCGCCTGCAGCCGTTCGTTCGGCTGCCGCGCGACGAGTGGCCTGGCGGCCATGCTGCACCCCCTGATTACTGCTGCGCGTTCACCAGCGAACGCCGTACCCATTGATCAATTCCCCGCGCATATGCCGGATATCCGGGATATCTCAGATGTGCGTCATGTCCGCCAAAGCCTTGACATTCCGGTGTTGTGGCGATCGGACCGACCGGCCGGCGGATCGCTCCGCCGGATTGCGGTGTCCGGTAGGTCCCGCTGCCGCGGTTCCGGGTGCTGCCTCTCGGGCCTGGCTCCTGCTGCTCCGGTCTTCGGTGGGACGGGGATTCCGGGGAATCGACGGAACCGGGGTACGCCGGGCGGTCTCTCCGCCCGTCACGCAGGTGGCTACCCGTTCTCCCGTCGCTACCCCGCACGCGCCCCCGCACGTGCATCCATGCGCCCCACGTGCGGGAACGATGCGCCGGGGCGGTGGACGTGTCGGCCGTAACCCTTGGTGACAGGGGAAGTTGTCCAGCACGTGGAAGACACCATCGGAGTCACAGGAGCCTCTCGGGTACCGGAGCAGCGTGGCGAGCTGTTGATCGAAACTGCGGTGCGTTACGCGGAAGAGCGGCATTGGGACGTCTTGCCCGGCGCATGGCTCGAAGACGACGGCGAGGTGCCGCGCTGCTCGTGCGGCGCACCCGACTGCGCCGCGCCCGGCGCGCACCCGGCGGTCCCGGGCTGGGCCGGCCACGCCACGGGCAGCGCGACGGCCGCCCGCCGCCTGTGGGGCAGGAATCCACGGGCCTCGATCCTGCTGCCGACGGGCCGTACGTTCGAGGCGCTCGACGTGCCCGAGACGGCGGGCTGCCTGGCCCTGGCCCGGATGGAGCGGATGGACCTGCCGCTCGGCCCGGTGACCCGCACCCCGGGCCGCCGGATGCTCTTCTTCGTCCTCCCCGGCGCCTCGGTCAAGGTGCCCGACCTGGTACGGCACCTGGGCTGGGCGCCCTCCTCGCTGGACCTGGTCACGCGGGGCGAGGGCGACTACGTCGCCGCGCCGCCGACGCGGGTGGGCGCGCACGGGGCGGTGCAGTGGGTGCGCCAGCCCACCGCCGCCAACCGGTGGCTGCCGGACGCGGACGAACTGATCAGCCCGCTGGCGTACGCCTGCGGGCGGGAGGCCGCGGCGGCCCGCGGACGCTGAGGACGGGGCGGCGGAGCCGCACGAGGCGCGTCGCCCCGCCCCCGTACCCGAGCGTGTGCGCCCGGAGCGCGACAAGCAGCGCACGCCCCCTCCCGGCACCGCGCGCCCGGCCGTTCGGCCGCACCGGCCCCGTCGCACACCCGCCCGTATCGTGGGATGAACGGACGGGGGCACGACCGGCCCCTGCGGGGACGTGGAAGGGCAGGCCCGGTGGCCAACGAACCGGAACACATCGACCAGCCGGCCGGAACGGCCACACCACCGGACGGCCCGCCCGCCCGGGAGGACCGCGGCGGCCCGCCCGCCGTGCGCGTCCAGGGGCTGTGGAAGAAGTACGGCGAGCAGGTCGCCGTCGCGGGAATCGACCTGACACTGCCCGCGGGCCGCTTCATCGGCCTCGTCGGCCCGAACGGCGCGGGCAAGACCACCACCCTGTCGATGGTGACCGGCCTGCTGCGCCCGGACGCCGGGCAGGTGGAGATCGGCGGCCACGACGTGTGGCACGACCCGGTCGCGGTGAAGTCCCGCATCGGCGTACTGCCCGAGGGCCTGCGCCTGTTCGAGCGGCTGTCCGGCCGCGAACTCCTGGCCTACATCGGGCGGCTGCGGGGGCTGCCCGGCGCGGAGGTCGACAAGCGCGCGGACCAGCTGCTGGAGGTACTGGACCTGTCCGGCGCGCAGAACAAGCTCGTCGTCGACTACTCGACCGGTATGCGCAAGAAGATCGGCCTGGCGGCGGCGCTGCTGCACAATCCCGAGATCCTCTTCCTGGACGAGCCGTTCGAGGGCGTCGACCCGGTGTCCGCGCAGACCATCCGCGGCGTCCTGGAGCGCTACACGGCCTCCGGGGCCACCGTCGTCTTCTCCAGCCATGTGATGGAGCTGGTGGAGTCGCTGTGCGACTGGGTGGCGGTGATGGCCGGCGGGCGCATCAGGGCGGACGGCCCGCTCGCGGACGTACGCGGCGACGCGCCGTCCCTCCAGGACGCGTTCCTCGAACTGGTCGGCGCCAACGGCCGCGCGGCCGGCCAGAACCTGGACTGGCTGGGTGGCGGGAGCGCCCGATGACCGCCCCCTCCGCCTCCGCCGCGCCCGCCCGCACGCCGTCCGGGGACCGGCACACCGCCTCGGGTGCGTCGCTGACGCCGGTCCTCGTCCGCCTCAAGCTGTCCCTCCTGCGCAACGGCCTGCGCCAGTCGACCGGCCGGGCCGTCGCGTACGTGGCGTCGCTGGTGCTGTCCCTGCTGTTCGCCGCGGCTGTGCTGCTCGGCCTGGTCGCCCTGCGCGACGTCGAGCACGCGGGCGCGCTGGGCGTGCTGCTCGCCGCCATCCTGGCGCTGGGCTGGGCGGCGATGCCGCTGTTCTTCCCGTCGGCCGACGAGACCCTCGACCCGACCCGGCTGGTCATGCTGCCGCTGCGGCCGCGCCCGCTGATCGTCTCGCTGCTGGTGACGTCGCTGGTGGGCATCGGCCCGGTCTTCACCCTGGCGCTGGCCGTCGGTTCAGTGATCATGATGGCGCACAGCGCGGGCGCCGCCGTCGTCGGCGTCCTCGCCGTCGTCCTGGTCGTCCTGGTGTGCGTGGCGCTGGCACGGGCCGTCGCCACCGCCAACGTACGGCTGCTGACCAGCCGCCGGGGCCGCGACCTCGCCGTACTGAGCGGCCTGTTCGTCGCGATCGGCGGGCAGGGCGTGAACATCGGCACGCAGAAGCTGTTCGGGTCGGGGGCCGGGCTGTCCGCCCTGGAATCCACGTCCGACATCCTGCGCTGGGTGCCGCCCGCCTCGGCCGTGGACGCGGTACGCGCGGCGAGCGAAGGCTCGTACGGCCGTGCCGTACTGGGCCTGGCGCTGGCCGCGGCGGCCCTCGGCCTGCTGCTGTGGTGGTGGAGCCGCACCCTGACCACGGTGATGACCTCGCCCGACTCCTCCACCCTCCAGGCCGTCGAGCAGGACAGCGCGCGCAAGCGGCGCTCCTCGGGCGGCGGACTTCAGCGGCTGCTGCCGGAGGGCCGTACGGGCACCGTCGTCCTGCGGATGCTGCGCTACGCGTGGCGCGACCCCAAGTCGAAGATGTCCTGGGCGATGGCGATCGGCGTGGGCCTGCTCGTCCCGGTCGTCTCCGCCCTCCAGGGCGGCGGCAGCATCTACACGGCGTTCTCGGCGCCGGCCCTGCTGGGGATGCAGATGTACAACCAGTTCGGGCAGGACACCTCGGCGTTCTGGATGGTCGCCTCGACGATCTCCACGCCCCGCGACGCCTTCGTGGAGCTGCGCGCGCGGGGGCTGGGCCTGGCCCTGGTCGGCGTGCCGTTCGTGACGCTGGTCGTGGTCGGCGCGGCGGCCGTCCTCGGGCCGTGGTCCGCCTTCTTCGACGTCTACGGAATGTCGCTGGCGCTGCTCGGCGCCCTGGTGGCGACCGGCGCGATGGCCTCGGTGGTGTTCCCTTACTCGATCCCCTCGGAGAGCAACAAGAACATCGCGGCCGGTCAGGGCGCCGTCGCCTGGTTCAGCCTGCTCGCCGGAATGCTGGCGAGCGGCGTGCTGGCCGCGCCGATGATCGGACTGATGGTGTGGCTGCACGTGGCGGGCCTGCACAGCCTGCTGTGGCTGCTGCTGCCGGTGGGGGCGGCCTACGGGGTGGGCATCGCGCTCCTGGGGATGCGGGTGGCCGCGCCGCGGGTGGCGGCGCGACTGCCGGAGATTCTGGTGGCGGTCAGCAAGGGGTGAACCGGAGGGCGGGAGCGGGGGCCCGGCCCGCTCCCGCCCGGCGCCCCGCACCCCGCACCCGGCGCCCGGCGCCCGGCGCCCGGCCATCGGCCCTCGCTCAGGCGGAGTGGTGCCCGTTCAGGGCCGCTTGTTCCTGTTCCGGGGTGTAGCCGAGCGGGAGCGGGGGCTCACCGCGGGAGCGGTCCCAGGCCAGGACGTCCGCGGCCGTCACCGCCAGCGGAGTCGCCGGGAGGCCCGCCCGGCGGGCGCGTGCCGCGCTGCGCTGCTGAGTGGGCCAGTCCGGGCGTACGAGGGGGAACATGGGCGGCGCGCCGTCGGGAGCCACCGGCACGATCTCGACCTCGGTGCCCGCCACCCGGGCGCAGATCTCGATCAGTCCGCCGAGGGTCGTCGGCTCGGCGGGGCCCACCGCGTGGAAGGCGCCGGGGCGGTCGTCGCAGATCAACTGCACGACCAGCCGGGCCAGATCCCGCGAGTCGACGATCTGCACCGGCTGGGCGGGGTCGGCCGGCAGCGCCACCCGGCCGCCGCGCGCGGCACGGCGCACCCAGTACGTGAACGTGTCCATCGAGTCGTGCGGTCCGGCCACCTTGCCCGGCCGGACGATCGTCGCCCGCGTGCCGTACCGGGCCGTCACATCGTCCTCGCAGGCCACCTTGAGCGGCCCGTACGTGGCTTCGCTCAGCTCCTCGGTGTCCCGTACGGGCGGGCGGCGCGGGGTGTCCTCGTCGCCGCCCGGGGCCAGGCCGGTGCGTTCGTAGACCGCGTGGCTGGAGATGAACACATACCGGCCGACGCGGTCGCCCAGCGCGTCCATGGCCTGTCCGACGTGCCGCGGGACGTAGCCGCTGACGTCCGCGACGGCGTCCCAACTGCCGTCCGACAGCGCGGCGTAGTCGCCGGTGTCGCGGTCGCCGACGAGCCGTTCCAGGCCGGGGAAGAGGTCCGGGTTGGTGCGGCCCCGGCCGAACAAGGTCACCTCGAAACCGGTGCGCAGGGCATCCTCGACGATGGCCCGGCCGACGAATGACGTACCGCCAAGAACAAGAAGACGCATGGCCGACGACACTAGCGAGGTTCCGGGGGGCTCGGCAGATCCTTGACGGGTGGGAGGAGGGGGGAGGCCGGTGGGGCGGAGACCGGTCGGGTTCCGGTCAGGTCCCGACCGGGTTCCGGTCAGGTGGGGAGGACGGATTGGAGGAACGGGTCCAGGACGCCCCGCCATTCCTCGGGGGCTTCCCAGGGGAGCCAGTGACCGGCGTCCGGTATCTCCGCGTAGGCGCCGCGCGGGAGGACCCGGACCATCTCCTGGGCCTCGGCGCGGCCCAGTTCGCCGTCCAGGCCGCGGACCACGAGCGTGGGGCACTGCACCAGGGCGAGGTCTTCCCAGTGGGCGTCGTGGACCCAGGTCTCGCGGGCGGTGAGCATCTGGTGGCGGGAGAAGACCGGGCGCCAGCCGTCCGCGCGCTCGGCCATCACCTCGGCGAAGAACTCGCCGCGGGCCGGCTTGGGCCGCTCCAGCGTCGGGTCGTCCTCGCCGAACCACTTGCGTACGTCCGCGAGGGTGGCGAACGGGACCGGCCAGGAGCGGAACCAGTCCGCCCACTCCTGCTGCGAGGCCGAGCCCAGGGCCGAGGCCCGCATGTCGCAGACGACCAGCGCGCTGACCAGGTCGGGGCGGCGGGCGGCCACCTGCCAGGCCGTCAGGGCGCCCATCGAGTGGCCGATCAGGACGGCGGGTGCCAGGCCGAGCTGCTCGATGGCGGCGATGCCGTCGGCCACGAACGCCTCGCGGTCGTACGGACCGTCCTGGGGTTTCTCGCTGCGGCCGTGGCCGCGCTGGTCCAGGCCGACGGGGCGGCACCGGGAGCCGAGCCAGCGGGCGGTCTCGGCCCAGTGCGACGCGCGGCCCATCAGGCCGTGCAGCAGGAGCACTCCCGGGCCGCGCTCCCCTTCCTCCCGGCCGGCCTTCGGCGGGTCGGTGAACTCCCAGGCGGCGAGCCGGACGCCGCCGGCCCCCGTCACGTCGATACGCCGCACCATGGGTCCTGGCACCCCCATTCGGTCCTTGAGCAGCCCCACACTATCGAACCTCTATTCGAATAGGCTGATTCTGCGCCCAATAACCCTCGTTCGGGTGACCACGCCCAAGGATTGCCGGTCCTCGCCGAGGGGAGACACGTAGCGGGAGGCGGGCCCCACCGGGAAGGGGGCCCGACGGGAAAGACCCTGAGAGCTCGGGGCTCCGGGTCTTGGCGGGGGGACATGGGGAGGCGGGGCCCCGGCTGCTCGCAGCGCCGGGGCCCTGGTCTTTCGCGCGGCCGCCATCGCCGCGGCGGACGGGCCGGCCGCCTCCGGCCGCGGTTCCGCCTCCGGCCCGCGTTCCGCCGACGGCCCTGGCTCCGCTTGCGGCCGTGATGCCGCCCCCGGCCCTGGCTCCGCTTGCGGCTCCGGCTCCCCCGCCGAACCTCCCGCGACATTCCGAGGCCGCCGTGCGCGCCCGCCTCGCGGCGCGCTCCGCTTGCGGTGGCGACGCGCCCGGCCGGGCCGGGGGTCGCGGCGGACTGCTCCTCACCCGAGCCCCCTCCCCGACCCGGGGCCGCGGCGGCGGACACCGTCCCGCTCCGCTCGTCCTCAGCCGCCTCGCCCAGGTCTCCGGCGCCACAACGTCATGAGCCCGCTGTTCTCGCGCACGCGATCGACCACTGCGCCGTACGGCTCCCGGGTGCTCCCGCGCACACGCTCAGCGCCAGGGTGGCATGCCACCGGCCGCCGCGCTCGCGTTCCGCCAACTCCGTCGGACGACCGAACAGTTGGCCACCGCGCCGGGACGGCCGTCGAAGCAGGTCAGCCGGGAAACGAGCGGCGTTACGGGGTCAGCGCTTGGCCACGAAAACGTGTGCGGCGATCTCGGACTCCAGCTCCGCCGCCTCACCGCTGCTGCCGATGAGCACGCCCGAGGACGACTCGGTCACGCTGACCACCGCGCCCGGCTGCACACCGGCGCGCCGCAGCGTGTACATGAGCTGGGCGTCCGCCTGGATGGGCTCGCCGATCCGGCGCACCACGACCGTCTTGCCGTCCGCGCCGGCGTCCAGGTCCATCAGGCTCACCATGCCGGCGTCCAGGAACGGGTCGGCCTCGGCCTTCTCGCCCAGCTCCTCCAGCCCCGGGATGGGGTTGCCGTACGGCGACTCCGTCGGATGCCGCAGCAGCTCCACGACGCGGCGCTCGACCGCCTCGCTCATCACGTGCTCCCAGCGGCACGCCTCGGCGTGCACCTGCTCCCACTCCAGTCCGATGACGTCGACGAGCAGGCACTCGGCGAGGCGGTGCTTGCGCATGACGCGGGTCGCCAGCCGGCGGCCCTCCTCGGTGAGCTCCAGGTGGCGGTCGCCCGCGACCGTGAGCAGGCCGTCCCGCTCCATGCGCGCCACGGTCTGGCTGACCGTCGGGCCGCTCTGTTCGAGCCGCTCGGCGATCCGGGCGCGCATCGGGACCACACCTTCCTCTTCCAGCTCAAGGATGGTGCGGAGATACATCTCCGTGGTGTCGATCAGTCCGGACATGCGTGCCCCTCGATGTGTCGTGCGGTGGCCCTGAACTCAATTCTGACGCATCCCACTGACAACGGTTCCGCGTCCGCTCCGGCCGGGCCCCGGGAAGTCCCGGTACGGCGGCGCCGGAACGGCAACCGGGCGACGTCCGGACGGCCGGAAGGTGTCCACCCGGTCGCGGGCAGGGGCGCGCACCGTATTGACAGGGCACTGGTCCAGACCGCAACGTGATCCGCGCCACGGCTGCCCCGCGTCGGGACCCGGCGCGCAGCGCCGCCGGTCCGCACCCGGTGCCGGACGTGTCAAAACGTAGGACAAATGTACGAGCACCAACGTACAAGACCGCCGAACACCGACGAGAGGGGCCCCGCGGCGATGGGCGAGAGCAACCGGTTGGCCGGGCAGTACTTCGACGCCGCGATGGACCTGCTGCGCCGGGTGCGCGACGAGGAGGACGAGCCGATCGGCGCGGCCGGGACGCTGATCGCCGACACCGTCGAGGCGGGCGGCCGGGTCTTCGTCTTCGGCGCCGGGCACTCCTCCCTCCCCGCGCAGGACACCGTCTACCGAGCGGGTGGCCTCGCCATCATGAACCTGCTGACCGTGCCGGGCGTCGTCGGCGTCGACGTACGGCCTGCGACGCTGGGCAGCGCGCTGGAGCGGGTGGACGGGCTGGCCGGGGCCGTCCTGGACACCAGCCCCATGGAGGCCGGGGACGTCCTGGTCATCATCTCGCTGTCCGGCCGCAACGCGCTCCCGGTGGAGATGGCCATGAACGCGCGGGCGCTCGGCCTGAAGGTCGTCGGGGTGACGTCGGTGGCGTACGCCGAGGAGACCAGGTCCCGGCACGTCTCCGGCACGTTCCTCAGGGACCACTGCGACATCGTCGTGGACAGCAAGATCCCGGTGGGCGACGCGGAGTTGACGCTGCCGGGCATCGAGGCGCCCTTCGCGCCCGCCTCGACGGTCGTGACCAGCGCGATCATGCAGTCCGTCGTCGCGACGGCCGCGGGCGTGCTCGCCGACCGCGGCATCGACCCGCCGCTGCTGCGCTCGGGCAACGTGGACGGCGGCCACGACTGGAACGGCCGGGTGATCCGGGAGTACGCGGACCGGATCTACTACCGGCAGTAGGACGCGGCCCGCCGGACAGCCGTACGGCCGTGCGGACGACGCGCCCGGCAGCCGCACGTCCACCGGCCCGTCAGCGCCCCGCCGGGCCGCCCGCCAGGTCCAGGGCGGCGGCGATGCGGGAGGCGACGTCCTCCGCGTACGCCGCGTCCGCCCGGTCGAAGGGGCGCCGCGAGGGCCCGCGCAGGAACGTCGCCACGCCCAGCGTCCGCCCCCGGCTGCGCAGCACCACGCACAGGCCGTGCACCGTGCCGTCCGGCCACTTGCGGGCCGCGGCCCAGCCCTCCGCGACCGCCGGGCCCGCGCCGGCCCGTACCGAGCCGCATCGTTCCAGCGCCTGCGCGGCCGGGTGGCCCGCCCCGTAGGCCACCGGGATGCCGGTCGGCGGCACGGCTTCGGAGGGGCCGGGGGCCCCGGCGGGCGAGGCGACGGCCCGGACGAGCGCCGGCGCGCCGTCACCGGCCTCGCCCCCGCCGCCCACCACGTCGATCAGCCCGTGATCGGCGAACCCCGCCAGCGCGAAGTCGAGATGGACCGCCGCCGCCTCCATGGGGTCCTCGCACTCCCCCGCGGCCCGGCCCGCGCGGTGCAGCTGCTGGGCGCGGAAGCGCAGCAGGGAGCCTTCCTGTTCCGTGCGCTTGGCGTCCGTGACGTCCTGGAAGAGCCAGCCCACGCCGAGCGGTACGGCCTCCTCCGCCAGCGGCGAGGCCAGCCGCAGGAAGCCGCTGCGCCAGCACCGGCGGGGCTGCTCGGCCTCGTCGGACCGGAGCGTGACCCACAGTTCGGCGGCTGCGGGCGGGGTGCCTTCCGCGAGGACGTGCGTCAGGGCGCTCTCCAGCTCCTCCACGCCCTGGGTCAGCAGATCGCCCAGCGGGCGCCCGAGCACGGCCGTACGGCCCATCCCCAGGGCGCGTGCCGCGTGGGCGTTGACGACCGCGGGCCGCAGGTCGGCGTCGACGAGCACCACGCCCCAGGAGGCGTCCACGAACAGGGCCTCGCTCAGCGCGATGGAGCGCTCCAGGTCGATCTGCGTGTGCACCTCGCTGAACGCGCAGTACACGCCCGCCGCCCGCCCGTCCGGCCCGAGCACCGCGGACGACTGGGTACGCACCAGGACGCGGCGCCCGTCCTTCGTCAGCAGCGCGAACTCGTGGACCTGGCGCCCCGGCGACCGCGTCGCCGCCAGCAGCCGCTCCTCCACCTCGTCGGCGTCCTCCTTGCGGACCGCCCAGCCGGCCAGTCCGGGCCGGCCGACCGCCTCGGCCGCCGACCAGCCGAGAATCCGCTCCGCCTCGCGGTTCCAGTGCGTGACCGAGCCGTCCGCGCCGAAGGCGCACAGCGCGGCGTCCATCCCGTCCAGCAGGGCGGCGAGCAGGCCGGAGTCCTCGCTGTCCGGCTGCGGGTCCGGCTCCTCGCCGGTGAGCCCGTCCGCGCGCGCGTCGTCCGCGGGCGGGCTGCCCCGGCCCGGCCCGCCGGGCGGTACGGGCTCGAAGCGGTGCGACGAGGACGACGAAGAGGACGACGAAGACGAAGCAGCCACTGGCACCCCCTACGAACGCGGCCGTACGTGCTGCACGCCGGATCATTCAACTGGAACGTGACGCGGACCACACCCCATTCGCGGAAATCCCTGAAAACCCCGTCGCGGGAAATTCGGTTGTGCGCCCGCCGGACCGGTTCCTAGGGTGTGAGGCACACGAGAAGGGAGGTGGTTCGGCAGATGATTTCGCACCGGACGCGTGAGGTGACTGCGGGCTAGCGGCCCGTCGTCGCACTCAGTGTGCAGCGCCGGACCAGCGCAGGAAACAGCTGCGCAGCCGGCCAATCCCAAGCAGTCACCCGACCCGCGGGCTGCCGGTTCGTCCGACCGGCCCCTTCGCGCCACAGGCGCGGGGGAAGCAGCCCGCGGGTCGTCTGCGTGCGGGCGGGCCCGCGTACGCCCGTACCGCCCCCGCCCTCCCGCCTCTCAGGGCGCGAGCCGCACGACGGACCAGCCCTCTCCGCCGCTGCCTTCCCGCTCGTACCGCAACCGGTCGTGCAGGCGGTTCTCCCGGCCCTGCCAGAACTCGACGGTCTCCGCGACGACCCGCACGCCGCCCCAGTGCGGCGGCGCCGGCACCTGCTCGCCTTCGGGGTAACGGGCCGCCAGGTCGTCGTACGCGCGCTCCAGTTCGGCGCGCGAGGCGACCGGAGCGGACTGGTCGCTGGCCCAGGCACCGAGCTGGGAGCCGTGCGGGCGGGTGCGGAAGTACGCGGCGGTCTCGTCGCGCCCGATGCGGGCGGCCGTGCCCGTCACGATCACCTGGCGGGCGAGCGGGTGCCAGGGGAAGAGCAGCGAGACATGAGCGTTTTCGGCCAGGTCCCGGCCCTTGCGGCTGGCGTAGTTGGTGAAGAAGACGAAGCCGTGCTCGTCGAACCGCTTGAGCAGGACGGTCCTTGAGCTGGGACGGCCGGCCGCGTCGGCGGTCGAGACGACCATCGCGTTCGGCTCGTGCAGTCCACTCGTGGCCGCTTCCTTGAACCAGCGCGCGAACTGGTCGTACGGGCTGGGGGCGAGTTCTGCCTCGTCGAGTCCCTCGGCGCGGTAATGCGCCCGCATGGCGGAAGGATCGAGCGGGTCCGGGGTGGGCGTGTCGGCGGAGTGCACGGCCACATCTTGCAGCATGAACGCTTGTTGGGGCATCCGGGTGGCAGGGAAGTCTGCCCTTGGACGGCCGGGCGTAACCCTCCCGTAAGCGAATCGTCCAGTGTGCCGGATGTCACGCTTCCCGGTACGTACCGGACCGGCCAAAATCGTGCCGCGAGCCACTGTGGCGCGCCGGGGGCGCGGGATATCGTGTCCGCCCTGAAGTGATCGAAGCGAGGTGCCCCGGGCGGGAAGCGCCGGGTGACGGTCGGGTGACCAACGCCCGCGCGGGGCATGACGGGAGTGACCGGTACGGACCGCGAGCCGCGGACGCGGCCGCGTAACCGCACCGGCACCCGGACCAGCCGTACGGAACCGGCCCGGCACCGCGGGTCGCGGCCGGCGGCTCCGGCCGCGGCCGGAGCCGCGCGCCGCCCCGTCCGCCACACGGGACACCCGCACGGCGGCAGCCGGACCGCCCGACCGACCAGCCTGACCTGACAGATATTGAACGCACGGCATCTTGGTCATGAGCCGCATGTCGTCCACATCTTGAGGAGCCGCCTGATGTCCGACTTCGTACCCGGACTCGAAGGAGTCGTCGCGTTCGAGACGGAGATCGCCGAACCGGACAAGGAAGGCGGCGCGCTGCGCTACCGGGGCGTCGACATCGAGGATCTGGTCGGCAAGGTCTCCTTCGGCAACGTGTGGGGGCTGCTGGTCGACGGGTCGTTCAACCCCGGGCTGCCGCCCGCCGAGCCGTTCCCGATCCCGGTCCACTCCGGTGACATCCGGGTGGACGTGCAGTCCGCGCTGGCCATGCTCGCGCCGGTGTGGGGCCTGAAACCGCTGCTGGACACCGATGTGGAGACCGCCCGCGACGAGCTGGCGCGGGCCGCGGTCATGGCGCTGTCCTACGTCGCGCAGTCGGCGCGCGGGCAGGGCCTGCCGATGGTGCCGCAGAAGGAGATCGACAAGGCCGGGACGATCGTGGAGCGCTTCATGAAGCGCTGGCGCGGCGAGCCGGACCCCAAGCACGTCGCGGCCGTGGACGCGTACTGGACCTCGGCGGCCGAGCACGGCATGAACGCGTCCACGTTCACGGCCCGGGTCATCGCCTCGACCGGCGCCGATGTGGCGGCCGCACTGTCCGGCGCGGTCGGCGCGATGTCCGGGCCGCTGCACGGCGGGGCACCGTCCCGGGTCCTCGGCATGATCGAGGAGATCGAGCGGACGGGTGACGCCACGGCGTACGTGAAGCGGGCGCTGGACCGCGGCGAGCGGCTGATGGGCTTCGGCCACCGGGTGTACCGGGCCGAGGACCCGCGGGCCCGGGTGCTGCGGCGCACGGCCCGTGAACTGGGCGCGCCGCGCTTCGAGGTCGCGGAGGCGCTGGAGAAGGCCGCCCTGGAGGAGCTGCACAACCGGCGTCCAGACCGGGTCCTGGCGACGAACGTGGAGTTCTGGGCGGCGATCGTCCTGGACTTCGCGGAGGTCCCGGCGCACATGTTCACGTCGATGTTCACCTGTGCCCGCACGGCGGGCTGGAGCGCCCACATCCTGGAGCAGAAGCGCACGGGCCGCCTGGTCCGGCCGTCGGCCACGTACGTGGGTCCGGGGCCGCGCGGGCCGGAGGCGGTGGAGGGCTACACGCTGCCGGCGTGACGGGCCGGGCGCTCCTGGCGCCGCACGGCGTCCTCGGTGACGGGCGTGAAGAGGTTGACCAGGTTGCCGTCGGGGTCCCGCAGGAGCAGCGAGCGGTTGCCCCACGGCATGGTCGTCGGCTCCTGGACGAACGTGCAGCCGAGGGACTCCAGTCGCCGGTGTTCCGCGTCGACGTCGCCGACGCGGAACTCGGTGATCACCGTGTGGTTGGCGGCGGCCCGTGCGGTCCCCTCGCCGAACAGGGCCACCGTGCGGCTGCCGGCGATCGCCAGCGTGCCCGACGGCGTGACCAGCTCGGCGAATTCCGGGGTCGCCCACTCGGCGCGTACACCGGTGAGGCGCTCGTAGAACCCGACGAGGCGGGCGACGTCGTCGGTGATGATGCGGATGGACACGAAGTTCATGGGTCGTTCTTCCTGACGGGAGGGCAGAGCGGGCCCGGCTCGGCAAGCGGCGCCGGGTGTTCGCCACGCTAGGAGCAATACCGGACAGGTTCCGCCCGGTATCCGCGGCAGAATTCCGGAGTGACCACTTCGACCACCGCCCGGGTGCTCGCCCTGCTGGAGATCCTCCAGGGCGGCGGCATCCGTACCGTTCCCGAGCTGGCCGCCCGCCTCTGCGTCGACGAGCGCACCGTCCGCCGCTACGTCGGCCACCTGCTGGACCTGGACATCCCCGTCGACGCGGTACGGGGCCGGTACGGCGGCTACCGGCTCGCCCCGGGCTACCGGATGCCCCCGCTGATGCTCACCGACGAGGAGGCCCTGGCCGTACTGCTCGGCCTGCTCGCGGGGCAGCGCGGCGGACCGGGCGCCGCCTCCGCGGCAGCCGGCGAGAGCGCCGCGGCGAAGGTGCGGCGGGTGCTGCCCGTGGCCCTGCGGCGGCGGCTGGAAGCGCTGCTGGAGACGGCCGACTTCACCGACCGGCCCCGGCCCGCCGACCCACCGGAGGCGTCGGTGCTGCTCGAACTCGCCGCGGCCGTACGGCAGCAGCGGCCGGTGGCGTTCGCGTACACCGACCGCAAGGGCGGCGGGAGTGCCCGTACAGTCCTGCCGTACGGGCTCGTGGCGCACTCCGGGCGGTGGTATCTGACCGCCGCGGGCCGGGACACCGGGGAGATGCGGATCTTCCGGCTGGACCGGATCGCCTCGGTCCGCGTGCTGTCCGGTACGTTCACCGTCCCGGACGGTTTCGACCCGGCGGCGACCGTCCTCGACCATCTCGCCCGTACGCCGTGGACCCACGATGTGTCGGTGCGCGTCCGCGGCGGCGTCGAGCAGCTCCGCAGCCGCCTTCCGGCCGGGATCGCCGCCCTGTCCGACGACGGTCCCGAATGGGTCCGCGTCCGTATCCGGGCCGAACGCCTGGACTGGATTCCCCCGGTACTGGCCGCGCTGGACGCCCCGTTCGTCATCGAGCGCCCCGCCGCCCTGCGCGATCTCGTGCGGACGCTGGCCCGCAGCCTCGACGCGTACGCCGCTGCCGGCGAGGAGCCTGCCTGAGGCCTGTCAGTCCCCGTTCAGCACCGTGTCCAGGATGTGCGCCCACTGCGTCACCACGCGGTCGCGGCGGGCCTTGTCGTCGGTGAGGAGGGTGGCCAGGCCCAGGCCGCGGGACATGTCGAGGAGGCCCTGCACGGTTTCCCGGACACCGGGGACCGCCTCGTCGGCGCCCAGGAGGCCGACCGCCGTACGGTGCGCCTCGCGGCCGACGCGGGCCTCCAGGGCGGTGACGCGCTCGCGCAGGGGTTCCTCGTCGGAGGCGGCCACCCAGAGGTGCAGGGCGGCCCGGAAGAGGGGGCCGGTGTAGAGGTTGACGATCTCCTCGACGACGATGCGGGTGCGGGCGGCCGAGCCGGTGGGCGGCAGGTCGTGGGCCACGGCTTTCAGCGCGCCCCGGCGTTTTTCCGCGACGTGTTCGACGGCCGCGGTGAACAGGTCCTCGCGGGTGCGGAAGTGGTGCTGGGCGGCCCCCCGCGAGACGCCCGCGCGCTCCGCGACGACGGAGACCGTGCTGCCGCTCCAGCCGCGTTCGGCGAGGCAGGAGACGGCCGCTTCCAGGAGGGCACGGCGGGTGGCGCGGCTGCGTTCCTGCTGCGGTTCCTTGGGGGTGCGGGCGGAGGTCACCGTACCCATGACGGGTCCCGGCGCTGGAGGAAGGCGGTCATGCCCTCGCGGGCCTCGTCGGAGGCGAAGAGGCGGGCGGAGGTGCCGGCGAGGGCCGCGGTGTCGCGGTCGAAGGTGCGCAGGACTTCGGCCGTGACCAGGGCCTTGGACTCCGCCAGACCCTGCGGGGAGCCCTTGCGCAGCCCCGCGAGGACCGGTTCGAGGGCGGCGTCGGGATCGTCGGCGGCCAGGGTCACCAGGCCGGTACGGGCCGCCTCGGCAGCGTCGAAGCGCTCACCGGTGAGGTAGTAGCGGGCGGCGGCGCGCGGGTCCATGCGGGGCAGCAGCGGCATGGAGATGACGGCGGGGGCGAGGCCGAGGCGGGCCTCGGTGAAGGCGAAGGTGGCGCCGGGTCCCGCCACGGACAGGTCGCAGGCGCCGAGCAGGCCGAGGCCGCCGGCCCGCACGTGGCCGGTGACCTCGGCGACGACGGGCTTGGGGAGTTCGATGACGGCGCGCAGGAGGCGGACGAGGCCGAGGGGGCCGGAGACGGCCGCCCCGGCCGTGTCCGCGGTATCCGCCGCCTCCGTCGCCTCCGTGAGGTCCGCTCCCGCGCAGAACGTCGTCCCGGTGTGGGTGAGCAGTACGGCGCGCGTGTCGGTGCACTCGGCGGCGGCCGTCAGGGCCGCGTGGAGTTCGCCCACCAGGCGCCGGGACAGCGCGTTGCGGTTGTGCGGGGAGTCCAGGGTCAGGACGGTGACGCCCCGGTCGTGGGCGCGCCGCACCAGCGGGGCGTCCGGCGTGGCGTCGGGTGCGGCGTCGGGTGCGGCGTCGGGTGCGGCCGGTGCGGCCCGGGGCGTGGCGTCCGGTGTGGCGTCGGTCATGAGGCCGTGGAACTCCTTTCCCTGGCGCGCAGTTCGCGCCGCAGGATCTTGCCGGTGGCGGCGCGGGGCACGGCGTCCGTGAACTCCACCCGCCGTACTTTCTTGTACGGGGCGACCTGCCCGGCAACGTACGTGATGACGTCGTCCTCGGTGAGCAGGGCCCCCGGCTCCCCGTGCTGCCGTACGACGTAGGCCTTGGGGATCTCGTTGCCGTCGGCGTCGGTGACGCCGATCACCGCGGCGTCCGCGATGCCCTCGTGGGCGAGCAGCACCGCTTCGAGGTCGGCGGGGGCGACCTGGTAACCCTTGTATTTGATCAGTTCCTTGACGCGGTCCACGACGTACAGCCAGCCGTCGGCGTCCACCCGCCCGATGTCGCCGGTGTGCAGCCACCCGTCGGCGTCGATCACGGCCTCGGTCTCCGCGGGCCGTCCGAGGTAGCCCTTCATGACCTGCGGGCCGCGGATGAGGATCTCGCCGCTCTCGCCGGTGCCGAGGTCCTTGTCGGTGTCCGTGCAGCGGATGCGCATCTCGGTGCCGGGCAGCAGCTTGCCGACCGTGCCGGGCGGCGCGCCGGTGGCGCCCAGCGGTACGGCGTGGGTGCCGGGCGAGAGTTCGGTCATGCCGTACGCCTGCATGACGGGCGGGATGCCCAGGCGGCGGGCGCAGGTGCCGGCGAGCCGGGCGTCCAGCGGGGCGGCGGCGCTGACGACGTAGTCGAGCGAGGACAGGTCGTACTGGGCGACGGCCGGGTGCTTGGCGAGGGCCAGGACGATGGGCGGGGCCACGTACACCGCGTTGATCCGGTACTTCTCGATGGTGCGCAGGAAGTGTTCGAGGTCGAAGCGGGGCAGTACGACGACGGTGGAGCCGTTGCGCAGCGGGGCGTTCATCAGGGCGGTCAGTCCGTAGATGTGGAAGAAGGGCAGCACGGCCAGGACGCGGTCGCCGGGGCCGCTGCCGATCAGCTCGCCGAGCTGGGCGAGGTTGGTGGCGAGGGAGCGGTGGGTGAGCATCACGCCTTTGGGGCTGCCGGTGGTGCCGGAGGAGTACGGCAGGACGGCCACGTCCCGGGCGGGGTCGATGCGTACGGCCGGTTCGGGGGCGGTGGAGGCGATCATGTCGCGGACGGAGCGGTGGCCGACGGCGCCGTCGCAGACGAACACCTCGGTGATGCCGCCGGCCTGTTCGGCGGCGCTGCGGGCCGTCTCCAGGAGCGGGGAGGCGGTGACGATCCAGTTGGCGCCGGAGTCGCGCAGCTGCTGGGCGAACTCGCCCGAGGTGGCGAGGGGGTGGACGGTGGTGACGGCCGCGCCGCAGCGGGAGGCGGCGTAGCAGACGGCCGGGTAGACGATGGTGTTGGGACTGTGCAGGGCGAGCACGTCGCCGGGGCGGACGCCGGAGTCGGCCAGGGCCGCGGCGATCCGGCGGGAGGCGCCGTCGAGTTCGGCGTAGCTGACCGTGGTGCCGTCCTGGCCGTCGATCAGGGCGGGCAGGGCGGCGTACGCGGTGGCCGACCGGCCCAGTACGGCTTCGTGGATCGGCAGGTCCACGGGTGCGACATCGGCGTACTGACTGTGAAAGACCATGGCCATCCCCTCAGCAGCGGCGCGCGTCCGGTGCCGGTCCGGGCCGCGGGCGGGCGCCTGTCCGTGTGCGTGCAGCATCGCGGTTGCCGGTGCGGTTGTCAGCACGGCGACCGCGATGCCGGGCGCGGCCGGTCAGTACGACTTGGGCAGGCCGAGGCTCTGGTGGGAGACGTAGTTGAGGATCATCTCCCGGCTGACCGGCGCGATCCGGGCGACCCGGGCCGCGGTGATCAGGGAGGCGAGGCCGTACTCGTGGGTCAGGCCGTTGCCGCCGAGGGTGTGCACCGCCTGGTCGACGGCCTTCACCGCCGCCTCGGCCGCCGCGTACTTGGCCATGTTGGCGGCCTCGCCCGCGCCCATGTCGTCGCCCGCGTCGTAGAGACGGGCGGCCTTCTGCATCATCAGGCGGGCGAGTTCCAGCTCGATGTGGACCTGGGCGAGGGGGTGGGCGACGGCCTGGTGGGCTCCGATGGGCGCCTTCCAGACCTGCCGGGTGCGGGCGTAGTCGACGGCCCGCCCGACCGCGTAGCGGCCCATGCCGAGGGCGAACGCGGCGGTCATGATGCGTTCGGGGTTGAGTCCGGCGAAGAGCTGGAGAAGCCCCGCGTCCTCTCCCCCATGGCCTCCGGCATGGGAGGTGCCCCCACCGACCAGGGCGTCCGCGGGCAGCCGTACGTCGTCGAGCGTCAGCTCGAACTGCTTCTCCGGCGCCCCCAGCTCCATCGCGATCTGACTGCGCCCGAAGCCCGGGGTGTCGCGCGGGACGATGAACAGGCAGGCCTTGAGCTTGCCGGTGCGGGCGTCCTCGGTGCGGCCGACGATCAGGGTGGCCTCGGCGATGTCCACGCCGGATATGAAGACCTTGCGGCCGTTGAGGACCCATTCGCCGGTGGCCGGGTCGCGGCGGGCGGTGGTGGTGATGCGGTGCGAGTTGGAGCCGGCGTCCGGTTCGGTGATGCCGAAGGCCATCTTGCGGGAGCCGTCGGCGAGGCCGGGCAGCCAGGTCCGCTTCTGCTCCTCGGTGCCGAAGCGGGCGATGACGGTGCCGCAGATGGCGGGCGAGACGACGAGCATGAGCAGGGGGCAGCCGGCCGCTCCCAGCTCCTCCAGCACGATGGAGAGTTCGGCGATGCCGCCGCCTCCGCCGCCGTACTCCTCGGGCAGGTTGACGCCCAGATAGCCCAGCTTGGCGGCCTCCGCCCACAGGTCGTCGGTGTGCTTGCCCTCGGCGACGACGCGGGCGAAGTACTCGCGTCCGTAGCGCTTGCCGAGCGCGGCGACGGACGCGCGCAGGGCGCGGTGTTCCTCGGTTTCGATCACGGGGGTGCTCACGGGGACTCCTTCGAGGGGGAGCGGCGTCATGCGGTGACGACGGCCAGCGGCGTGCCGACCTCGACCTGCTGGCCGGCCTTGACGTGCAGGGCGGTCAGCGTGCCGGAGGCGGGGGCAGTGATCCTGTGTTCCATCTTCATGGCTTCGAGCCAGAGCAGCGGGGCCCCGGCCTCGACGCGGTCCCCCTCGGCCAGGCCGTCGGCCACCCGGACGACCGTGCCGGGCATGGGGGCGAGCAGCGAGCCCGGTTCCGCGCGGGCGGTGGGGTCGGGGAAGCGGGGCAGGGCGGTGAGGGCTCGGGAGCCGGTGGCGGAGTCGACGTAGACCCGGTCGCCGTGGCGGTCGACACCGAACTCGCGCCGTACGCCGTCGGTTTCGAGGACGACCCGGCCGGGCGCGGCCGTCAGCAGCCGTACGCCGGGGAACTCCTCGGCGTGCAGGCCGTCGCGGCCGACCCGGTAGCGGACCTCGTACTCGGCGCCGCCGCACGCGTACGTCTTGGCCTGCGGCTGGGACGGTACGTTGCGGAAGCCGCCGAAGCGGGACCGGCCGTGGGCGTCGGCGAGGGCGGCGGCGAGCGCGCACAGGCCGGTGGCCGTGCCGTCGGGGGCCGCCGTCAGCTCGTCCAGGTTGCGGTCGTAGAAGCCGGTGTCCAGGCCGGTCGCGGTGGCGAACTCGGGGTGGCGCAGGGACCGTACGAGCAGGTCGCGGTTGGTGACCGGGCCGTGCACGCGGGCCCGTTCCAGGGCTCCTGCCAGCTTGCGTACGGCTTCGGCGCGGCTCGGCGCCCAGGCGATGACCTTGGCGAGCATCGGGTCGTAGTGCACGCCGATGACGACGCCGTCGGCCACGCCGGAGTCGAGCCGGACGCCGTCGGGCACGGACAGGTGGTGCAGGGTGCCGGTCTGCGGCTGCCAGTCCGCCGCCGGGTCCTCCGCGTACAGCCGGGCCTCGACGGCGTGGCCGCGCGGGGCGGGCGGTGCGTCCGGCAGTTCCTCGCCCTCGGCCACCCGGAGCTGGAGCGCCACGAGATCGACGCCGTACACGGCCTCGGTGACCGGGTGTTCGACCTGGAGACGGGTGTTCATCTCCAGGAAGTGGGCGTGTCCGGCGGCGGAGACGAGGAATTCGACGGTGCCCGCGCCGCGGTAGCCGATGGTGCGGGCGGCGTCGGCGGCGGCGGCGTGCAGGGTGGCGCGCAGTTCGTCCGAGAGGCCGGGTGCGGGGGCTTCCTCGATGACCTTCTGGTGGCGGCGCTGGAGGGAGCAGTCGCGGGTGCCGAGGGTCCAGACGGTGCCGTGCGCGTCGGCGAGGACCTGCACCTCGACGTGCCGGCCGCCGACCACGTACGGCTCGGCGAAGACCTCGCCGTCCCCGAAGGCCGCGGCGGCCTCGGCCCGTGCCGCCGCCAGCTCCCCCGGCAGGCCGGCCAGGTCCCGTACGACACGCATCCCGCGCCCGCCGCCACCCGCCGCCGCCTTCACCAGCAGCGGCAGGTCGGCGGCGGTCGCCCGGTCCGGATCGACGGGGGCGAGCAGCGGCACCCCGGCCGCCGCCATCAGTTCCTTGGCGCGGGTCTTGGAGGCCATCGATTCGATGGCGGCGGGCGGCGGGCCGACCCAGGTCAGGCCCGCGTCGGCGACGGCCGCGGCGAAGCCCGCGTTCTCGGAGAGGAAGCCGTAGCCGGGGTGGACGGCGTCGGCACCGGCGGCGTGCGCGGCCTTCACGATCAGGTCGCCGCGCAGATAGGTGTCGGCGGGGGCGTTGCCCGGGAGGCGTACGGCGGCATCGGCCTCGCGGACGTGCGGGGCGTCGGCGTCCGCGTCGGAGTACACGGCCACGGTGGCGATGCCCAGTTCCCGGCAGGTGCGGAAGACGCGGCGGGCGATCTCGCCACGGTTGGCGACGAGGAGGGAAGAGATCACGTGTTCCTCACATCCGGAAGACGCCGAAGCCGCCGCGCGCGCCCTCGACGGGGGCGGTGTGCAGGGCGGACAGGCACAGGCCGAGGACGGTTCGGGTGTCGCGGGGGTCGATGACGCCGTCGTCGTACAGCCGCCCGGACAGGAACATCGGCAGCGACTCGGACTCGATCTGCTGCTCGACCATGGCGCGCAGCCCGGCGTCGGCCTCGTCGTCGTACGGCTGTCCCTTGGCGGCGGCGGAGGCGCGGGCGACGATCGACAGCACCCCGGCGAGCTGCTGCGGGCCCATGACGGCGGACTTGGCGCTGGGCCAGGCGAACAGGAAGCGCGGGTCGTAGGCGCGGCCGCACATGCCGTAGTGCCCGGCGCCGTAGGAGGCGCCCATCAGGACGGACAGGTGCGGGACACGGGAGTTGGAGACCGCGTTGATCATCATGGCGCCGTGCTTGATGATCCCGCCCTGTTCGTACTCCTTGCCGACCATGTAGCCGGTGGTGTTGTGCAGGAAGAGCAGCGGGATGTCGCGCTGGTTGGCGAGCTGGATGAACTGCGCGGCCTTCTGCGACTCCGCGCTGAACAGCACGCCCTGCGCGTTGGCGAGGACGCCTACGGGGTAGCCGTGCAGCCGGGCCCAGCCGGTCGTGAGCGAAGGCCCGTACAGCGGTTTGAACTCGTCGAAGTCCGAGCCGTCCACGATGCGGGCGATGACCTCGCGCGGGTCGAAGGGCGCCTTGAGGTCGCCGGGGACGATGCCGAGCAGTTCGTCCTCGTCGTACTTGGGCGGCGCGGCCGGTCCTGGATCTCCGTGCGCCTTCTGCCAGTTGAGGCGGGCGACGACCCGGCGGGCCTGCCGGAGCGCGTCCGGTTCGTCCAGGGCGAAGTGGTCGGCGAGCCCGGACGTACGGGCGTGCATCTCGGCGCCGCCCAGCGACTCGTCGTCGCTCTCCTCGCCGGTGGCCATCTTGACCAGCGGCGGACCGCCGAGGAAGACCTTCGCCCGCTCCCTGACCATGATCACGTGGTCGGACATGCCGGGGATGTACGCGCCGCCGGCCGTGGAGTTGCCGAAGACGACGGCGACGGTGGGGATACCGGCGGCGGACAGCCGGGTGATGTCCTTGAACAGCGCGCCGCCCGGAATGAAGATCTCCTTCTGGCTGGGCAGGTCGGCGCCGCCGGACTCCACCAGCGATACGACGGGCAGCCGGTTCGCGAAGGCGATCTCGTTGGCGCGCAGGGCCTTCTTCAGCGTCCACGGGTTGGAGGCCCCGCCCCGTACGGTCGGGTCGTTGGCCGTGACCAGACACTCCACCCCCTCGATCACACCGATGCCGGTGACCAGGGACGCGCCCACCGGGTAGTCGCTGCCCCAGGCGGCCAGCGGCGACAGTTCGAGGAACGGTGTGTCCGGGTCGAGGAGCAGTTCGACGCGCTCGCGGGCGAGCAGCTTGCCGCGCCCCCGGTGCCGCTCGACGTACTTGGCGCCGCCTCCGCCGATGGCCTTGGCGTGTTCCGTGTCGATCTCCGCGAGTTTGGCGAGCATCGCCTCGCGGTTGGCCGCGTACTCGGGTCCTGTCGGGTCCAGCCGGCTGCCGAGCACGGTCACAGCAACACCTCCGGTATGTCCAGGTGGCGGGCGCGCAGCCACTCCCCCACGGCCTTGGCCTGCGGGTCGAAGCGGGCCTGCGCGGCGACGCCCGCGCCGAGCAGGCCGTCGATCACGAAGTTCAGGGAACGCAGATGGGGCAGGACGTGGCGGGTCACCGGCAGGTCCGCCGTCTCCGGGAGGAGTTCGCGCAGGCGGTCGGCGGTCAGCTCGTGGGCCAGCCAGCGCCAGGCCGTGTCCGTACGGGCCCAGACGCCGACGTTCGCCGAGCCGCCCTTGTCGCCGCTGCGGGCACCGGCCACGAGACCGAGCGGGGCGCGCCGGAACCGGCCGTCGTGGGCCAGGGGTTCGGGGAGCGGGGGCTCGGCGAGCGGTGTCAGCTCGCGGGATTCTGTGGGCGGTGGCACCTCTGCGCGGCTGCCGTCGGGGAGTACGGCGGTGTGCGGCACGTCCGCCGCGTCCACGTACTCCGCCTCGAAGACGCCGTACGGCTCGCCCTTGCCCGGCGGCGCCGTCACGTGGAACCCGGGGACGCTGCCGAGCGCCAGCTCGATCGCCGCCCCGCTGACCACCCGTCCCACCGCGTCCTGTTCGGCGTCCCGCACCACCAGCCGCAGCAGCGCGCTCGCCTCCTCCTGGACGGCGGCGTCCGCGTGGTCGGTGCGGGCCAGCGTCCATTCCACGGACGCCGGGCGGCGTTCGGCCGCGTCGAAGGCCGCCTCCATCTGCTCCCGTACGAGGGCGGCCTTGGCCTCGATGTCCAGGCCGGTCAGCACGAACGTCACCGCGTTGCGCCAGCCGCCCAGGCGGGTCAGGCCCACCTTCAGCGTCGGCGGCGGCGCCTCACCGCGTACGCCGTCGATACGCACCCGGTCCGGGCCGTCCGCTGTCAGGCGTACGGTGTCCAGCCGCGCGGTCACGTCCGGGCCCGCGTAGCGCGCGCCGGCCGTCTCGTACAGCAGCTGGGCGGTGACGGTGCCGACGGTGACCGCGCCGCCCGTACCGGGGTGCTTGGTGATCACCGAGGAGCCGTCGGCGGCGATCTCGGCGAGCGGGAAGCCGGGGCGGCGCAGGTCGTGGGCGGCGGAGAAGTCCGGGTCGGCGAAGAAGGAATAGTTGCCGCCGGTCGCCTGGGTGCCGCACTCCAGGACGTGACCCGCGGCGACCGCGCCCGCCAGCCGGTCGTGGTCCGTGGGCGCCCAGCCGAAGTGGGCCGCCGCGGCCCCGCTGACCAGCGCGGCGTCCGTGACCCGGCCGGTCACGACCACGTCGGCGCCGGCCCGCAGACACGCGGCGATGCCCTCGCCGCCCAGGTAGGCGTTGGCGGTCAGCACGCCCGCGCGCCCGGCGTAGCGGGCCATGAGGTCGTCGCCCTCCACGTGCGCCACCCGCACCGGGACGCCGCTCCGGTGGGCCAACTCTTCGACGGCCTCCGCGAGTCCGGCGGGGTTGAGCCCTCCCGCGTTGGTGACGATCCGTACCCCACGCTCGACAGCCAGGCCGAGGGTGTCCTCCAGCTGCCGCAGGAACGTCTTCGCATAGCCGCGGGCGGGGTCCTTGAGGCGGTCGCGGCCCAGGATGAGCATGGTCAGCTCGGCGAGGTAGTCGCCGGTCAGGACGTCGAGCGGGCCGCCGGTGAGCATCTCGCGCACGGCGTCGAAGCGGTCGCCGTAGAAGCCGGAGGCGTTGCCGACGCGCAGCACCTCGCCGCCGGTCACCGAGCGCCCTCCGGGCCACCACGGCCGCCCGGCTCACGGCCCCTGCCCGGCGGCCCGGCGAACGCCTGGGCGATGCCCAGCCAGCGGTCGGCGTCCGCGCCTTCGGCCCGTACGTCCACGTCGTCGCGGTGGGCGCGCTGGGTCACCAGCAGGCAGAAGCCCAGGGCGTCGCCGGTGACCCGCTGGGCCGCGCCCTCGGGACCGTAGGCCCAGATGCCGCCGCCGGGGGCCCGCAGCTCGACCCTGAACTCTTCCTCTGGAGCGCTCAGTCCGTTGGCCGCGTACGCGAAGTTCCGCGCCCGTACGCCGATGCGGGCCACGTGCCGCAGCCGTGCGGTGGGTTCGCGCGTCGCACCGAGCGCGTCGGCGATGTCCTGGCCGTGCGCCCAGGTCTCCATGAGCCGCCCCGTGGCCATGGAGGCGGTGCTCATCGCGGTACCGAACCACGGCAGCCGGTCCCCCGCGGTCCGCGTGGCGAGGGCCTCGTGCAACTCGGCCCGGCCCTGCCGCCAGCGGGCCAGCAGTTCGCCGGGCGGTGCCTGCGCCTCCCCCTCCGCGCCTTCGTCGACGAACGTCGTCGGAGCGGACAGGGCCCGCCGGACCGCCTCCTGGAAGGCGGCGGGATCGGTGGCGGACAGCAGGGCCTGCCGGTCGGTCCAGGCCAGGTGCCCGATCTGGTGGGCGACGGTCCAGCCCACGGCCGGCGTCGCCAGCGCCCACCCCTCTGACGCCAGGCCACCGACCAGCGCGTCGAGCGCGTCCCCTTCGTCTCTCAGATCCGCCAGTACGGCACTGGCGTCGGCGTCGGACACGCGGCACTCCCCTCGTCGGCCATCTGCCGTACGGGCAGGGCACGTTGACTGATGCGGTGCGGGAACGAGCGTGACAGCGCGCGGGGAAACAATCAAGCACGCATGCATGATTTTCTGAGGAGAGCGGGCGCGGGCCGGGGCCCACCGGCCCCGGAGAAGAAGGCGGGTGCGGGCCGGGTGCCCGCGGACGCCCCTACAGGCCGAGGGTGTCGGCCACGTCGCGCAGGCACTCCTCGAAGACGGGCTCCAGGTCGGAGTAGGCGAAGTCCAGTTGGTGCAGGATTTCCATGCACAGCAGGCCGTACAGCCTGGTCCAGCAGGACAGGAAGACGTGCGCGGCCTCGGGTGGCAGGCCGCCGTCGATGGCGGTGGAGTAGGCGGTCAGCTGCTCGCGCAGCGACGCGGGCAGGCCGGCCGGATCGGGCACCGGAAACGGCCGCGTCCTCCACAGCTCGACCGTCAGGTCCAGCAGGACCTGCTCGAACCGCTGCCCGGCCTGGCGGCGCGCCGAGCCGGGCTGCCGGTTCGGCGGGGCGACCGGACTGGCGAAGACCCAGCCGAACTCGGCGGGATGGGCGCTCGCCCAGGCCCGCATGGCCCGGCAGGCCGCGAGGATGCGCTCGCCGACCGGCGCGTCGGCGCGGGCGTCACGGGCGTGCTCCATGGCGGCGGTCAGCTCGCGGAAGAAGTCCGCCGTGACCGCGCCGACCAGCTCGTCGTGGCCGGCGTAGTAGTGGTAGAGGGCCGGGCCGCTCATGCCCACCTGCCTGGCGACCGCGTTGATCGTCACCGCGGCCGACCCCTGCTCGACCAGGAGCTTGCGCGCGGCCCCGTGAATCTCCTCAAGGGTCGCCCGGCGCAGCCTCTCCCGCCTGCTGCTGGCCCCTGCGGCCATCGTCACCCCTCTTGTCGCTCCACCAACACCGTAAGCACCGTTGACATCCTAGGGCATCTATGTTTCCTTAATGCCTCTAAGTGAGCTTAGAGGCCCTAGGGAATGGGCCTGGGGAGAGTGCTCCACCGCGCCCCGCACCGGCCCGGCACTCCACGACCACGAAGGAGACCCGACGATGAAGGCGATCATTGTGGGCGGTGGCATCGGCGGGCTGACCGCGGCTGTCGCCTTCCATCAGCGCGGCTGGCAGGTGGAGGTCCTGGAACGCGCGCCGGAGTTCACCGAGATCGGTGCGGGAGTGTCCATCCAGCCCAACGGCTTACGCGCGCTGGACACGCTGGGCCTCGGCGATCCGCTGCGTTCCGGCGGGCTGTCCGATCCGCCCGCGGGCATCCGCCGCGCAAGCGGGGACTGGCTGATCCGCAACGACGTCGACGACCTGAAACGCCGCTTCGGCCAGTGGGTGACCGTGCACCGGGCCGCTCTGATCGGCCTCCTGCGCGCGGCCGTTCCCGCACCGGCGCTGCGGCCCGGCACCGAGGTGCGCCAGGTGCGGCCCGACGGCACGGTCCACCACAGCGCGGGCACCTCCACCGCGGATCTCGTGGTGGGCGCCGACGGCGTGCGCAGCGCGACACGGCACTCCCTCTGGCCGCACCTCCCCGGACCGCGCTACGTCGGATACACCACCTGGCGCTTCATCGCACCGCCCCGGGCCGTCGAGGGGAGCGTGGAAACCTGGGGGCGAGGCGAACGGTTCGGGCATGTGCCGATGCCGGACGGCCGCGTCTACTGCTACCTGCTGGCCAACGCCCCGCTCGGCTCCCGCACCCACCTCGACCGGCTGCGCGAACGCTTCGCGCACTGGCACGGCCCCATCCCCGCACTGCTGAATGCCGCGGACGCGGAAGCGGTGCTGCAGCACGACTCGTACGAGCTGCCGAAGCTGCCCGCCTACGTCTCCGGAAAGGTCGCGGTCCTCGGAGACGCCGCGCACGCGATGACCCCCAACCTGGGACAGGGCGCCTGCCAGGCACTTGAGGACGCAGTGACCCTCGCCGCGGCGGCGGACACCCTCGGCGTGCGAGCGGGGCTGGAGGAATACGACCGCGTCCGCAGGCCGCGTACCCAGATGATCACCCGCCGCTCCCGGCAGGCCGGCGCTCCCGCGCACTGGACGGCCCCGCCGCTGGCCGCCCTGCGGGACGCGGCCCTGCCCCTCCTGCCCACCTCGCTCTTCAACCGCTCGATCAGCACCGCCTACGCCTGGACGCCCTGACACCCCCACCCGCGTGTCTCCCACCCGTGCCCCGCTACGCCCGGCTCCGCGAAAGCGTGTCCCCACCGGGAAACCACCGAACCCCCAGAGGTCACCCCATGCCCCTCCCGCGCATCCTGATCGTCCTCGTCGGGGCGGTCACCACGGTCAGCGCCGTGCTCGCCGATCTCGTCGTCCCGGATCTGGCGGCCCAGCACGCCTTCAACCCCGGCTGGCCGCCCCACGCCAAGTTCCACGACGCCCAGTACATGCTGATGACGGTGCTCCTCGGCCTCCTCGGCCTGGCCCTCGCCCTGCGGCGGGGCCAGGGCACCCGCGGCCGGCTGCTGTGCGCCGCCGCGCTCCTGGCCGTCCCCTGGCTCGGCATGATCGGCGCCCTCCTGTTCCCCGGCACCGCCACCTACGACCCGGAGTTCGCCGGCCGGACCCTCTTCGTCCTCGGCATGCACGGCCAGGTCTTCATGGCGATCGTCCTGACCCTGACCCTGCTCGGCGCCGCCGCGGCGGTCCTGCGCACGCCCGCGGCCCCCACCACCTGACGGCAGACCGGCAGCCGACCGGATGACGCGCTTCCGCCGGGGGCGTCGCGACCGTCAGCCCGCCCCGCCCCGGCCCGCACTCCGCACAGCCCCCACGCTCGCCAGCACCACCAGCCCGATCGCCACCAGTTCGGCCCAGCCGAGGGACTGGTGCAGGACCAGGAAGCCGGCCAGGGCGCCGGCGGCCGGCTCCAGGCTCATCATCACGGCGAAGCCGGAGGCCGGCAGTTTGCGCAGGGCGAGCAGTTCGAGGGTGTACGGCGTGACCGAGGAGAGCAGGGCGACGGCGGCGCCCAGCCCGATCGTGACCGGGTCCAGCAGGGCCGTGCCCGCGGTCGAGATGCCGAGCGGGAGGCTCAGTACCGCCGCCACCGACATCGCCAGGGCCAGGCCGTCCGCCTGCGGGAAGCGCTGTCCGGTCCGGGTCGAGAGCAGGATGTACGCGGCCCACAGGGCGCCCGCCGTCAGCGCGAGACCGGCGCCGAGCGGGTCCAGCCCGTCGAACCCCTCCCGGCCGAGCAGGGCCACGCCGCCCAGCGCCAGCCCCGCCCACAGCAGACTCAGCGCCCGCCGCGAGGTGACCACCGAGAGGATCAGCGGGCCCATGAACTCCAGCGTGACGGCGGCGCCCAGCGGAATGCGGTCGATCGCCTCGTAGAAGAGCGAGTTCATGGCGACCAGGGCGACGCCGAAGGCGAGGATCGTGGCCCAGTCGCCCCGGGTGTAGCCGCGCATCCTCGGGCGGCAGGCGATCATGAGGACGAGCGCGGCGACGACCAGCCGGAGGGTGACCACGCCGAGCGCGCCGGCCCGCGGGAAGAGCAGCACCGCGACCGAGGCGCCGAACTGCAGCGAGACGATGCCGCCGATGACCAGCGCCACGGATGTCAGGCGCCCACTCCCTACCGCACCCTGTCCGGCGGCCCGGACCTCGGGGGAGGCCGGGACCGCCTCGGGGGCCGGGACCGGCTCCGGGACCGGGGGCAGGGGCGGCAGGCTGCTGGGCTCGTGGCGCGACTCGTTCACACGCCCACGCTACGGCCCGCCTCCCGCGCCGTGAAATGTGATTTCCACCTGCTGTGATGCGCTGCGGCCATCAGGGTCAACAGGTGTCGGAATGCGGCATTGCGCTCCGCTGGGCCCGCGACGGCAGCGCCTCGGCCAGCACCTGTGCCAGGTGCCGGGCCCGCCGGTCGGTGAGCTGGCCGATCTGGGTACGGCAGGAGAAGCCGTCGGCGAGGACTTCGGCGCCGGGGTCCGCGTCCCGTACGGACGGCAGGAGCTGCTCCTCCGCGCAGGCCACGGACACGTCGTAGTGGCCGCGCTCGAAGCCGAAGTTCCCGGCCAGGCCGCAGCAGCCGCCGCTCAGCCCGCCCGCCAGCCCGGCCCGCGCGCGCAGGCGCTGCTCGGCCGCCTCGCCGAGTACGGCGTGCTGGTGGCAGTGGGTCTGTCCGACGGCCGGGCGGTCGACGCGGGGTGGTTCCCAGTCGGGGGCCTGCTCCTCCAGGGTCTGCGCGAAGGTGCGTACCGAGGCGGCCAGCCGCGCGGCGCGCGGGTCGTCGGGGAGCAGTTCGGGCAGGTCCGTGCGCAGGGCCGCCGCGCAGCTCGGTTCGAGGACGGTCAGCCGGCCGCCGTCCGCGAGCAGGGGATCGAGGGCGTCCACCGTACGGCGCATGACCGTGCGCGCCTGGTCGAGCTGGCCGGTCGAGACCCAGGTCAGGCCGCAGCACAGGGGCCGGTTGCGGCGCCCCGCAGGGGGCAGCCCCACGGAGAGTCCGGCGGCTTCCAGGACGTGTACGGCGGCGCGGCCCACCTCGGGTGCGAGGTAGTTGGTGAAGGTGTCCGGCCACAGCAGGACCGCCGGGTCCGTGGGCGTCCCCAGGGGCGCCGTCCGCTTCCCCCACCACCGTACGAACGGCTCGGTGGCCAGTTCCGGGATCGCCCGCTGCGGCGCGATGCCGCCGAGGCGCTTGCCGGCGCCCGCCAGCGGCGTCCGGGCCAGGGCGTTGAGCAGCGGCGCGGCCGGGGCCGCCGCGCGCAGCCAGCGCGGCAGGCGGCCCATCGAGTAGTGCGCGGCGGGCCGCAGCCGTCCCGCGTAGTGGTGGTGCAGGAACTCGGCCTTGTACGTGGCCATGTCCACGCCCACCGGGCAGTCGCTGCGGCAGCCCTTGCAGGACAGGCACAGGTCCAGCGCGTCCCGCACCTCCTCGGAACGCCAGCCGTCGGTGACCACGTCGCCCGCCAGCATCTCGTGCAGCAGCCGGGCCCGGCCGCGGGTGGAGTGCCGCTCCTCGCCGGTGGCGCGGTACGACGGGCACATGACGGCCGACGTGCCCGGGGCGCTGGTACGGCACTTGGCGACGCCGACGCAGCGCCGTACCGCCGCCGAGAAGTCGCCGCCGTCGTGCGGATAGCCGAACTCCACGTCCACCGGGCGCTCCGGCAGCGGCGCGAAGCGCAGGTTCTCGTCCATCCGGTCCGGGCGGACGAGCATTCCGGGGTTCAGGCCGCCCGCCGGGTCCCACAGATCCTTGAAACGCTCGAAGAGGCCGACCAGTTCGGTGCCGTACATCTTGGGCAGCAGTTCGGCGCGCGCCTGCCCGTCGCCGTGCTCGCCGGACAGCGAACCGCCGTGGGCGACGACCAGTTCGCCCAGGTCGCAGGAGAATTCCCGGAACCGGCGGATGCCGGGGGCGGTCAGCAGGTCGAAGTCGATACGGACGTGGATGCAGCCGTCGCCGAAGTGCCCGTACGGCGTGCCGCGCAGCCCGTACTGGGCCAGTAGCTCCCGGAAGTCCCGCAGATAGGCGCCGAGCCGTGCGGGCGGCACCGCGCAGTCCTCCCAGCCGGGCCACGCCTCGGAGCCGTCCGGCATCCGGGTCGCGGTGCCGGACGCGTCCTCGCGCACCCGCCACAGGGCGCGCTGCCGCGCCGGGTCGGTGACGACGGTGTGATCGGTGGTGGACGCGCCGCGGCACAGTTCCTCGGCCCGCGCCAGCGCCGCCGCGGCCGTCCCGCCGCCCATCTCGACGAACAACCAGGCGCCGCCCTTGGGCAGCCCCGACGCGTTGCCCACCAGGTCGGCCGCCATGCCCTCGACGGTCAGCGGCCGGTACGGCAGCAAGGTGTGCGCCGCCTCGGCCGCCGCGCTCTCGTCCGCGTACCCGAGCACCGCCAGCACCTTGGCGGCGGGCGGCCTGACCAGCTTCACGGTGGCCTCGGTCAGCACGCCGAGGGTGCCCTCGCTGCCGGTGAGCGCCCGCGCCAGGTCGGTGCCCCGCTCGGGGAGGAGGGCGTCCAGCGCGTAGCCGGAGATACGGCGCGGGAGGTCCGGGTAGCCGGTGCGCAGCAGGGCCAAGTCCCCGTCGACCAGGGCTCGCACGCCGTCCCGCAGCCGCTGCGGGAGCGCGGCCAGTGCCGCCGCGCCCCGCCCGGCGCGCAGCCGCTCGCCGCCGTACGTGAGCACGTCGAGCTCGTGGACGCTGTCGGCGGTGGTGCCCCACGCCACCGAGTGCGAGCCGCAGGAGTTGTTGCCGATCATGCCGCCGAGGGTGCAGCGGCTGTGTGTGGACGGGTCCGGGCCGAAGGTCAGGCCGTGCGCGCCGGCCGCCGCCCGCAGGTCGTCGAGGACCACGCCCGGCTGGACGACGGCCGTGCGCGCCTCGGCCTCCAGCGACACGATCCGCCGCAGGTGCCGGGTGCAGTCCAGCACCACGCCGACGCCGGTGGCCTGCCCCGCGATGCTCGTCCCGCCGCCGCGCGGCACCACCGGCACACCGCGCTCGCGGCACACCCGCAGGACGGCGGCGACGTCCTCCGCGTCCCGCGGCGCGACCACCGCCCGCGGCACCCGGCGGTAGTTGGACGCGTCCATCGTCATCAGCGCCCGGTCCCCGGCGGCCACCGAGACCTCACCGCGCACGGCGGCCGCCAGCTCCCGGGCCAGGTCCCGCGTCCCGTCCGGCGTGCCGCCCGGCGCGTCCTCCGGCGCCCCGCCCGGTGTCCCGTTCCGCGTCCCGCGTGTCTGCCTACGATCAGCCATGCCCCCAGCCTGCCCACTCGGCCGGGCGCGCTCCCCCCTGTCCGCCGGCACCCGGACCGGCTACGCCCGGAACAGGTTTCCGGGGTCGTACGCCGCCTTGGCCGCGGCCGTCCGCAGGCGCACCGGCTCCTCGTGCGCACCGGCCGCCTTGTCACCGTGATCGCCGAACAGGAAGTTGACGCTGCGGCCGACAGCCCTGGCCGACAGCACCGCACGCACCTCCTCGTGCAGGGCCCGCACCGACGCGATGTCCGTACCGTCCAGCGGAGAGAGCAGGCGCAGCAGATACCGCGCGTCCCGGTGACCGACGGAACCGCCGCCCGTGGCGAGCGCCCCGCCGAGGTGGTTGAGCTGCACCACGGTCATCATCGGCGCGTCCGGCCCGGTCAGCGCGGTCACCGTGCGCAGTTCCGCCGCGTCGAGGCCGCTGAGCAGGACGCTGTCGCCGTCGTAGGCGTGCGGCGTCTGCGGGTCCTGGTGGATGGTGTGCGACTCGGTGTACGGCATGTCGTGCAGCGTGTCGGCCACCCGCGGCCCGACCGCGCGCAGCGGCGCGACCAGCCGCTCGCCGTCTTCCGCCGTACCCGTGTACGCGATGCGGATGTGTGCCAGGTAACGCCCGCGCAGATGGCCGGGCACCGCCGGGACGTCCGGGTACGCGATCAGCCCGACCGACGAGGTCAGCGTGCCGGGCAGGTCCTCGGTCCAGGCCAGGTACGCGGCCAGCGCCTCGTCCATCAGGTCGGCGCCGAAGACCAGTTGCCCGCCGTACACCCGCTCCACGGGCACCAGCCCGAACTTCAGGCCGGTCACCACGCCCAGCCCGTGCCCGCCGCCGAGCAGCGCGCGGAAGAGGCCGGCGTCACGCTCCGGCGTGACCTGGCGCAACGCGCCGTCGGCGGTGACCACTTCCACCAGCCGCACCCGGTCCGACGCGTAGCCGAACTCCCGGCCCAGAATGCCCAGCCCACCGCCGAGCGTGTATCCCACGACCCCCACGCCGGGCGACGACCCGTTCACCGGCGCCAGCCCGTACGGCGCGGCCTCCTCGATCACATCGCCCCACAGCGCGCCCGCCCCGGCCCACGCGGTGCGCGCCCCGGCGTCGATCCGCACCTCGTCCATCCGGCGCGTGCTGACCAGCAGCCCGCCGTCGGTCGCCGCCGCGAGTCCGTGCCCGGTCGACTGCACGGACACGGGCAGGCCGTTGGCGCGGGCGTACCGCACCGCCGCCACGACGTCGGCCGCCCCCGCCGCCCCGACGATCACCGACGGCCGGTGCCGGTGCCCGGTCTGGAAGCCGGAGCGCTCCGTCTCGTACCCCTCGTCACCAGGGACGAAGACGACGCCGGCGACCTGGGCGGCCAACTCGGCAGGGGCGGCGGAAACGGCGGGAACGGTGGGGTTCATGATGTCCATGCCCGGCACTTTGGCGTCATAACTTGACACCCGCCGTCATGTTTTCCGTCCGGCTTTCCGGAAGACTGGACCGCGTGAAATCCGACCGCCTCCTCTCCGTCCTCCTGCTCCTCCAGACGCGCGGCCGGGTGCCGGCCGCCGACCTGGCCGCACGGCTGGAGGTGTCCGTACGGACGATCTACCGCGACATCGAGTCGCTGTCGGCGGCCGGGGTGCCGGTGTACGCGGAGCGGGGACGGCACGGCGGCATCGCGCTGCTGCCCGGGTTCCGCACGGACGTGACCGGGCTGACCACCGACGAGGCGCGCGCCCTGTTCGTACTGGCCGCCGAGGGGGCGCACCACGCGCTCGGACTGGACGACGCGCTCGGCTCCGCGCTGCGCAAGGTGATGGCCGCGCTGCCCGCGCCGCACCGGCCCGCCGCCGAACTGACCAGCCGCCGCATCCTGGTCGACCCCGGGCGCTGGCTGTCCGGCCCCCGGCCGGACGTGGAGCTGGACGCCCTGCACACCGCGGTCTTCGCCGACCGGCGGCTGCGCCTGCGGTACCGGCACAGCGGCGAGACCGAGCCGCGTACGTACACCGTCGACCCGTACGGGCTCGTCTCCAAGGCCGGGACCTGGTACCTGGTCGCGGACCGGCGGCGGCGCGCGCGGCTCTTCCGGGCCGACCGGGTGGCCGAGGCCACCGTGCTCGACGCGCCCGTCCGGCGCCGCGAGGGCGTGGAGCTGGCCGACGCGTGGGAAGCACTGCGCCGGCAGGTGGAGACCCGGCCGGCGGGACTGCGGGTGACGGCCCGGGTGCTGCGTACCCGTCTGGACCTGTTCGTCCGCATCCTCGGTACGGCGCTGGTGGAGCCGCCGCGGGACACCGGCGGGACCTGGGTGACGGTCGAACTGGCACTGCAGGAGCTGCGCGCGGTCCGCCAGCTGCTCCAGTTCGCCACGTCGCTGGAGGTCCTCGAACCGCCGGAGGCACGGGCGGAGCTGGCGCGGGCCGCGGCCTCGGTCACCGACCTGTACGCGCAGGCCCGTACGGCGGATGCCCGCGAGGCGGACACGCGTCGCGCGGACCCCCGGCAAACGGCAGCCCCCGTTCCGTCTCATCCGGTGGACCCCGGTCCTGAACCGGCCCCCTGACGGATTACGCTTCGCCCGTGGCTGATATCCAGATTCCCGCTGACATCAAGCCCGCCGACGGTCGCTTCGGCGCGGGCCCCTCCAAGGTGCGTACGGAGGCGCTCGACGCCCTCGCCGCCACCGGACGTTCCCTGCTCGGCACGTCCCACCGCCAGGCTCCGGTCAAGAACCTGGTCGGCAAGGTACGCGACGGCGTACGCGAGCTGTTCCGGCTCCCCGAGGGCTACGAGGTCGTCCTCGGCAACGGCGGCTCCACCGCCTTCTGGGACATCGCGACCCACGGCCTGATCGAGAACAAGTCCCAGCACCTCACGTTCGGCGAGTTCTCCTCGAAGTTCGCCAAGGCCGCCAAGCTGGCGCCGTGGCTCGCCGAGCCCACGCTGATCTCCGCCGACCCGGGCGACCACCCGGAGCCCAAGGCCGAGGAGGGCGTGGACGTCTACGCCCTCACCCACAACGAGACCTCCACCGGTGTCGCCGCTCCCATCGAGCGCGTGGCGGGCGCGGACACCGGCTCCCTGGTCCTGGTGGACGCGACCTCCGGCGCGGGCGGCCTGCCCGTCGACATCGCGCAGACCGACGTCTACTACTTCGCGCCACAGAAGTCCTTCGCCTCCGACGGCGGCCTGTGGATCGGCGTCTTCTCCCCCGCCGCCCTGGAGCGCGCCCGCGGCGTGCACGCCTCCGGCCGGCACATCCCGGAGTTCTTCTCGCTGCCGACGGCGATCGACAACTCCCTGAAGAACCAGACATACAACACCCCGGCGCTGTCCACCCTCTTCCTGCTCAACGAGCAGCTGGAGTGGATCAACGGCCAGGGCGGCCTGGACTGGGCGGTGCGGCGCACCGCGGCCTCCTCGCGCACGCTGTACGGCTGGGCCGAGGAGTCCGCGTACGCGACGCCGTTCGTCACCGACGCGGCCAAGCGCTCCCAGGTCATCGGCACCATCGACTTCGACGACGCGATCGACGCGGCCGCCGTCGCCAAGGTGCTGCGCGCCAACGGCATCGTCGACACCGAGCCGTACCGCAAGCTGGGCCGCAACCAGCTGCGGGTGGCGATGTTCCCGGCGATCGACCCGGCGGACGTCGAGGCGCTCACCGCCTGCGTCGACCACGTCATCGGCAAGCTGTAGCAACCGCCGACGCACGCGCCCGCCGCTCCGTCCGTACGAGGGCGGCGGCCGTGCAGGTGAAAGCGGGGACTCCAGCGCGCTGACCGCGGCTCCACCGTCCCGTGATCCGTGCATCGGCGCCCCCGTATGCTCCTGGCCATGAGCACTGCACGTCCTGCCCGCAGGCGCGACGCCGCCGCGACGCGCGAGGCGATCCTCGCCGCCGCGGTCGTGGAGTTCACCGAGCACGGGTACGCCGGGGCCGGGGTGCGCCAGATCGCCGAGCGGGCGGGTGTGTCGGCGATGATGATCAACCGCTACTTCGGCTCGAAGGAGGGCCTGTTCGCGCAGGCCGTCGCTCGTGCCTTCGCACCGCCGGCCATCGTCGGCGACGAACGCACCGGCTTGGCGGGTGCCATCGCCCACACGCTCACCGAGCGCACCGCGTCCGGCGCCGAACGGCTCGATCCGTTCCTCCTGTTGTTGCGCTCGGCGCCGGACGCGGAGGCGGCGGGCATCGTCCGGCAGGGCGTGGAGACCAACGTGGGGGCCCGTCTGGCAGGGTTGCTCGACGGATCGGACGCCGAGGTGCGCGCGCAGCTCGCCCTCGCGCTGGTCGCCGGAACGTGGCTGCTGCGCAGCGTCGTCGGTACCACCGCGCTCGTCACGGCCGATGACGCCCACCTCACCGCCCTCCTCACCGACATGCTCGAACCGGTCATCCATGAAGCGGGCGGCACGTCGGTGCCCGGACCCGGTCTCGACGGCGCCGACGGGTAGCCGTCCGTCGTCGGCCCGCGGGACAGCGGAGCCGGTGCGCTCAGAAGGCGGAGCGGATGAGTCCGCCGTCGACGCGGATGGTGGCTCCGCTGATGTACTGGGCGTAGCCGCTGCAGAGGTAGGCGACGGCTGCGGCGATCTCCTCCGGTTCGCCGAAGCGCTCCTGGTCGTTGGGGAGGAGAGCCCGGACGGCGTTGGGCTGGATCTCGTCCCAGGTCCGGCCCCAGCCACGGTCGGGCCCGATGCCGGTGACGAGGTCCTTGGTGGCCTCGACGAGGATCACCCCGGGGGAAACGACGTTGGACGTGACGCCGGTGCCCTTGAGTTCGCGGGCGAGGGAGACAGCGAGGTTGTGCCGGGCGGCCAAGGTGGCGTTGTACTGGGGGTGGGTGTTCATCGGCTGGGAGGCGAGCCCGCCGCCGATGGTGACGACACGCCCCCAGCCGCGTTCGCGCATGGCGGGGACCAGGTGCCGGATCATGCGGACGCCTGAGACGACGTTGACGTTGTAGGTGTCGCGCCACTCGTCGGGAGTGGCTTCGGCCCAGGACAGGTCCCGGTAGAAACCGGCGTTGTTGACGAGGATGTCGACGGGGCCGTCCGCAGTGGCGGCGCGGGCGACGTCGGCGGCGGCGCGGTCGTCGGCGAGGTCACCGACGACCGCGCCGGCCGTCCCGCCGGCCTCCCGGATCTCCTGCGCGACCCCCTCCGTACGGTCCTTGTCCCGGCCGTGGACCACGACCGCGGCACCCTCGGCTGCCAGCAGCTTCGCAGTGTCCTTGCCCAGCCCCGCGCTCGAACCTGTGACGAGCGCGCGCTTACCGGTCAGGTTGAGGTTCATCTCGTGTTCCCTCTCAGGGCCGCCTCGCGGCCCGCACTCCGCGGTGATGCGAGGTATCCGACCACGTAAGTATACAGCTGTAGACTTACGTGTCGGGCCTGGACCCGCTCGCCGAGCGCGCCAGGTGAGCGCGGACGGGAACGGCCGCCGAGGTCCCTGGTCGGGGGTAACGTCCGGAAGATGAGCCGGGAGCGGTGACCGGTTCTGCGGCACACCAGGACCGCGAGCGGTACACGCCCCGAGCCCGCGGCCCGGATGGTGACGCGGGGCGCGTGACCGCGCCGGGACCAGGTGCGTGCTTCTGGTGCGTGCCAGGCGTACGCGGACTTCCGGGAGACCCGTAGCCGCCGTGCGACCTGTGGCGGGGAACCCCTTGCGCACACAACCCGGCGGCCTCGTGCCGGACCCGTTCCCTCTGAGCCCGCTGCTTCGCGGGGCGCTCACCGTAGCGGCACGGCGGGGCACCCGGCCGCTCAGCGACTGAGGCGCTGGAAGCGGCGTACCGCCAGCGGCAGGAAGACCGCGGTCAGGACGACCGGCCAGACCACCGCCATCAGCAGGGCGTGTTCCTCGATCCAGCTGCCGCCGGTCGCGCCGGGCCGGCCGAACAGTTCGCGGACGGCGTTCGCCGTCGAGGAGACCGGGTTCCACATCGCGATCGTGCCCAGCCAGTCCGGCATCATCGACGGCGGTGTGAAGACGCTGGAGATCATGCCGAACGGGAAGGCCACCCCGAACAGCCCGCCCGCCGCCTCCTGGTTGGGCACCAGCAGCCCCAGCAGCACCCCGAGCCAGATGAGCGCGAAGCGCAGGTGCAGCAGCAGGGCGAAGGCGGCCAGCGTGGCGAGCGCGCTGCCGTCCGAGCGCCAGCCGACGACGACGGCGATCAGCGCCAGCACCGCCAGGTCCAGCGCCGCGCCGCACACGTCCGCGACACCCCGGCCGCTGACCACCGCCGAACGCGCCATCGGCATCGAGCGGAAGCGGTCGGTCACGCCCCGGTCCTTGTCGACCGCGACCAGCACCGCGGTGTTCATGAAGCCGAAGGCCATCGTCATGGCGAACATGCCGGGCATGGCGTAGTCCCGGTAGGAGCGCCCGCCGCCGACGTCCATCGCGCTGCCGAAGACGTAGACGAAGAGCAGGACGGAGACGATCGGGAAGCCCAGCTGCCAGGCGATGTTGACGGGCTGTCTGACGAAGTGGGTGAGGTCGCGGCGGACGACGGTCCAGCAGTCGGCGAGGGCCCAGTACAGGCGCCGCTCCGGGAGGGGCGCGGGAGTGGCGGGGGTCGCGGGGGTGCTCACGCGGCGGCCTCCGTCCGGTGCGTGGGGGCGGGCACGTCCGCCGTGGTGGCGGTCGCATCCGCCGTACGGTGTCCCGTCAGGCGCAGGAAGACCTCGTCCAGCGTCGGCCGCCGCAGTCCGATGTCCGCCACGTCCACCTTCGCGTCCTGGAGCGCCCGCGCGACCTCGGTCAGGGCCGCCACGCCGTCCGTCACCGGCGCACCGACCCGCCGTTCCGCCGCGCCCGTGTCCGGCTCGGCGCCGTACGCCGCCACCCGCGCCACGATCCGCGCCGCCCGCGGCAGTTCGCCCGCGTCGCGCAGCACCACCTGGACGCGGTCGCCGCCGATGCCCTGCTTGAGCCCGTCCGGGGTGTCCTCGGCGACGGTCCGGCCGTGGTCGATGACGGCGATCCGGTCGGCCAGCTGGTCGGCCTCGTCGAGGTACTGCGTGGTCAGCAGGACCGTCGTACCGCCCGCGACCAGGTCCCGGACGCTCCCCCAGACCTCGTTGCGGCCGCGCGGGTCGAGTCCGGTCGTCGGCTCGTCCAGGAACAGCACCTCGGGCGCGAGCAGCATGCCGGCCGCCAGGTCCAGGCGCCGCCGCATGCCGCCGCTGTAGGCCCTGACCTGCTTGCCGGCGGCGTCGGTCAGACCGAACCGGTCCAGCAGCTCGTCCGCGCGGGCCCGCGCCCGCCGCCCGTCCAGGTGGAACAGCCGCCCGAACATCTCCAGGTTCTGCCGTCCGGTCAGGATCTCGTCCAAGGCGGCGTACTGCCCGGCCAGGCCGATCCGCCTGCGTACGGCGTGCGGCTCGCGCGCCACGTCGTGCCCGGCGACCGTCGCCCGCCCGCCGTCCAGCCGCAGCAGCGTCGCCAGAATCCGTACGGCGGTGGTCTTGCCCGCGCCGTTGGGGCCGAGCAAGCCCTGCACGGTGCCGCGCCGTACGGCGAGGTCGAAGCCGTCGAGCGCCCGCTTGTCGCCGTACCGCTTGGCCAGGCCCTCCGCCAGCACGGCCGTTCCGGATGTCCCCATGCGCTTCCCCGTCCTTCCGCCACCCCGAATCGGGTACGCCGTGCCCAGTTACGCGTACACCGTACCCGGTTGTGCGTACGACGTACCCGGTTTTTGCGCGGCGGCTTAGACTGGGCGGCACCATGACGACAGAACACAGCGGCAGCGGCGATGTGACGCGCAGCATGGAGCTGCTCTGGGGCACCGGCGAGCGGCCCAGCCGCGGCCCCAAGCCCGGCCTGACCCTCGACCGGATCGTCACCGCCGCGGTGGCGGTCGCCGACGCCGAGGGCATCGGCGCCGTCTCCATGCGCCGGGTCGCCGCCGAACTGGGCGTCGGCACGATGTCGCTCTACCGCTACGTGCCGGGCAAGGGCGAGCTGCTGGACCTGATGCTCGACCAGATCGTCGAGTTCGACGCCGCGGAGTTCCCCGGGCCCGAGGCCGGCTGGCGCACCGTCCTGGAGACCGCCGCGCGCGGCAACTGGCAGCTGCACCACCGGCACCCGTGGCTGCTCCAGATCGACCAGACGCGCCCGCTGCTGGGCCCCAACTCGCTGGACGGCCTGGAGTTCACCCTGCGCGGGCTGTCCGGCCTGGACCTCCCCGACCGGGAGAAGATCCGGATACTGCTGGCCGTGGAGGGCTACGTCGCGGGCGCCGCCCGCACCCGGCTGAACTCGGTGATGGCCGAGAAGCACACCGGCATCAGCGACGAGGAGTGGTGGAAGACGCAGGAGGCCTTCCTGGTCCGGGCGATGGAGAGCGGCCGCTACCCGCACCTCGCCCAGCTCGCCGAGGACACCTTCACCGCCGACGCCGACGACGACGCGGCGTTCGAACTGGGCCTCGGCCGTCTGCTCGACGGCTTCGCCGCGTACTTCGAGGAGCGGGGCTGCTGAAGGGCCAGGCTGCTGAAAGGCCGGGCTATTGAGGGGCCGGGCTGCTGAGAGGGCGGGCCGCCGGGGAGGGCGGCGCCCGGCTCGTAGGACGGAACGGGCGCCCGGTCCCCCTGTGCCCTACCGCCGGCGGAACACCCGGCGCAGCGCCAGCACCACCACCGTCGCCACGCCGAACGTCGCCGCCGCCAGCAGCACGTTGCGGTTCTTGCCCGCGTCCTGGCTACCGTCGGCCGCGTCCCCCTTGCCCGCGCCGCCGTCGCCGCCCTTGCCGCCGGACTCCTTCGCCGCCGACTCCGGCAGCTGATCACCGCTGAGCCCCACCGGCTGCACCTGGCTCCCCTTGCCCTCCGACCCGAACAGCAGCGTCCGCCCGTCCGGGGTGAAGGTCACCGACTCCCCCTGCATCTGCAACGGCACGCCCACGCTCCCGATGTCCTTGGGACGGCCGCCCTCCCACCGGTACATCTCGGCGCCGAAGTAGCCGCGCAGCAGCAGCCGCGTACCGTCCGGCGAGAACGCCCCGTCCGTCACCCACTGGTCGATGCCGGCGACCCGGCGGAAGGTGTTCGCGCCGCGCGCGGCCAGCCGCTCCGGGCCCTCGTACAGGGCGGCCCCGCCGCTCTTCTTCTTGCTGGCGATGTAGACCCGCCCGGTTTTCGGGTGCACCATCATCGCCTCGGCGTCCCGCGGCCCGTCGCCGTACTTGACGGTGAACTGCGCCGCGGTGACGGTCTGGTCGCGCAGCCGCTCCGGCTCGGGGAAACGGTAGATCCATACGTGGTCCCAGCTGCCGCCGAGATTGTCGCCGATGTCACCGACGTAGACGTTGCCGTCCGGGCCGACCGAGACCGCCTCCACGTCGCGGGGGTCGCCGATGCCGCGCAGTGTGATCGTCGCGACCGTGCGGCCGGTGCGGCCGTCCACGGCGTAGACGTACGGTCCGTCGTCGCTGTCGTTGTGGGTCCAGTACACGCCGGGGTGGGCCCGGCTGGCCGCCAGGCCGCTGGACTCGGTGATCCGCCTGTCCCCGATCGTGAAGCCCTCGTCCCCTGCCCCGCCGTCGGCCGTCGCCGGTCCGGCCGCCGCGAACAGCAGTATTCCCGCGGCCCCGGCCGCGCACAGTAGCGAACGCATGGGCACAGCCTCCCACTTCGGCCGCGCGGCGGTGCGGCCCGGCTGCCGGCCCGCGGCCGGACGCGAGAAGGCCGGCCGTCGGTATACCCGGCGGCCGGCTTCCCGCCCACACATTCAGCTCACGAAATCGGTCCCCGGGAAATTCCGGTGCGCACGGATCACTCCCGGAGTGCGCCGGCCGCATTTCGGACACGGCCCCGGCCACGGTCAAGGTCACGTACTCGGCAATTCACGTATCCATCGGTCCGGTAAACCGTCCTGCGCCCCTGGCTCCTCGCATTCGTGGGGACATCGCTATTCCGGTCACGGCAGCCCAGCGGCCGGAACAGCACCGGAACAGCAGCCGCACCAGCGCGGATGCGAGATGCGACGCATGAGCGACCGGACTCCCACGAATTAAGGTAGGCGCGGAAACACGCGACTGCCATCGCTCGAAGAGGTGGGTTTCGAAACTGCGAACGCATCCCCGCCCCGCCCGCCCCCTCCGGCCCCCCGCTCCTTATGATCTCGGCATGACCACCCCGACAGCGCTCTCCGGCGCGCCCGGGCCGGGCGGCCGGGAGGTCGTATGCGTGTGATGTTCGTCGGTGACTCGATGACGGTCGGCAGCGCCGGTGACTTCACGTGGCGCTACCGGATGTGGCAGCACCTCAACCGGACCTTCGGCGGCCCGTACCGCATCGTCGGACCGCGTACCGAGCTGTACGACATGTCCGCCGACGCGGCCGTCTCGCACGCCTACCGCGACCCGGACTTCCCCGAGCGCGCCCGGCGGCACCTGGCCGGCTGGGGCGAGGGCTGGCACCACATGGCGCCGCTGATCGGCGACGCCGTGCGCACCACCAAGGCCGACACCCTGCTGGTCTCGCTCGGGCTGATAGACCTCGGGTTCTACACGGACGCCGCGCAGACCGCCGCGAACGTGCACCGCTTCGTCGCACGGGCGCGGGCCGCCAACGGGCACATACGCGCCGTACTGCTGCCGGTCATCCCGAACACCCGCGCCCTGTCCGACGCCCCCTTCGCCGCCGAGTGCGAGCGCTTCAACGAACTGCTGGCCAAGGCGGTCGCGGACCTGTCGACCCCCGCCTCACCGCTGCTGCTGGCCTCCCACCCGGCCGACTACGACCTGGACCGGGACACCTACGACGGAACGCACCCCTCCGCCTCGGGCGAGCACCTGCTCGCGGCGGCCTTCGCGGACGCCCTGCACCAGGCGTGGGGCGTGGGCGCGCCGTACACCCCCGTGGACGCCTGAGGGACGGACGGCCGCGCGCCCCGCACGACCACCCGCCGGACACGGCGGACTGCTTGATTCGAGCGCACTCCAAGGCGTTGGCTATGGCCTCATGGAGTACACGCAGCTCGGACGCACCGGACTCAAGGTCAGCCGACTCGTTCTCGGCACCATGAACTTCGGCCCCCAGACGGACGAAGCCGACAGCCACACCATCATGGACGCCGCGCTCGCCGCGGGCGTCAACTTCCTCGACACCGCCAACGTCTACGGATGGGGCGAGAACAAGGGCCGCACCGAGGAGATCGTCGGCTCCTGGTTCGCCCAGGGCGGCGGCCGCCGCGACAAGACCGTGCTCGCCACGAAGGTCTACGGCAACATGGGCGCCGACGGCGGACAGGTCTGGCCCAACGACGACCGCCTGTCCGCGCTCAACATCCGGCGGGCGGTGGACGCCAGCCTCAAGCGCCTGAACACCGACCACATCGACCTGTACCAGTTCCACCACGTGGACCGGCACACGCCGTGGGACGAGATCTGGCAGGCCGTCGACGTCCTGGTGCAGCAGGGCAAGATCCTTTACGCCGGGTCCTCCAACCACGCGGGCTGGCACCTCGCGCAGGCCAACGAGGCCGCCGCACGCCGCGGCTCCCTCGGCCTGGTCAGCGAGCAGTGCCTGTACAACCTCGCCGAGCGGCGCGCCGAGATGGAGGTGATCCCGGCGGCCCGGTCCTACGGCCTCGGCGTCATCCCGTGGTCGCCGCTGCACGGCGGCCTGCTCGGCGGCGCCCTGCGCAAGGAGCGCGAGGGCGGCGGAGCCCGTACGAACGGGGGCCGCTCGGCCGGCGCGCTGGCGAACTCCGCGATCCGGGCACAGATCGAGTCCTACGAGGACCTGCTCGACAAGCACGGACTGCAGCCCGGCGAGGTCGCGCTGGCCTGGCTGCTCACCCGGCCCGGTGTGACCGGGCCGATCGTCGGGCCGCGCACCACCGGCCAGCTCGAATCCGCGCTGCGCGCCGTGGAGCTGGAGCTGTCGCCCGAGCTGCTCGACTCGCTCGACGAGATCTTCCCCGGCACGGGGCCGTCTCCGGAGGCGTTCGCCTGGTGAGGTGAGTGCGCGACGCGATGCCGTCGAGGGCCGCCCGGCGTCTCAGCGCAGGGCGGCCGCCACGATCACGACGACGAGCAGCACGGCGAACAGGCCGGACATGATCCGGTTACGGGTTTTGGGGTCCACCCTTCGAGCCTAACCGGCCCGCGGCGGCCGCCGACGGCCAGGCGGGCCCCACGGGCCCCGACGGGCGGCGGGACGCCTGCTCAGCGGCCCAGCGGCCAGGCCGCCACCGTCTCGTACCGGGGCTGCTCGCCCGCCACCCCGGAGTCCGGCAGCCGGCTGCGGACGAGCGCCAGCTCCCGTACGGTCCACGCGCCGCCCTCGAAGCCGGCCAGGCCGTCGACGAACGGGCCGGTGTCGAGGGCTGCCGCGCGGTTGCGGGCGACGGTCAGGTGCGGGGTGTACTGGCGGTGGCCGCTCACCTCCACCCCGGCCCGGCGGGCCGCCGCCGCGGCCGAGTCCGCCAGCTTGCGCATGGCCGGCAGGCCGCCCTCGGCCCCGGCCCACACCACCCGGTCCGCGAAGCGCCCGCCGCCCTTGAGGCGCAGCGGGAACGGCTCGTGCCGCCGCGCGGCCCGCGCCAGCCGTTCGTGCAGGCCCGGCAGGGTGGTGTCGGGTACCTCGCCGTAGAAGGCGAGGGTGAAGTGCCAGCCGGCCCGGCCGGTCCAGCGCAGCCGATCGGCGCCGGGCAGCGCCCGCAACCGGCGTACCCGGGCGTCGAGTTCGTCGACGGCGGCCTCGGGCGGGAGTACGGCGGCGAAGAGTCTCATGCGGTCAGTGTCGCGCACGGGGCGGGCGGCGGGGCCCGGGGCCGCGGTGCGCCCG